>CAZNQE010000045.1:0-21329 GCA_964575005.1 uncultured Polaromonas sp. | reverse complement strand
CGCTTTCGGGTGGACGGCACGCTGCGCGAAGTGGTGCAGCCCAACCGCGCACTGCATGCCGCGCTGATCTCGCGTCTGAAAATCATGGCCGACCTCGACATTGCCGAAAAGCGACTGCCGCAAGACGGCCGCATTTCGCTGCGCATCGGCACGCGCGCGGTGGACGTGCGCGTGAGCACATTGCCCAACGCCCATGGCGAGCGCGCCGTGCTGCGCTTGCTCGACAAGAGTGGCAACAAGCTCAGCCTGGCCGCTGTCGGCATGGAAGGCGCCACCTTGCAGCGCTTTAACAAACTGCTGGGTCAGCCGCACGGCATCGTGCTCGTCACAGGCCCGACCGGCTCGGGTAAAACCACCACGCTGTATGCCGCGCTCAGCCAATTCGACGCCACGCTCAGCAACATCATGACGGTGGAAGACCCGATCGAGTACGAGCTGCCGGGCGTGGGGCAAACGCAGGTGAACGCACGCATCGATCTGGACTTTGCCAAGGCGCTTCGCGCCATCCTGCGGCAAGACCCGGACGTCATCATGATTGGTGAGATTCGCGATTTCGAAACCGCGCAGATCGCGATTCAAGCCTCGCTCACCGGTCACTTGGTCTTGGCCACGCTGCACACCAACGATGCGTCCAGCGCCGTGACGCGGCTGACGGACATGGGCGTGGATGCTTTCTTGCTCAGCTCGTCTTTGCTGGGCGTGCTGGCACAGCGCCTGGTGCGCAAGCTCTGCACACACTGCGGCGGCGCGGGCTGCAGTGAATGCGCCAAGAGCGGCTACGCGGGCCGCACCGGCGTGTTTGAGTTGCTGGTGGCCGACGATCCTCTGCGGGCGCAAATCCACAATGGCAAATCGGAGGCAGAGATACGGGCGCTTGCCCTGCAAGGCGGCATGACCCTCATGCGGGAAGATGCACAGCGGCTGGTGGCAGCGGGCATCACCTCGGCCGAAGAAGTGGCGCGCGTCACCCGAGACTAAAACGAGAAACGCCGCCCCGATGGCAGCGACCGGTTCATGACGGCTTATTCCTACGAAGCACTCAATCTGCAAGGTCAGCTCTGCAAAGGCGTGGTGGAAGCCGACACGCCGCGCACGGCACGCACCGTGCTGCGAGCGCAGACGCTGATTCCGCTGCGGGTCGAGCCGGTGGGCGGGGGCGAGCGGCCAGCCAAGTCACGCAAGGCCGGCACAGCCAGCCGCATGACGGGGCAAGGCGGCAAACAAGGCACGGCGCCCGACGCTGAGTTGCCTTTCTGGAAACGGCCCATCCTCGCAGGCCGCACGTTCAGCACATCAGCGCTCAGCGTGTGGACGCGGCAGTTGGCGGGGCTGGTGGCAGCCGGCTTGCCAATTGAACGCGCGCTAAGTGCTTTGAGCGAGGAAGCCGAAGTGCCGCGCCAGGCGCAACTCATGGCCGCGCTGCGCGCTGAAGTCAACGCCGGTGCATCCTTTGCCGCCGCGCTGGCGCAGCACCCGGCCGAGTTCCCGGCCATCTACGTGAGCGTGGTCAGCGCGGGCGAGTCCAGCGGCAAGCTGGGCCTGGTCTTGCAGCGCTTAGCCGATGACCTGGAAGAAGGCCAGAACCTGCGCGGCAAGCTCATAGGCGCGGCACTCTACCCGGCCATCGTCACCGCGGTCGCCGTGCTCATCGTGCTGTTTTTGGTGAGCTATGTGGTGCCGCAAGTGGCCAGCGTTTTCCTGGGCAGCAAACGCGCACTGCCGTTTTTGACGGTGGCGCTGCTCTCGCTGAGCGACTTTGTGCGCGACTGGGGTTTGGTCTTGCTTGCCGCATTGACCGCGCTGTTTGTGGCCACACGTCTGGCGCTACGCAGGCCCGCGTTGCGCGAGCGCTTTGACGCCGGCTGGCTGCATCTGCCTTTGATCGGACGGTTGGCGCGCAACTACAACGCGGCGCGCTTTGCCGGCACGCTGGCCCTACTGGTGGGCGCGGGCGTGCCCATCTTGAAGGCCTTGCAAGCCGCGGCTGAAACGCTGTCGAACCAGGCGATGCGCAGCGATGCGCTGGACACACTGGTGCGCGTGCGTGAAGGCGCGCCGCTGGGCCTGGCGCTGGCGCAAAAAAAGCGCTTTCCGGGTCTGCTCAGCATGTTCGCCCGCCTGGGCGAGCAGACCGGCGAGCTACCCGTGATGCTGGACCGCGCGGCCAAGCAGCTGAGCACGGAAGTGCAGCGCCGCGCACTCAACCTGGCGACCATCCTCGAGCCGCTTCTGATCGTGGCCATGGGCGCAGCCGTGATGGTGATCGTGCTGGCGGTGATGCTGCCCATCATTCAGCTCAATCAACTGGTGAGATAGAGCTGGTACGTCAAGCGCGCCAGCTAACGTTCAAGGCGGTAGCTGCATCACCAGCGTGCCGCTCCAGCGGTCTGCACCGTCGGGCGTGGTTGGTTCGCGGGTGAGCTTGGCTTCCTTGGGCACGGCATGGGCCTCGTCGCGCGCCACAGCCAGCCAGGCGGCCAAGGTGTCGGCGGGCAAGGCGCGCAAGGTGGCGTTGGCTTGCTGAGGGCCGAGACTCAGTTGCAAGGGTTCGGCTGTCGCTCCTTTCAACGCGCCGGCGCCGCCTGCTGGTGCAGCCAATCCCGCACTGCTGGCTTGCAATTTGGCGCCGGCTTCTGCACTGCTCCATTGCGGCCTGGATTTCAGGGCCTGCGCCTGCGCTTCGAGTTGCGCCACACGCGCTATTTGCGCGTTCAGCGCCTGCTGCCGCGCAGGGCCTTGCTGCAAGCTGCGCCAGGCCGGCAGCACGCCAAGCCCGATCACCAGCGTCACCAACAAGATGACGGAACCCGCGGTCAGCAGCCTTTGCTCGCGCTGATTGAGCGCTGCAATCCGTTTGGCGAAGGCATCCCCCATGCGCGACATACGCGTCACAGGCGTCAGACGGCCCTCGCCACTCGCCTGAACACCCGTGCGCACAGGCGCAGGCGGGTTGGCGCCATCCACACCGTTCGGATCTTGCCGGGCCGCCGCTTCCACCCGTTTGCGTCGCAACCTCATGGGCGAACCGCACGCTTGGCGCCTACAGTTGCCGGGTTTGTTGACAGGTCCCGCATCAGCAAGACGGCCCCGTCCGTGCTCAGCGCATAGCGGCGCGCCTGCAACTGACTGCTGAGCGCCGCGAGCTGCGCAGCAGTCAGCGTCAGTCCGCGCACACGCAACTGGCCGCTGTTGAACTCGATGGCTTGCAGGCTTTGACCCGGCGGCAGGTTTTGGCTGAGCGCCCCCAGCATCACGTCCAGGTCGCCCGCTTGCGGCTGCGCAGTGGCCTCGGCCAAGAGCTGCACCTGCCGCGCCATTTGCGCCGGTGCGTCCACCACGGCAGGCAGCTGCGGAAAGTTGCGGCGCAGCGTTTGCGCCATCCAGTCTTGCTTGGCGTTTTGCTGCTGCCGCTCCACCCAGGCCAGCGCGTTCAGGCCCAGCAGGTTGAGCGCCACCACGGCCACCGCCGCCCAGCGCGCCGGGCGCCAGCGCGGCGCACGCAGCCACTCCATGCGGGCGCGGTTGGCGCGCTTTCGCATCTGCAAACGCTTGGACAAATCCCAGCTTGAGGTGATGGCGCGCAGCCAACGCTCTTCACGCGTCAGCGGCAGCACGGGGCAGCCGAGCGCATGGCTGGTCATGTCGACCAAGGCAGGCTCGGCGCTGACGGCTGGCGCCACGGCAGCCTCTGCCTCAGACTGCGCGGGGCTGAGCATCGTCAGTGCCTCCAGCGTCACGCCAGCCAGCGGCATCTGGCTCACGCCGGATTCGCTGCACACCAGCAACTGCGGATCGTCGGCATCACCGCTCGCGTGCAGGCGCAGGCTGTGGCCGGGCGGCCCCCACTCGGGCACCACGCGACTGACCTGCCGGCCTGCGGCTTCCAGCCTTTGGTAGGCCATGGCCAGCCAGCGCCGGTCGCAGGCCGCGACCCATTGCGGCTCGCCCGCATGCACGTTGGGCGGCAGCGCAAAGTGCATACGGCCGGGCTCGTCCAGCAGCTGGTCTTCAAGCAAGCCGTCGAGCACGGCGCGCAGGCGGCTGGAGCCGGCGTTCATGCCTTCAGGCAAGGTGGCGCTGTGCCACGACAGCGCGCGCGCTGGCGCCACGGCCACGCGCTCGGCACCTGGCACAGCAGGCAGCGCGTGAGCCTGTGCGCGGCCTTGCTCGCTGATCACAACGCCGTCGGGCGTGATGGCGTAGTCAAACTCGGTGTCGGCCACAGCGGCTTCGAGCGGCAGGTAAATGATGAGGGTGCTCATGAAGGGGTCTGGCGCGGCGCGCTCGGCAGCATTGACGGCATGCCCGGCCGGCGCCACAAGGTTCGCACATCGCCAGCGTCGCGCTGTAACAGGGCGTTCTCCATGCGCTGCACGGCGCCCAGCCTGAAGCTCGCCTGGAACTCAAAAAAACGGGAGTTGACGCTGTACAGGCCGTCGTTGGGCAAAGCGCCCAGACTGGCCTCGGCCACCGACTGCAAGGGCTTGCGCTGGCGCTGCGCCACCAGCTTCTCCGCGTCAGGCCGCTGCCAGCCGGGCACCAGGGCCATCAAGACCTCCGTGCTGGCGCTGTTGAGGTTGACCGGCGTGCGGGCGGGCAGCAATGTCACATGCGCTTGCAAGGCTGCCAGCGTGGCGGGCTCCAAGCCCAGCCAGGCCAACTGCGCGGCTTGCTGCGGTACCAGCGAGGCAGTCGCGCCCTGAGCCCCGCCGCCTATGGACGCATGGGCCAGACGCAGGCGCTCGGCGAGCAGTGTCAGTTGCTCTGGCGGCAGATTCAGCGATTCAAAAAGACGCTCGAAAATGCGCAGCCAGGCGGGCGACAAGGCCTCGCCCTGGAGCAGGTTCAAGGCGTTCAGTTTGCCCTGCGCGTCGCTCAGTTGCAGCTTGACGAAGGCACGTTGGGCGCCAGCTTCTTCGTTCGGGTTGGACTGGGCCATGGCCAAGTCAGGCACGGGCTCTACAGTCCCACCCGACAAAAAGGTGTTCAAGGACAGCTCATTGGCCGGCCGCGCCCAGGCCTCACCTGCATGGTCCAGCTGCGGGCTGATCAAGCCGTCTTCGCGCAGCTGCGCGCGCGCCCAGTCCAGCGCGCCCAGCATCACCCAATTGCCTTGCAGGCGGACGCGGTCCAGGCTTTCTTGCTCAGTGCCGCGCCAGGCCTGCCAATAGGCTTGGCTGGCAAACACCGCCACCAGCGCCACGGTGAGCAGCGCCGCCAGCAGCGCAGCGCCGCGCTGAGAACTCTGGAGTGAACGCATGAAGTCCTGGGCTTTCCTTGGCTCTACCTTGATCTACCTGGCTTTGGCTTGCATCAGCGAGCAGTGCCGGCCAAGGGGTTGATCCAGTCGCTGCGCAGCGCGCCTTGCAAGGGCAAGGAGCCGCCCGCCGGCAGTTCCAGCACCAGGCGCAAGCCTTCGGGCAAGTCGCCCAGGCTGGGCTGGCCGCCAGCACTTGAGCGCAGCAAGGTGTCGGCCGCGACCCACTGGCCACCGCGAAAGTAAGCCAGGCTCACAGCCTCGACAGGCACCACCGCAACGACCTGCTCGCCCGCGCCCCCGTCGGCGCGCCCACCCCAGGCTGCAGCGTCAGCCCAGGCGCCTAGCAAGTCGGCACGCGTTTGCACCGGGGCTGATTGCCAGCGCAGCCAGTTCCTTGCCTCGCCCGAAGTGCCCGAAGCGCCCGAAGCGCCCGAAGCGCCCGCAGACCCCAGCGCCCAGGCCACCACTTGCAAGGACTCTGCGCCGCCTGCCGGGTTGCGCCGCAAAACCCGCAACACACGGCCATCCCATTCCACCGCGTTCACATAAGGTGTTTCCACCAAGGCGTCCAGATCTGTCTGCCACTGCGCCAGACCGCCTTGCAGGCTTTGCAGCGCGGCATGGTTGTCGGCGGTGACTTGCCGCGCACGCAGCATGGCGTCGATCCCGCGCCAACTCATGATGGCCAGCAAGGCCATCACCGCCAAGGCCACCAGCATTTCAATGAGCGTGAAACCGCGCGTGGCACTTTGTGTGCGGGTCACTCGCACCCGTCGCATCACTCTCATCAGTAGCGCCCCATCACAGTGGACAGACTCAACAGCACCTGCTGGTCAGAGCGCCCCACTGCCGACGGCCCAGCCTGCCGCACCTGCGCATTGACCTGCCGAAAATCCGCCTGGGCCGTGGGCTGCACCTGCACGCGCACTTCAAGCTCGCGCCCTGCCTGAGTGCACATCTGGCTGGTGTCACCCACCTCTGGCAACTGCCGCGCCAGACGCAAGGCAGCCAAAGCGTTTTGCGCACACAACTGCGCCAGCAAAACTTCCGGCTCGCGCTCGGCCTGCCGCGTCAGGCCCATGCTCGCCCCCAGGCCGGCCGTCAAGGCCAACGCCACCATGCCAATGGCCACCAAGACTTCGATAAGGGAAAAGCCCCTAGCGCGACCCCATGGCCTCGGGATTGGGCCTTGGGGGCAGCTGGCCGAAGGGATGGGGGGCCGGGGTGCGTCGTCCTCATACTGGGGTACCAGAAATCGGTCGCCCCCCCCCGGCCCCCCATCCCTCCAGCCAGCAGGCTCGTTGGTGTGCTTACGTTTCAAGGCTCGGCCTTCACCTCAAAAGGACGCAGTCCATCCGTGCTGATGCGAACCGACTGACCCGGCGCATCGGCATGACTCAGTTGCACTTGCTGTGCGCCTATGACGGGCTCGGGGCCGAGTACCAGGCTTGCAGCCGGCTGCGCGGACTGCGCCTGCCCTGTTATTTGCACCACGACACCCGGCGCCAACCAACGGTCCGGCAAGGACTCAGGCGCCACGCCCTCAAACTGAAAACCCTCTGCTGTCGCCGTCCACCGCACGGGCGCGCCGCTGGCCTGAGACGCGGCACGCCCGGCCTCCAGCAAGGCAATCAAACGACTGGCCTCGCGCTCCAGTTGAGCGGCAGGGCTACTGCGAATCGCCAGCCCCACACCGGCCGTGGCCAGGGCCATCACGGCGACCACCACCAGCAACTCCAGCAGCGTCACGCCGCGCAGGCGAGCGGGGCCTTCACTGCCATCACGTGCATCACTGCCAGTTGCCCACATCCGCATCCTTGCCCTCGCCGCCCGGCTTGCCGTCGGCGCCATAAGACAGCACATCAATCTCGCCGTGCTCACCCGGGTTCATGTACACATAAGGCTGGCCCCAGGGGTCGTTGGGCAGGCGCTCCAGGTAGGCTTTCCAGTTGGTGGGCTGCGGCGTTTTGTCGGGCTTGACGACCAGCGCCTGTAGGCCTTGTTCAGTCGTGGGGTAGCGCTGGTTGTCCAGCCTGTAAAGGCGCAGCGACTGCATGATGTTGTTCACATCGGTGCGCGCCGCCGAGATGCGCGCGTCGTCTGCACGCTCCAGCACGTTGGGCACGATCAGCGCGGCCAGCACGCCGATGATGACCAGCACCACCATCAACTCGATCAATGTGAAGCCGAGGCTGTGCAGCGAGCAGCGATGCCGGGACCGTGCAGGCTGGTCGAGCTTGCAGTCAGGCGCAGGCCTGATGGATGATGGCCGGCACATGATTGATATGCAGAACGAAACAGGCCGGCGCTGGGCCACGGCCGTGCTGGTCGGTGCAGCGCTGTTGTCCGCCGCGTATTGGACGGAGGCCACGCTGCTGCGCTTTCGCCAGGGCAAGCCCGAAGCCGCGTTGCGGGCTTCCGCAACTGCACTGCCATCGGCATCAAGCCAAGCTGAAACCCCACCTTCAACAGAGGCACTCAGCAAGTTGCTCGGCGCCCAAGCGCGTACACAAACTGCGCCCCTGGGCCCGGCCGAACGCTTCAAGGTGTTGGGTGTGATTGCCAGTGCCAGCGGACGCGGCACCGCTTTGGTGGCCGTGGATGGCAAGCCGCCGCGTGCGTACAGCGTGGGCGCAGAATTGGCGCCGGGCTTTGTGATCAAGTCGCTCACCCAAAAAGACGTTGCACTGGCCGCCAGCCCCGGCGGCGAACTGCTGGTCACTCTGCCCTTGCCCGAGCCTTCTGCGACGAACCCGAACAGCGGAGCAGGTTCTACAGGCGTGGCGGGCCCACCCGCAGCCGGTGGCTCGCGCAGCAACCCACGCGACATGTCACCCTCAGCAGCCACAACCGCGACCAACGCGCAGGCAGAAGGGCCGCCAGCGATAAGCGCTGCGCCACCCGCTTCACCACCAGCCCCTTCATCGGGCAACCCGCCTGTCGGCCCCACTTCGCCACCGTGAGGCTTCAGCCTGACAGAGTCAGTGCCACACCACGCCGCTTGCGCCTTCCACGGCCATGCCAATGCAGTAGGCCACCATGTCGTCGAGCTCGCTTGTCTTGTCATACACAGCATCCGCCCCCAGCAGTTTGCAGCGCTGCAACAGCGGCAGCACGTTTTGGTTGGTCATCACCACCAGCGCCTGATCAGGCTGACGGTTGCGACAAAAATCCACCACCCCGGCGCCACTGCCTTCTTTGAGGCACAAGTCCACCACCGCGATATCCCAGGCGGCAGGGTTCAAGGCCAGCCAATGCCTGGCCTGGGTTTCTGTCTCGGCGGTGCCGACCAGTTCCACCTCGGCCTCGGTCCACAGCACTTGCGCCAGGTACTCGCGCATGACGGGGTTGTCCTCAACGAGGAACACACGTAATCCCATGAGAAGTTCTCCTCGTGTTAGCTGTAACCCAGCCCCGACGTTCGTATTGACGTCAGTGAACCGGCCCTCATCTCCTACGGACGAGCATAGGAGGTGGCCGTCAGCGCAAGCAAGCGTGCACAGGCCGTGGTGACGTCAGCCAAGGCCTACAAAGACCGCTTCCTTGATCCAGATCAAATAGACCAGCTCATCGGTCGGTTCATCACACGGGATGCGTCCAGCCAGGCCCTTCCTCTTCAGGCAAGGCGGGTGGTGGCATGGTGCCGTCATCCGGCTCGACCGGCAGATGTGTCGGGTTCTCCGGGTCTTCGTCTGGCGAAGGGCCGCCGGGCAAAGGCAGGGTGGGACGCGAATGGCTGTGTTTCGTGGCAAACATGCAGGGCAGTGTTGCGTCGCCCCGGCCTTGACTGAAGAGGCCGAACACGGCAGACCTTGTCAGCCGCGCCCTACGGGGCAAACGAGTGCTGAGGTCTATAGTGAGCAGAAGAGGAAGAAGAGGAAAAAGAGGAGCAGGGCATGGCTTGGTTTGAAGGATTTGAAGAGCAGGACTTTGAAGTCAACGGCGAGACCATTCACGCCCGGGTGCCGCAGCGCCGCGTGGGCGAGCCGCGCAAGCCAGCGCTGCTGCTGTTGCACGGTTTTCCGCAAAGTCACGTCATGTGGCAGCGGGTGGCTGCCTTGCTGGCTGCGCATTTTGAGTTGGTCCTGCCCGACCTGCGCGGCTACGGTGACTCGTCCAAGACGCCGGGCCTGCCTGACCACAGCAACTACAGCAAGCGCAACCTCGCCGCAGACATGACGTGCCTGATGGATGCGTTGGGTATCAGCGTCTTTGGCGTGTGCGGCCATGACCGGGGCGCACGCGTGGCGCACCGGCTGGCGCTGGACCACCCGGCCCGCGTGCGACGCCTGTGCGTGATCGACATCGCGCCCACGCTGGACATGTATGAAGGCCGCACGCTGAGCGCGCCCTACATGGAATTTGCCCGCGCCTACTACCACTGGTTCCACATGATCCAGCCTTCACCGCTGCCCGAAATCATGATGGGCGCCACCCACCCGGAGTTGGCCAAGGCCTACTTGCACGCCAAGCTCGGCGGTTGGGGCAGCGCCGGACTGGGCTACCTGGAAGCCGCGGCACTGGCCGAGTACGAGCGCTGCTTTTGCAATCCCGAAACCCTGCACACGATTTGCGAGGACTACCGCGCCAGCGCCGGCATCGACCTGGTGCACGACCAGGAAAGCCGTGACAAAGGCCAGCGCATCTTGTGCGAGCTTTTGGTGCTGTGGGGCGAGCGCGGCGTGGTGCACCGGCTGTTTGATCCGATGGCGCTGTGGCGCGCCCAGTGCGAAAGCCAGGTGTCAGGGCGCGCCATGCCGGCGGGGCATTTCATTCCCGAGGAATTGCCCGAGGCAACAGCTGCAGCCCTGCTCGAATTTTTCAAGCTGCCGGCTTAGCCAGCGCCGTGGCACTTCTTGTATTTCTTGCCGCTGCCGCAGGGGCAAGCGTCGTTGCGGCCTGGCGTGGCTTCCTTGCGCACGGTGTCCACGCGTGGGCCCAGGGTGCGCCAGAGTTCGCGCAGGTCGTACACCGCCCAGATAGCTTCGCCAAAAGCGTTGAGACGGGCGATGCTGGTGGTGGGTGGGGCGGCCTCGGCTCCTTCGTCTTCGCTGTCATCCACGAGCGGTGAAACTTCAGGCGCGCCGGTGTCGTCTTCGGTCATCGCCACCACGGCTTCAAGCGCGCCGTCCAACCACTTGGCGGCGTCCTTGTCGCGCGGGGCGGCCCATTCGTCGGGCCAGCTTTCAACGGCGAACATGAAGCCCAGTGCCCACACTTGCGCAAAGGCGGGCAACTCGCCCGCTTCAAAGTTGCCTTGCTCTTCGGGTGAGAGTTCGGCCACGGCGGCGCGCACGTCCATCACTTCGGGGTGGTAGCAGTCGTCGTCTTCCAGGCTTTTGACTTCGCTGTCCAGCGCGGTCTGCACTTCGTCCCAGCGGGCGGCCCACAAGGCCATAAAGCGGGCTTGCTGCTCGGCACTGCTGAAACTGCCTTCAGGCTCGCTGGCCTCGTCGGCGTTGGCGCTGTCATTCGCAGCTGCAGTGCTGTCTGCGTCGGCCAGGCCCAGCAACACGGGCAGGTATTCGGCAGCCGGGATCACGCGGCGCGAGCAGATCAGCGCGGCCATGAAGCCTTCGCAAAATTCCCACTGCGGTGTTTCTTCGTAGCGGCTGCGCAAGTCGTCCAGGATCGCATCGAGTTCGTCGAAGGCTTCAGGCGGGAGAAATTCGCCTGCGGCGGGGTAGCTGTCGGAGGCGGCGCTTGAAAGGGTGTCAGTCATGGGAATGGAACTCTAAAAACTTAAAAGGGATGATGCGTCAAACCAGAAAACTCAAAGTGCCCTTCGCGCCTGCACGCCCAAGGCAGCGAGGCGCCGCGTCATCGAAATCACGGCCTTGTCTTTGCTAAGCAAAGTGCAGCGCTGCGCCACGGCCAGGTCAATGAAGATCTGGTCGTCTTCGTCGCTGCAACGCACGCTGGCACGCGCAGGCGCTTCGACCAGGCGCGCATGCGCATCAAAGCGGGCCAACACATCGGCCGCGCTCAACTCGTAAAACGCCAAACGCGGCACGATCTGCGCGTAGCCGAGCACGCGCTCAAGCTCGCTGCGCATCGCGCTTGTCGCCACCCAGTCCAGCGTGCCCGTGCCCAGCGCATCGCGCACGGGCTGCGCGGCCTCGTCGTTGAACACGAAGACGTCGAGCACGATGTTGGTGTCCAGCACCAGGCTAGGCGCGAGGCTGTCGGTCGGGCTTCGCGAGAGTCCGTCTTTCAGGCAGGGCGCAAGGCCCCAGCCCGGCTGACGGCCGGACAGCGTCACGCGGCACCGGCAGCGCCGGGCGCAGGCTTGCGCGCCGAGCCGGCCACCATGTCAAAGCGAAACAGCCGGCATTCAATCGGGCCGTTCCACATGGGCATGCGGCGCGATTCTTTCAGGCGCATCTTGCTGGGCAGCTTCAAGTCGGGCGTGAGCACATGCGCCGTCCAGCCGGCGTAGTTCTTTTTCCAGTGCGTGGCCAGTTGCGGAAAGAAGTCGGTGGCTTCTGCGCCCTGTGCGTCTTGCGCCTGCTCGCGGCCGGGGTTGGCGGAGCGGTCGCGGCTGACCGGGGCAGCGAATGCGGCATCACGCGCGTTCGCATGCGCGGATGGCAGCGGCCGACCAAAGTCGTCGATGCCGGGGTTGCGGTCTTGCCGCGCTTGGCTGCCACTGATACCGGCCACACCCGCCACGTCGATACGCTCACCATACGGCGGGTTCACCAGCATCAAGCCCGTGGGCGCGGGCGGCATGCGCTGCAGCGCGTCGCCGCCGCGCAGTTGCACGGCATGCGCCACGCCGGCACGCTCGGCATTGCGCTCGGCAAAGTCCACCATCCTGAAGGACACATCGCTGCCAAACACAGGCGCCGTGGGCTGTGTGATGGCAGCCTCAGCATCGTTGAGCAGGCCTTCCCACACGTGCGCTTGGAAGGGCAGGTATTTTTGAAACGCAAAGCGGCGCAGCAAGCCCGGCGCAATGTGGCAGGCAATCTGCGCGGCTTCAATGGCAATCGTTCCCGAGCCGCAGCAGGGGTCGTACAGCGGCACGCCTTGCTCGGCCAGGCCGCCCTCACCACTCCAGCCGCTGGCGGCCAGCATGGCGGCAGCCAGCGTTTCCTTCAGCGGGGCATCGCCCTTGTCTTCACGCCAGCCACGCTTAAAAAGCGGCTCGCCCGAAGTGTCAATGTAGAGAGTTGCGGTATCTGTCGTCAGGTGGGCGTAAATGCGCACGTCGGGCCAACGTGTATCCACATCGGGCCGCACGTCGTACTTGCTTCTGAAGCGATCCGCCACCGCGTCCTTAATCTTGAGCGCGGCGAAGTTCAGACTCGTCAGCGGGCTGTGCTGGGCTGTCACTTCAATCTTGAAAGTCTGCTTGGGGCTGAACCAGATTTCCCAAGCGACCTCACTGGCCGCGTGATATAGGTCCTGCTCGCTGCGGTAAGGCTTGTGCTGCAACTCGATGAGCACGCGCTGCGCCAGGCGGCTGTGCAAGTTGAGCCGCTGTGCATCGCGCCACGAGGCTTGCAACTGCACACCCGCGCGCCAGGACGTGCCGGCAATGCCGGTGATGGCATACACCTCGGCGGCCAGCAGTTCTTCAACCCCCGCCGCGCAAGGAAGGAAGAGTGAGAGCTGATTCATCTAAAGGGTTTTTCTTAAATTGGCGGGCGCAATGCGCAGCGCCTCGCGGTACTTGGCCACGGTGCGGCGCGCGCATTCAATGCCCTGCTCTTTGAGCATTTCCGAAATCTGGTTGTCGCTCAGCGGCTTGGCTGCGCTTTCAGACGCAACAAACTGTTTGATGAGCGCACGCACTGCGGTGCTCGACGCATTGCCGCCGGCCTCGGTGCCCAGGCCCGAGCCAAAGAAATACTTCAGCTCGAAGGTGCCGAAAGGCGTGCTCATGTATTTGGCCGTGGTCACGCGTGAAATTGTGGATTCGTGCAGGCCCAACTCGTCGGCAATCTCGCGCAACACCAGCGGACGCATGGCGAGTTCGCCGTGGGTAAAAAATGCTTTTTGTCGTTCGACGATGGCGGTGGACACGCGCAAGATGGTGTCAAAGCGCTGCTGAATATTCTTGATGAACCAGCGCGCTTCTTGCAAGCGCTGCTGCAGCGCCGCGCCGCCCTGGCCCTTGTGCTGCTTGAGCGCGTTGGCATAGATGTCGTGCACGCGCAGCTTGGGCATCACCTCGCCGTTCAGCATGACCTTAAAACCCTTGCCCGCCTGCACCACCAGCACGTCGGGCACCACCACGTTGCGCTCCACGTTCACAAAGCGCCGGCCCGGCTTGGGGTCCAGCCGGCCAATCAGGCCAATCGCCAGCTTGATGCACGCTTCAGAAAAGCCGCAGAGATTCGCCAGGCGTTTGAAGTCGCGCTTGGCCAGCAACTCCATGGGCTGCTGGCAAATCGCCATCGCAGCACGTGTTTCTTCGGTGTTCTTGCAGTCCAGCAATTGCAGGGAAAGGCATTCACCCAAGTTGCGGGCGCCGACGCCGGCGGGCTCCATGTGGTGCAGCAGTTTGAGCGCTACCGAAAAGTGGTGCGTGAGTTCTTCAGCCTGCTCCAGATCATCGCCAGCCAGCCCCGTGGCAAGGGACTCCAGCGTGTCTTCAAGGTAGCCGTCGTCGTTGAGTGACTCAATGAGAAAGTGCAGCGCGGCGCGGTCTTCTTCAGACAAGCGCAGACCCAGGGCCTGACGGTGCAGATGCGCTTGCAGCGACTCCTGGCTGCGCGCGAGTTCGGCCGCATCCACGTCTTCGCCATCGTCGTTGTTGTTCTTGCGCGGTGGCGCGTCGCTGCCCCATTCGCTGTCGTCGGGCGCGCTCTCCACGGTGCCGTCGCCGTCCCAGCTTTCTTCGACGCGGATCTCGCCGTCGCCATCGCTGTCCGCGGTGCGTTCGCTCTCGCTGCTGGTACTGGTGCTGTCACTGCTGCTCAAGCGCTCTTCAGCGGGGCCAGCATCTGGCCCGATTGAAGGCTGCTCCGCAGCCAGTTCAAACTCGCGCGTGTCCTGGCTCACTGGCGCATCGGCCACCGCCAGGCCAAACTCTTCACGCGTGGCGGCTTCTTCGGTCAACTCCAGAAAGGGGTTGTCGTCCAGCATCTGCTCGACTTCCTGGCTGAGCTCGAGCGTGGACAGTTGCAGCAGACGAATCGATTGTTGCAACTGCGGCGTCAGCGCCAGATGCTGGGAAACGCGGAGTGAGAGTCCTTGCTTCATCACATCTTGAAGTGCTCGCCGAGGTAGACACGGCGCACGTCCGCGTTCTCCACGATCTCGGCGGGTGTGCCTGTGGCCAGCACATGGCCTTCACTGATGATGAAAGCGTGGTCGCAAATGCCCAGGGTCTCGCGCACGTTGTGGTCGGTGATCAAGACACCGAGGCCGCGCGCCTTCAAAAATCCGATGATGCGCTGGATCTCAATAACGGCGATCGGGTCGATGCCCGCAAACGGTTCGTCCAGCAAGATGAAGCGCGGCTGACTGGCCAGCGCCCGCGCAATCTCGACACGCCGACGCTCGCCACCGGACAAGGCCGGCGCGGGTGAGTTGCGCAGATGGTCCACGCGCAGCTCTTGCAGCAAGTCGGTGGTGCGCGCACGGATCTCATCTTCTTTAAGCGGCCGCCCCTGGGCGTCAAGCTGCAGCTCGAGCACCGCGCGCACGTTGTCTTCCACGCTGAGCTTGCGAAAAATCGAGGCCTCTTGCGGCAGATACGACAAGCCCATGCGGGCACGCTTGTGGATAGGCATGCGCTCGACCGCCTGGCCGTCGATGCTGATGCGACCGGCATCCGCACGCACCAGGCCGACGATCATGTAGAAGGACGTGGTCTTGCCCGCGCCGTTCGGCCCCAGCAGGCCGACGACCTCGCCGCTTTGCACCGCGAGCGACACGTCTTTGACGACTTTGCGGCTGCCATAGGATTTTTGCAGGCCCTCAGCCACCAGGCGGCTGGGCTGGCTGGACGCCAGCGCGGGCGAGTTCATCCCATCCATCGGGTCAGCGATCAAGGTGGCGGGTTTCAAGGCTTGGCAGCGGGCTTGGCACCGCTGTCGATCTGGGGGCTGCTGCGCAGACGGGGCGAAGGGGCGTCGGAACCGGCGGGCGATGCGGCTGGTGTCGCGGCCGGCGTCGCAGCGCGCGGCGCCAGAATGGCTCGCACACGCCCATTCGGGTTGCCGACATTGCCCACGCTCCGTTGCGGCCCACTGTCGACGGTGAAAACATCGGTCACGTTGTCGTAGCGGATCAGCCCACCGCTGCTTTCGTCGGCCAGGGTGGTGCCCACGTAGCGGCGCAGCACGGCCTGACGAATAAAGCGCACGGTGTCGGCACGGCTGTCGTATTCAATGACCTCGCCCTCGCCTTCGATGGTTTCGTCCACGCCGTCGCGCTTGCTGCGGTAGTACGCCAGCTTGCCCGGCGCGGCCGTCACCACGGCTTGCTGGTAGCCCTGGGCGTCCTGGGTCACATCGACCCGACCGCCGCGGATGAGCAGAGTGCCTTTGGTGATGACCACATTGCCCGTGAAGACCGTGCTTTGCTTGAGGTCGTCATAGCGCAGCGCATCGGCCTCGGCATTCATGGGCTTGTCGCGGTCCGCGCGTTCTGCCACTGCCGGAACGGTCGCGCACAGCGCCAGGCTCAACAACAGGGGGGAAAGGCGGTTCATAAAGGGCATGAATCTTGCTGCATAAGACAGCATTGATTGTAGCCAGCCCCATCCTCAGCCCGCGCCCGGCGGCCGCAATATAAATGGCCCCCGCTAAATGGCCCCAGCGTCCAGCCGAGTCCTCTCAGGGTTCTCAGGCCTTCTTGCGGGCCTGGCTGATCAAATGGTCGGTCACTTGCAGGGCGCGTTCCATGCTGCGCGCCAGCGATCCGGACGTGAAGAAACGCCCGGCCACACCCAGCGCCGGCACGCCGTCGACCAGGAAGGCGTCTTGCAATTGCGTGGCTTTGCGGGCCTTGAGGTTGATGGGAAATGCGTTGTAAAGCTCGCTGAACTTGGCGCGCGGCAGGCCCTGCTTTTCGGCCCAGGCCAGCACCAGCTCAGGCGTGTTGAGCAACTGCTTTTCCAGGTGAATCGCGTCAAACACCTTGGCGTGCAGGCTGTCGAGCTTGCCCATGGCTTCAAGCACGTAATACAGGCGCTGCTGCGGCTCGAAGTCGGCGCGGAAAGACACCGGCACGCGGCGCACCACCACGTCCTTGGGTGCTTTTTGAATCCAGGCCTTGAACTGCGGCTCAAAGGCAAAGCAGTGCGGGCAGCTGTACCAGAAGAACTCCACCACTTCGATCTTGCCGGCCGGCGCCTCGACGGGGGCCGGCTTGTCCAGCACCAGGTAGTCGCGGCCGGCCACAGGTGCGGCCGCCTGCGCTTGAGCCGACAGAGGCAAGCCCAGAGTGGTCGCGGTAGAGGCCAGGGCGGCGCGGGAAAATTGACGACGTTGCATTTCGAATCGTTTCTTGTGTTGCTTTACTTCTGCACCCGGACCATCACGGCTTCAATGCCGCTGCCGTCCAGCCGTTCCTTGGCCTTGTCGGCCTCGTCTTTTTTGTCAAAGGGGCCGAGCCGCACGCGGTACACCGTGCGGCCGGACTGGTCGCGCTCGGAGACACGTGCCTGCACGCCGATCAGCGTGAGCTTGGCGCGCTGCTGCTCGGCGTCTTCAGGCGTGCGGAAGGCGCCCGCCTGAACGAAATACTGAAAGGGGTCGCTGGCAGCGCCTGCAACAGGCGCCGCGGCGGCCGGCGCGGCAGTCGCTGCAGCAGCCGGTGAAGTAGCGTTAGCGGCGGCCGCAGTGGGCGCCGGCTTGGCGTCGGCGCGAGCCTTGGCCAGGTCACCCAGCAAGTCAGGCGCGGTCCCGGACTTGGCACCGCCCGGCGCGGTCACCGGTGCAGGAGCTACTGGCACAGTGGGCGAGGTGGGCGCAGTGGCCGGGCTGCCAGAGGCGTCGCCCGGCTTGGCAGCGGGCTTGCCGGACAAGCCGGCATTCGGGTCCCAGTCGCGGTTCTTCTTGGTCTCGGCGTCCTTGTCAGCGGCGCCAGACTGCACCTTGCTCATGAAAGGAATCGGCACCTTGGTGATGTACACCGCCACCGCCAGGGCCACACCCAGGCCTACCAAAAGACCCAAAACAAAACCCAGAAGGGTTCCGCCGCGCTGCTTGTTCATGCCTTTTCGTCCCTGTGCTTGTCTATGTGCTTGTCTACGTGCTTGTCACTTACTTGTGTCGGTACTCACATCTTGTGAGGCGCACTCACGCCCAACATCTGCAAACCATTTTGCAACACCTGCCGCGTGGCCGCGACCAGCGCCAGACGCGCCAGCTTGACGGCTTCGTCGTCCACCAAAATGCGCTCGGCGTCGTAGTAGCTGTGGTACTGCGCCGCCAGTTCGCGCAGATAGAAAGCCACGTCATGCGGCGCCAGGCCTTGGGCCGCGTTGGCCAGCATGTCGGGGTACTTGGCCAGCAGCAGCATCAGGGCCTGGGCCGGTGCGCTGTCGAGCGCGGCCAGGTCGGCGTCTTTCAGACTCGCAGCGTCCTCGCCCCAGGCGGCCAGCACCGAGCAGATGCGCGCATGCGCGTACTGCACGTAATAAACCGGGTTCTCATTGTTCTTGGACAGGGCCAGATCAATGTCGAAGACGTATTCGGTGTCGGGCTTGCGTGAAAGGAGAAAAAAGCGCACCGCGTCAGCGCTGGTCCATTCGATCAGATCGCGCAGCGTCACGTAGCTGCCGGCGCGCTTGGAGATCTTGACCTCTTCGCCGCCGCGCATCACGCGCACCATGGTGTGCAGCACGTAGTCGGGGTAGCCGGCGGCAACGCCCTGACCTGCGGCTTGCAGGCCGGCGCGCACGCGGGCAATGGTGCCGTGGTGGTCCATGCCCTGGATGTTGATGGCCTTGGTGTAGCCACGCTCCCACTTGGCCAGGTGGTAGGCCACGTCCGGCACAAAGTAGGTGTAGCTGCCGTCGCTTTTCTTCATGACGCGGTCTTTGTCGTCACCGTAGTCGGTGGACTTGAGCCAGAGCGCGCCGTCTTGCTCATACGTCTTGCCGGCGGCTTTGAGCTGGTTCACAGCGGCTTCAACACGGCCGGACGAATACAGGCTGGACTCGAGGTAGTAGTTGTCAAAGCGCACCGAGAAAGCGCGCAAGTCCAGGTCTTGCTCGCGGCGCAAGTAGGCGACGGCGAACTGGCGAATCGCATCAAGGTCTGTGATGTCGCCTGAAGCCGTTACTTCGCGGTCATCGGCCTTGACGGTTTTTTGGGCCATGAAGTCAGCCGCGATGTCGGCGATGTAGTCACCGTTGTAGGCCGACTCGGGCCAGCCGGCGTCGCCGGGTTTGAGGCCCTGCGCACGGGCCTGCGTGCTGGTGGCCAGGGTGTGGATCTGCACCCCTGCGTCGTTGTAATAAAACTCGCGAAAAACGTCCCAGCCTTGCGCGGCAAACAGATTGCAAATGGCATCACCCAACGCGGCCTGACGGCCGTGGCCCACGTGCAGCGGGCCTGTTGGGTTGGCGGAGACGAATTCGACCAGCATTTTTTGCCCGGCTGCGGGCTGGACGCCATAGGCTGTGCCGGCACGCAGCACCTCGCGCACGGTTTCTTGCTTGGCTTCGGGCTTGAGCTTGAAGTTGATGAAGCCGGGGCCGGCGATCTCGATGGCCGCGACCCAGCGGGCGAAAGCGGGGTGCGCCGAAAGCGCAGTTTGCAACTGTTCGGCAAGCGCGCGCGGATTGAGCTTGAGCGGCTTGGCCAGCTGCATGGCAGCCGTGGTGGCGAAGTCGCCATGCGCGGCCACCTTGGGGGATTCAAAAGCGGCTTTGGCGCCCGCGCCGGGGGAAAGCTTTTCGAGCTCACCGGCCAGGGCCGCGAGCAATTCTTGTTTGACTTGGAGCATCGCGGGATTTTACGGGCCGCACCCCGGGCGAGCGCGTGGCCCCGGTTCAGATCTGAATCAATCGTTCCCTGGCTGCCGCCTTGACAGCCGTCGTCAGGCGCTGCGCCAAGGCCGGCTCGCGCGCCCAGTGCTGCCAATACAGCGCAATGTCCACGCTGGCGCCGGGCAGCACTTCTTCAAGCGGCGGCGGATCGGCGGGGTCGGCCAGGCTGTGGCCACTGGCGTGTTCGTTCCACTGCTGCTCGGGCAACATGCCCCAGCCCATGCCCAGTTCGATCGCGGCCTTGAAGGCGTCCACCGCCGGAACAAAGTGGCGCGGGTAGCGCGCGTCGGGCAGGCCAAAGTGCTGGGCCAAGAACAAGTCTTGCAGGCCGTCCTTGCGGTTGAAGATGATCGCCGGGCTGGCCAAGAGGCGCTGCGGCACCACCTGTCCGGTCTTGCCGCGCCAGCTGGCCACCAGTGCGGGCGCAGCCACGCAGCGGTAACGCATCAGCCCCAGCGGCTCGGCAACGCAGCCGCGCATGGGCACGGCCAGCGTGGTCACGCAGCCGGCCACATCGCCACTTTTCAGGGCATCGTGCGTGTGGTCCTGGTCATCAATCACGATGTCCAGCAGCAGGCGGTGCTTGGCCAGCGCGCTGGCCACGCCGGGCAAAAACCAACTCGCCAAGGAATCGGCATTGACCGCCACCGACAAGCTTTGCAAGGGCGCGGCCCGCCCTGTAGCCGCGCTGCCGCGCAGACCGGCCAGCACGTCGGCTTCCATCAGGCGCACCTGCTTGACATGCCCCAGCAACTGCTGGCCGGCCGGCGTGAGCCGCAAGGTCTTGCCGCGCACCAGAAGTCGCTGGCCCAGCGCGTCTTCCAGCGACTTGATGCGCAAGGAAACAGCGGCCAGCGTCAGGCTGAGCGCGCGGGCGGCCGCGCCAAAGCTGCCGTGGTCGGCCACGGCGGCCAAGGCGTCGAGTTGGCGGGCATCAAGCATGGGCTGAATGTGGGTTAAGTTAAAAATTAATTGAGCAGATGTATTTTGAATCAAATCTATTTAACAAAAGCAGGTCGGCGGGCAAACTCACGGCATTCGACACAACAACAAAACAGCAGGTGCTCTCATGTTCGCCCTCCCCGCTTTCAGCTTCGCCGGCCCCGCCTTCAGCGCTGGCTTGGTCTTGAGCCTGTCACTCATCATGGCCATCGGCCCCCAAAACGTGCATGTGCTGCGCATGGGCATGCAGCGCCAGCATGTGGGCCTGACGGTGGCGGTGTCCGCTGCGGCAGACGCAGTGTTGATCGCGCTGGGCGTGCTGGGCCTGGCTGGCTTGGGCGGCATGAGCGAGAAGCTGCACGGCGCGCTGGTGGGCGGTGGCGCGGTGTTCTTGCTGGCTTACGGCTGGCAGGCGCTGCGTCGCTGCTGGCAGCCTTCGCCTTTGACCTTGGTTGACGCTGCGGGCAGCGACGCCAAGGCGCCCGTCAAACCCATGACGCGCTGGCAAGCCGTGATGAGCGCGCTGGCTTTTTCCTGGCTCAACCCACACGCCTGGCTGGACACAGCGGTGCTCATCGGCAGTGCGTCGCTGGCCTACGGCCGGCCGGACAACACGGTGTTTGGCCTGGGCGCCGCCGCGGGTTCTGTCATCTGGTTTGCTGGCTGGGGCTTGGCCGTGTTCTGGCTGGGCCGGCGCCTGGCTTCGGTGCGAGTCACGCGTGCGCTGGACGGCGTGGTGGCCGTGATGATGCTGGGCACGGCGCTGTGGCTGCTGGCCAGCCTGGTTTGAGGCCTTAGAACCTTAGGCGGTGGGCGCCGCCGTGCGCCAGAAGTCGGCCTGTCCGTAGTGGTGCTTCAAGAAATCAATCCACAAGCGCACGCGCAGCGGCAAATGTTTGCGCTGCGCAAACACCGCGTAAATGCCGTTGGGCGGCGCGGCGTAATCGGCCAGTACTTCCACCAGGCGGCCGGCGGCGATCTCGGCTTCGACTTCCCAGGTGCTGCGCCAGGCAATGCCGTAGCCGCCCACACACCAGTCGTGCAGCACCTGGCCGTCCGAGCAATCCAAAGTGCCACCAGGCTTGAGGTGCAAGACTTCGCCCTTGACGCGAAAAGCCCAGCCCCGCGTTTGCGATGAATCGCTGGACAGCGTGAGGCAGTCAAAGCGCG
>CAZNQE010000044.1:0-21398 GCA_964575005.1 uncultured Polaromonas sp. | reverse complement strand
CTCACGCTGCGCGACGGCAAGCCGCATTACCTGGCCGACACGCCGCGCTTCATCAAGTACGCGCGCAGCACCGCCTCGCGTTACCGTCAGCTTGGCCCCTTGATGGTCTTGCTCGACGAAATCGAAGGCAACGAAACGCGCGTGGGCTACACGTTTTGAAGGCGGCGTCATGAGCGCGCGCTTTCACGCGGCGATTCCCCTGGCCGAAGGGGCCAGCGTGCTGCTGCCCGATGGCGCGGCGCGGCATGTGCAGGTGCTGCGCATGCAGCCGGGGCAGGTGATCACCCTGTTCAACGGCGAGGGCGGGCAGTGGCAGGCCACCGTCACGCGCATGGGCCGCAGCGAGGTGGAAGTGTGCATAGGCACGCACCTGCCCACTGAACGCGAACCCGTGCGCAGCGTGCATCTGGCCGTCGGCATGCCGGCCAATGAACGCATGGACTGGCTGGTTGAAAAAGCCGCCGAGCTGGGCGTGGCCGGCATCCAGCCGCTGCAAACCAGCCGCAGCGTGCTGCGCCTGTCTGGTGAGCGGGCCACCAAAAAGCAAGGCCATTGGCAATCGGTCGCGGTGGCCGCGTGCGAGCAGTGCGGCGGCAACCGCGTGCCCGCCGTGGCGCCGGTGCGCGAGCTGGCCGCCTGGCTGAAGGCCTTGCCTGCCGGGCCGCTGCGCTGCCTCTTGTCATTGGCCGAGGGCACGCGCCCCCTGGCCGATGTGCTGGCCGAAGTGCCGGCTGAGCGCAGCGTGCTTTTCCTGAGCGGTCCCGAGGGCGGCCTGAGTGCAGAAGAAGAAGCGCTGGCGCTGGCCCAAGGCTTTGCGCCAGTGACCATGGGTGCGCGGGTGCTGCGGGCAGAGACCGCGGCGCTGGCGGCCCTGGTGATGTCGGCGCTGTAGTCACGGCCGCGACTTACTCGGCGGGCAGCTCCAGTCGCTGACCGGTCGCGCCAGCAGCGCCGCTGCCCAACACGACATGGCGCGGGCCAACCGACTGCAACACGGTGTTCTCGTCCAGGCGACTGCCCACCCGATAGGCCATGGCAGGCTGCTGGTCCATCGCCAGCAAGGCGGCGCCGCTCTTGCCTTGCGCCACCACGCCCAGTAGCTTGAAACGGCTGGGCGCCGGCAGAGCCTCGGCTCCAGGCAAGGCCTGGCCCAGCAGTACCGCAAGCTCTGCGGCACCGGCCGACCCGACCACGGGGCCATCGGCCACCACCTTCACAGACCGATTCAGTTCAGCCGTGCCCGGCGCCGGCATGCCGGTCCAGCGCAGCGCCCAGAACATCGCCACAGCCAGCGCCAGCGCCCAAACTGCCCCGGTGGCAACAAAAACGAGTATTTTTGACCTCATCAGGCCATTATCATGGCCCGATGCTTAGTCCTCAATCATTCCCTCGCTCGCCTGCCATCCCCCGTCGCCTGCGCGGTTTCACCCTCATCGAACTGATGGTGGTGCTGGTCATCATCGGGGTGCTGGCGGCGCTCATCGTGCCCAATGTGCTGGACCGCGCCAGCGACGCCCGCGTGACCGCAGCCCGTACCGACATCAACAACATGATGCAGGCGCTCAAGCTTTACAAGCTCGACAACCAGCGCTTTCCCAGTGCTGAACAAGGCTTGCAATCGCTGGTGAAGAAGCCAACCGCCGGCACCGTGCCGAGCAACTGGCGCCCTTATCTGGACAAGCTGCCGCAAGACCCTTGGGGCAAGCCCTACCAGTACCTGAGCCCCGGCCTCAAGGCCGAGATTGACGTGATGTCTTTTGGCGCTGACGGCCAAGCCGGGGGCGAGGGCGCCAACGCCGACCTGGGCTCATGGGAGTAAGCGGTACAAGGCCAGCCAGGCATCCCGGCCGGTGCCGGCTGCGCGGCTTGCGCGGCTTTACCTTGCTCGAGCTGCTGGTGGTGATGGCCATCATGGCGCTGGCCTTGGGCGCGGCGGCCTTGGCGCTGCGCGATCCGGCCGAGCTGGCGCTGGCCCAGGAAGCTCAGCGGCTGGCCGCCTGGCTGGAGACGGGTCGGGCCACGGCGCGTTCCAGTGGGCAGGTCGTGCGCTGGCGCGCCACGGCCACAGGCTTTGAGCTGGCAGGCGGAGCGCAGCCCAGCCCACCCCAGCGCTGGCTGGACGCCCGCACCAGCGTGGTTGCCGTCAGCGTGGGCCATGCGCCCCCGCAGCCCGCCGCCACCGGAACTTGGCTGCTCACCCTGGGGCCAGAGCCCATTCTGCCGGCCCAGACCCTGCTGCTCGGCCTCGATGGCCAGCAGCTGCGCGTGAGCAGCGACGGCGTCTCGCCCTTTGCGGTCCAACCCGCGCCTTGAAGCCAAGGCACCACTCCGGCATGGCCAGCACACGCCCCGCGGTAAGCCGCCGCCCGTCAGGCTTCACGCTGATCGAGGTCTTGGTGGCGCTGGCCGTGGTGGCGCTGGCGCTGGGTGCCGGCGGCCAGGCCGCCAGCGCCTTGCTGCGCCATACCGAGCGGCAGAGTCTGGCCTTGCTGGCCCAGATCTGCGCTGACAACGCGCTCATCAAAGTCCGGCTGAGCGGGCAAATGCCGGGCCTGGGCGAGAGCGACCTGGCCTGCGAGCAGGCCGACCGCCAACTCGCCGGAACACTGGCGGTGTTCGCCACACCCAACCCCAATTTCCTTCGCGTCGAGGCCCGACTGCGCGAAAGCACTGCGCCCGATGCTTGGCCCGTGCTGACCGTGGTCAGCCTGATCGGGCGCTACTGATGCACGCGTGCCTTAAGCCCACACGCCGCCAGGCCGGCTTTACCCTGATCGAGATGCTGGTCGGGCTGGGCTTGCTGGCGGCGTTGGCCCTCATCAGTTGGCGCGGCGTGGACGCGCTCATGGCGACAGAAGCCCGCAGCCGCGATCGTGCCGAGGCCGTGGCGAGACTACAAACCGGCCTGGCCCAATGGCGCACCGACCTGGACGCCGCTGTGGAGACCAAGCAAGTCAGCGTGCTGGGCTTTGACGGCCGCGTGCTGCGCCTGACACGAAGCGATGCCGGCACGCATCCGGGCGCCCTGCGCGTGGTCGGCTGGGCCAGACAAGAAGGCGGTCAGTGGATGCGCTGGCAATCGCCACCGCTGTTCAGCAGCCAGGCCCTGCGGCAGGCCTGGGACGATGCAGCCACCTGGGCGCGCTCACGCAGCCCCGATGGTTCCAATTCAGCAAACTCCGCGCTCGAGGTGGCCTTGTTTCCGCTGAGCGACTGGCAGCTTTATTACTTTCGCAACAACAGCTGGAGCAACCCGCTGTCCTCCGCAGGCGAGGGTGAATCGGGCCAAAAGGCAAACCTGGACACCTTGCCCGACGCCGTGCGGCTGGTGCTGGTGCTGCCACCGGGGCCCGGCTTGGCGGGGCGCCTGAGCCAGGATTGGTTGCGGCCTAGCTACAGCCGGGCCAACCCATGAAGCGCGAGCGCGGCGCCGCCCTGCTGGCGGCCATGGTCACAGTCACGCTGGTGGCCACTCTGGCGGCCACGGCCTTGTGGCGCCAGACCCGGCTCAGCGCCATGGAGGCGGCCGAGCGCCAGCGCCAGCAGGCGGCCTGGGTGCTGGCCGGCGCGCTCGATTGGTCGCGCTTGATCCTGCGCTCTGACGTGGGCAGTGTGGACCACCTCGGCGAGCCTTGGTCGGTCGTGCTTCAGGAAACTCGCCTGTCGAGCTTTCTGGCGGCCGACAAAAGCACGGCGGCCACCGAAGACCTGGCGCGCCAGCCCGACGCCTTTTTGTCTGGCCAGATCCAGGACGCGCAAGGCCGGCTGAATTTTCAAAACCTGGTGCTCAAGGGGCTTGTCGTGCCGGCGGCCGAGCTCAGCTTTCGGCGGCTGTTTCAACTGTTGGGCTTGCCGCAGTCAGAACTCTCCAGCCTGATCACGCAGTGGACGCTGGCGGACACGGCTGCGACCGATGAGCCAGGCACGGGCACCTTGCCGCAGCCGCTGCGGCCGCAGCGCTGGACTGACCTGCTGCGGCTGGGCCTGTCGCCGGCCACGCTGGCCGCCCTGCAAGCGCACGCCACGCTGCTGCCCACCCCGACAAGGCAATTGCCCACCCCGACAAAGTTGAACCTCAACACCGCCAGCGCGGAGGCGATGGCGGCGCTGCTGGATCTGCCACTGGGCGTGGCCAGCAAACTGGTGCGGGCTCGCAACACGCAGCCTTTCACCGACGTGGCCGCAGCAGAACGTGCGGCGCAGGTGCCAGCCGGGCAATTTCCCACCAACACGGTGGGCGTGTCGAGTGGCTATTTTCTGGTGCGCGGTCGCTTGCGCTTAGACAACACCACGGTACAGGAGCAGTCGCTGCTGAGCCGCAACGGCAAGCAAGTCGTGATCCTGTGGCGAGAACGCGCAGTCCTGCCGGACAGTCCGCCCCCAGCGCTTGAGCCCCCTTCTCTACAATAACTCTTTGGTTTTACAGCGGCTTCCTTGCCGATCAAAAAGACGTACACGTGAACACCCTGATTCTTGCCCTGCCAGCAGCGGCCGCGCTGACCGACGACACGCTGCTGCGTTTCGTTTTGGCACGCCAGGCGCAAGCCGGGCAGAGCGGCGAGGCACGTCTGACCGAGCTGCCCGCGGCGGACGAAGTGGTCTTGCTGCTGCCTGCACAAGCCCTGTCCTGGCACCGGCTGGACTTGCCCCGGGTGGCACGAGCGCGAATGCCGCAGGCCCTGGCCGGTCTGCTTGAAGAGCGTCTGCTCAGCGACCCGGCCCAACTGCACATGGCCGTGGCGCCCGACGCTGCACCCGGCCAGCCGACCTGGACCGCCGTCTGCGACAAAGCCTGGCTGCAACAAGCGCTGCAGTGCCTTGAATCAGCCGGCCGACCCGCCCACCGGGTGGTGCCGCAGCTGGCACCGCTGGCCCAAGGCGAGCCCCCGCTTTGGCGGGTCACCGGTCAAGCAGAGGCTGGCTGGCTGCTGCGCAGCGGGGACGACGGCGTGCAATGCCTGCCCCTGGACGCCGAGGCTGTGCAATGGCTGCAGCCCGTGGCAGCCGCCACCTTGGCCGAACCTGCCGTGGCCGCCTGGGCCGAGCAGCTGGCAGGCGCTCCCGTGGGCGTGTGCAGCGAGGCGCAAGCCTGGGAACAAGCCGCTGACAGCCGCTGGAACCTGGCGCAATTTGACCTGGCGCCGCGCCACCGGCAGCGCTGGCTCAGCGTGCCCCTGCGTCAGTGGCGGCTGTGGTGGGCCGCACCGGCGTGGCGACCGCTGCGCTGGGGCTTGCTGGCCTGCGTTCTGGCGCAGCTGGTCGGCTTGAATGCCTGGGCTTGGCAAGAGCGCGCCGCCCTCAAGGCCAAGCAGCGTGCGCTGGGCCAGTTGCTGACCCAGCACTTTCCGGCGCTGCCGGTGGTGGACCCGGTGCTGCAAATGCAGCGCGAGCTGAGCAGCTTGCGCCGCGCGACCAGCGCGCTGGCGGCCGACGACCTGGAAGCGATGCTCGGCGCTTTAGTGCGTGCAGCGCCCGGATTACCGTCCCCCTCCGCTTTGCGCTACCAAGGTCAGCCCGCACCGACGCTGACCTTGCAAGGCCTGAGTCTGACCCCGCAAGCCGCCGACGACCTGAGCCAAGCGCTGGCCGGCGCGGGCTACCGCAGCCACTACACGGACGGCAACTTGCGGCTGCAACTGGCCACCGCGGCCGAGGCCGCGCCATGAAGCGCATCGGACTCGGCTGGACACAGGCTTTGCGGCAGGCTCGCAGCGCCTGGGCCGACCGGCCAGCCACACAACAGCGCTGGCTGGGCGCTGCGGCCTTGCTGCTGGTGCTAGGGGCGCTGTGGCAATGGGGCCTGGCGCCCGCCTTGACCACTTGGCGGCAGGCACCGGCCCAACACCAGCAACTGGATGCGAAGCTGCAGGCCATGCAGTTGCAGGCCCAGGCGCTGCAAGCCCTGCAAGGCATGCCGCGGGCTGACCGCACTCGTGCCGCCGAGGCCTTGGCAAGCTCACTGGCCCCGCTGGGCGAGCAAGCCCGCCTGAGCCTGGAAGGCGCGCAGGCCCGCGTGCAGTTTCAGGGCGTTGCGGCCAGCGCCTTGGCCGACTGGCTGAGCAGCGTGCGCCTGAGCAGTCAGGCGGAGCCGCTGGAAGCCGAACTCAAGCGCCAGCCCAGCGGTGTCCTTTGGGACGGACGCGTGCTGCTGTCGATGCCCCAGCCATGAGCAGTCCGGACTCACTCGCGCGCGCTGCAGCCTGGGCAGGCGGCTTGACCGGCGCACTGCTGGCGGGCTTGCTGTGGGCGCCGGCCAGCTGGTTGGCGCGCGGCCTGGCGGACGCCAGCCAAGGCCACGTGCAGTTGACGGAAGCGCGCGGCACCCTCTGGCGCGGCTCGGCCGAGCTGCTGCTCAGCGGCGGCTCGGGCAGCCGCGACCGCATGCGTTTGCCCGGCCGCGTGCACTGGACGCTGGGCCCGCAGTGGCTGCAAGGGGTTAAGTGGCCTCAGAAAGGCCCCGGCCTGGGTTTGCAGCTGCGCGCTGACTGCTGCACGCCCGAGCCGCTGGCGTTTTCGCTGGGCCGAGGCCCGTCGGGCTGGCAAATTGAGCTGGCCGACAGCGCTCAGCCTTCGGATGCTTCGAAGGCTTCCAGCCACTCCACTTGGCCCACCGCATTGCTGGCCGGGCTGGGCACACCCTGGAACACCTTGCAGCCCAGCGGCACGCTGCGCTTGAGCACGCGTCAGCTGGCATTGCGCTGGGCCGACGGCCAGTGGCGACTCAGCGGGCGGGCCGACCTTGTACTGCAGCAGCTCGCCTCGGATTTGTCCACGCTGCGGCCACTGGGCAGTTACCGCCTGCGCCTGGACGGTGGCCAGCCCGTGCAGCTGACCCTGGCCACGCTGGAAGGCGGTTTGCGCCTGTCGGGTGCCGGCCAATGGTCGGGCACACGCCTGCGCTTTGACGGCCTGGCAGAAGCCGAACTGGGGCGTGAAGCCACGCTCGACAACTTTCTCAACGTGGTCGGCCGTCGGGACGGACCGCGCAGCATCATCACCCTGGGCCCTGCCTCATGAACTTCGATTTGCGTCTCTCACCGGCACAGCGGACGCCTGTGGCCTTGGCTGGGCTGCTGGCCCTTACGCTGGCCCTCACGCTGGCCCACGCACCGACACAAGCTCAAACCACTCCAGCGTCAGCGTCAGCATCAGCATCAGCATCAGCGTCCTCGTCCGCGTCCGCGTCCACAGGCAAACCCATCGCTCGGGCAGGCTCAACGGGCTCAGCCAAAGCCCCGGTCTCGCTGAACTTCGTCAATGCCGACATCGCCGAGGTGGCACGCACCATCGCCGTCATCACTGGCCGGCAGGTGGTGGTGGACCCACGGGTGCGCGGCACCCTGACCATCCATACCGACAAGCCAGTGTCGCCCCCGGCCGCTTACGACTTGTTTTTGGCCATGCTGCGGCTGCAAGGTTTTGCGGTGGTGCAGACCGCCGGGCTTTACAAGGTGGTGCCCGAGGCGGACGCCAAGTTGCAGGGCAACGAGCTGAGCATCGCCAGCCCGTCGCAGGCAACGCCGGCCAATCAAATCATGACGCAGGTTTTCAGCCTGAACTTTGAAAACGCCAATGCCCTGGTGCCCGTGTTGCGCCCGCTCATCAGCGCCAACAACACCCTCAACGTGACGCCGGGCGGCAACGGCCTGGTGATCACCGACTACAGCGAAAACCTGCAACGCCTGGCGCGCCTGATTGCTGCGCTCGACATGCCCAGTGCGGGCGAGCTGGAGATCATTCCCCTGCGCCACGCGATTGCCGCCGACCTCGCGCCCATGGTCTTGCGGCTGCTTGACGCGGGTGGCAGCAGCGGCGCCACTGCGGGCACAGGCGCTGAAAGCGGCTTCAAAACCACCGTGCTGGCCGAGTCGCGTGGCAATGCCGTCATCGTGCGCGCAGCCAACCCCGCGCGCACGGCCTTGGCGCGGGCCCTGGTGGCCAGGCTGGACCAACCGTCCAGCGCGGGCGGCGCCAACGGCAACATCCATGTGGTCACGCTCAAAAACGCCGACGCCACCAAGCTCGCCGTGACTTTGCGTGCGGCGCTGGCCGGTGGGTCCGTGCCAGCTACCGCGACGGGCCCGGCAAGCGGTGCCAGCTTGGGCGGCGGATCAGGCGCCAGTCCGGCGGCGGCCGGCTCGGCCACCGGCGGACAGATCCAGGCCGACACGGCTACCAACTCGCTCATCATCAGCGCGCCCGAGCCGGTGTACCGGCAGCTGCGCGCCGTCATTGACTTGCTGGACGGGCGGCGTGCGCAGGTCTTCGTCGAAAGCTTGATTGCCGAAGTCAACGCCGACAAAGCCGCGCAGTTCGGCGTGCAATGGCAGGGCGCTTTTGGCGGCGGCAGCAACCGGGTCGGCGTGCTGGGCACCAACTTCGGCAGCGGCGGCAACAACATCCTGAACCTGGCCACCCAGCAAGGCGGCACCGCACTGCCCGGCACCGGCCTGAACTTCGGCCTGCTCAACCGCAGCGGCGCCCTGTCGGGCCTGGGCCTGCTGGCGCGTTTTCTGGAGGAGTCGGGCGACGGCAACATCTTGTCCACGCCGAATCTGCTCACGCTGGACAACGAAGAAGCCAAGATCGTCATCGGCCAGAACGTGCCCTTCGTCACGGGCCAGTTCACCAACACCAGCGGCGGCAACGGCGCGGTCAATCCCTTCCAGACCATCGAGCGCAAGGACGTCGGCCTGACCTTGCGCGTCAAGCCGCAAATCAGCGAAAACGGCAGCGTCAAGCTGCAGGTTTTTCAGGAGGTGTCCAGCGTGCAAGCCTCGTCCATCAACTCAGCTTCGGGGCTGATCACCAACAAGCGTTCCATCGAGTCCAACGTGATGGTCGAAGACGGCTCCATCGTGGTGCTGGGCGGCTTGCTGCAAGAGGAATACGCGGGCAACCAGGAGCAGGTGCCGGGCCTCGGATCGGTGCCCTTTTTTGGCAACCTTTTCAAGTCCGAAAGCCGCAGCCGCAAGAAGACCAACCTGATGGTGTTTCTGCGGCCCGTGGTGGTGCGCGACGCCGACGCCAGCCAGGCCTTGTCGCTGGACCGCTATGAGCTGATGCGCGGGGTGCAGCTGCAAGGGCAGCCGCTTCCCAGCAAGGTGATGCCGATTCAAGACGCGCCCCTGCTGCCCGAGTCGGCGCTGCCTGCGCTGCGCGTGTCGCCGCGCATGGCGCAGCCTGCTGCTGCTTCCAGTGCGGCCACCGCGCCCAGCAAGGCGCCTTAAAGCATGCGTTACCCGCTGCCCTACGGTTTTGCCCGCAGCCACCAGATCTTGCTGGTGGAGCAGGCCGGCGCCATGACGCTGCTGCTGCACCCCGGCAGCGACCGCCAGGCCCTGAGTGAAGTCACGCGCCAGTTTGGTGGCAGCTGGCACACCCCACCGCTGCGCCTGCAAACGCTGGACGCCGCGGCGCTGGCCCAGCGCATCAGCACGGCTTATGCGCAAGGCGAATCCACGGCGGCCGAAGTCGTGAGCGAGGTCGAGTCAGACGCCGACCTGACGCGCATGATGCAAGCCCTGCCGGCCATTGAAGACTTGCTGGAAACCGCGGACGACGCGCCCATCATCCGCATGCTCAATGCCTTGCTCACGCAGGCCGCACGCGACGGCGCGAGCGACATTCACATCGAGCCTTATGAACGCGCTTCAGTGGTGCGCTTTCGGGTTGATGGCCGGCTGCGCGAAGTGGTGCAGCCCAACCGCGGCCTGCATGCCGCGCTGATCTCACGCCTGAAAATCATGGCCCAGCTCGACATCGCAGAAAAGCGTTTGCCGCAAGATGGGCGCATCGGCCTGCGCATCGGCCAGCGACTGGTGGACGTGCGCGTCTCCACCCTGCCCAGCGCGCACGGCGAGCGCGCCGTGCTGCGCTTGCTCGACAAAAGCCAGGGCCAGCTCACGCTCGAAGGCGTGGGCCTGCAAGGTGCCGCGCTGAACACGCTGGACACGCTGGTGCGCCAGCCGCACGGCATCATTTTGGTGACCGGGCCCACCGGCTCGGGCAAGACCACCACGCTGTACGCCGCGCTGGCCCGGCTGGACGCAGGCAGCGCCAACATCATGACGGTGGAAGACCCGATCGAGTACGAGCTGCCCGGCGTCGGCCAGACGCAGGTGAACCCCAAGATTGACCTGGACTTTGCCAAGGCCCTGCGCGCCATCCTGCGGCAAGACCCGGACGTCATCATGATTGGCGAGATCCGCGATTTCGAGACCGCGCAGATTGCGATTCAAGCCTCGCTCACCGGCCATCTGGTGCTGGCTACGCTGCACACCAATGACGCGGCCAGCGCCGTGACGCGGCTGACCGACATGGGCGTGGAGCCCTTCTTGCTCAGTTCGTCTTTGCTGGGTGTGCTGGCGCAGCGCCTGGTCCGCAAGCTGTGCCTGCGCTGCGCGGGCGCCGGTTGCAGCGAATGCGGGCAAACCGGCTACAGCGGGCGCACCGGCGTGTTCGAGCTGATGCGCACCGACGAAACCTTGCGCGCACTGATCCATCGCCGAGCCAGCGAAGCCGAGTTGCGTGCCGCAGCCCTGGCCGGCGGCATGAGCTTGATGCGCGAGGACGGCGAGCGGCTGGTGACGCAAGGCCTGACCTCGCGCCAGGAACTGCTGCGCATGACCAGCGAAGCCTGAGCTTTTATCTAGCGCCATGCCCGCTTTTTCCTACGATGCCATCGACACCGACGGCCGCAAACGCCGCGGCTTGATTGAGGCCGAGACGGCGCGCTCCGCACGCAGCTTGCTGCGCGCACAGGGTCTGATTCCGATGGACGTGGCCACGCTGGCCCCGGCCCGCCGTGCGGCTGCGGGATCTGAGGCGGACAGCGCCCATTCGGTGGATATCGCCTGGTCTCTTGCCTCGCTCTGGTCACGACCCGTGTGGGGCCGCGCGGGCCTTGCCATCTGGACGCGCCAGTTGGCAGGGCTGGTGAGCGCCGGCCTGCCGCTGGAACGCGCCCTCACCGCCCTGGCGGACGAAGCCGAGCACCCGCGCCAGCGCGCCCTGGTGGCTACGCTGCGCGCCGAGGTCAACAGCGGCGCCAGCTTTGCACGCGCCCTGGCGCAATACCCGCGCGAGTTCTCGCCCGTTTACCGCAGCGTGGTGGCCGCTGGCGAGCAAAGCGGCCACCTGGGGCAGGTGCTCGAGCGCCTGGCCACCGACCTGGAAGACAGCCTGGCCCTGCGCGCCAAGCTGCTGGCCGCCGCGCTCTACCCGGCCATCGTCAGCGTGATCGCTTTGCTCATCGTGCTGTTTTTGGTCAGCTACGTGGTGCCGCAAGTAGCGCAGGTGTTTGCCGGCAGCAAGCGCGCGCTGCCGCTTTTGACGGTCTTGATGCTGGCCCTGAGCAGCGCCGTGCGCAATTACGGCTTGATAGCGCTGGCGCTGCTGGGCCTGGCCGCGCTGGCGGCGCAGCGCGCCCTGCGTGTGCCGGCGCTGCGCCTGCGTTTTCACACCGCGGCCTTGAAGTGGCCGCTGGCCGGGCGCCTCGCGCGCGACTACAACGCAGCCCGCTTCGCCTCCACCCTGGCCATGCTCACAGGCGCGGGCGTGCCGCTGCTGCAAGCCTTGCAGGCGGCCGCGCAAACGCTGGGCAACCAGGCCTTGCGTGCGGACGCCCTGGCCGCGCTGGCGCTGGTGCGCGAAGGCGCGCCGCTGGCGTCGGCCCTGGCCAACAGCCCGCGCTTTCCGAGCTTGCTCACCATGTTCACCCGCCTGGGCGAACAAACCGGCACTCTGCCCCTGATGCTGCAACGTGTGGCCCGCCAACTCAGTGAAGAAGTGCAGCGCCGTGCGCTCAACCTGGCCACCTTGCTCGAGCCGCTGCTCATCGTCGGCATGGGCGGTGTGGTCATGCTCATCGTGCTGGCGGTCTTGCTGCCCATCATCGAGTTGAACCAGCTGGTGCGCTAGGCGCGCTTAGGCCGGCTTAGGCTGCCCAAGGGCGGCGACGACAATCCGCTTTTCTCCCCACGGGTCACCGCATGAACAAGAACCTCTGGCTGCTGGCTCTGTGCCAAGGCCTTTTCCTCACCAACAACGTCACCTTCATCGCCATCAACGGCCTGGTCGGCTTGAGCCTGGCGCCGCTGGGCTGGATGGCGACGCTGCCAGTGATGGGCTATGTGGTGGGCGGCGCTTTGTCTACTGGCCTGGTGGCGCGCACGCAAAAGCTGTTGGGCCGCAAGACGTCTTTTCAGCTCGGTTTGGCCGTGGCGGCAGGCTCGGCATTGCTGTGCGCCTGGGCCGCGTATTCGAGCCAGTTCTGGTTGCTGGTGGGCGCCACGGTGGTGGCCGGTTATTACAACGCGAATGCACAGCTGTACCGCTTTGCCGCGGCTGAATTGGCCGCGCCAGCCTTCAAGGAAAAAGCGGTCTCGCTCGTCATGGCGGGCGGCTTGCTGGGCGCCGTGGCCGGCCCCAACCTGGCCGCCGCCACGCGAAGTCTGACGGCCGTGCCTTTTGCCGGTGCTTACCTGGCGCTGGCGGTTGTGGCCTTGGTCGCCATGGCTTTGATGGCCGTGCTGCAGTTTCCGCCTGCGCCTGTGTCGGCCTCCAAGCTAGGTGCCGACAGTGGCCGGCCGCTGGGCGAAATCATGCGCCAGCCGGCCTTCGTGGTGGCAGCAACCGCCGGAGCCTTGGGCTACGGCGTGATGAACCTGCTCATGGCCGCCACGCCGATTGCCATGCAGGTCTGCGGTTTGCCGTTTTCCGACGCGGCGCTGGTGCTGGAGTGGCATGTCATCGGCATGTTTGCGCCGGGCTTTTTCACCGGGCATTTGATCCGCCGCTTTGGCACGCTGACCATCATGGCCGTGGGCCTGGCGCTGACTTTTGGCTGCGTGGCCATGGCCGTGTCAGGCGTGGCCCTGCATGACTTTTTGATCGCCCTCTTTTTGCTGGGCGTGGGCTGGAACTTCCTCTTCACGGGCAGCACCACGCTGGCCTTGAGCACTTACCGCCCCGAAGAAAAAGACAAGGCGCAAGGTGCGCTGAACTTCTTCATCTTTGCGGTGATGGCCGTGTCTTCGTTGGCCTCGGGCGTGTTGGTCACGACGCAGGGCTGGACGCTGCTGAATCTGGGCTCGCTGCTCCCGCTGGTGGTCATGGGCGTGGCGCTGGTCTGGCTGGGGCTCAAGCAGCGCGCGACTGCTGCATGAACCCGCTGTAAAGCGCGGTTCAGCCCGGCATCTGCGCCATCACATGCGCCACGGCGGCCGTGAGCTTCTTGGCATAAGGCACATGCAAAAACTCGTTGGGGCCGTGCGCATTGCTCTTGGGGCCGAGCACGCCGCAGACCATCATTTGCGCCTTGGGGAAACCCTGGCTGAGCATGTTCATGAGCGGGATGGTGCCGCCCTGGCCGATGGTGCCGCAGCCTGCGCCAAAGAAGGCTTGTGATGCGCCGTCCAGCGCCTTGTCAAACCAGGGCGCGGCACTGGGTGCGTTCCAGCCGGTGGCGCCGCCGCCTTGAAAGGTCACCTTGGCTTGATAGGGTGCGTTGTCTTCGAGCAGCGTTTTGAGTTCTTGCACGGCTTGCGCGGCATCGACCAGCGGCGGTAAGCGCAGCGAGAGTTTGAAGGCGGTGTAAGGCCGCAGCACATTGCCTGCGTCCTTCAAAGCCGGAAATCCTTCAGCGCCCGTCACGCTGAGTGTGGGCCGCCACGTGCGATTGAGCAGCGCTTCCACCGGGTCAGTGGTGGTGGGCAGCGTGAAAGTGGTCGCGCCTTCGCAGTCGTAATGCGCCCACGGAAAGCGTTTGTAGAGCTCCTCACCCAAGATGGCGGCGGTGGCTTGCGCCTGCGCCAGGCGGTCGCTGGGCACTTCGCAGTGAAAGCTTTGCGGCAGCAAGCGGCCGGTCTTGCTGTCTTCAAGTCGGTCCAACACCTGCCGCATGATGCGAAAGCTCGACGGCACCAAACCGCTGGCGTCACCCGAGTGAACGCCTTCGGTCAGCACCTCGACTTTAAGCGTGCCCGACACCATGCCGCGCAGGCTGGTGGTCAGCCACAGCTGGTCGTAGTTGCCGGCGCCCGAGTCCAGGCAAATCACCAGGCCTACGTCGCCCAAGCGCGTGCGCAACGCGTCCACGTAGGGCAGCAAATCGTAAGAGCCGCTTTCTTCGCAGGTCTCAATCAAACCGACGATGCGCGGGTGCGGCACGCCTTGGGCCTTCAGCGCCTGGATGGCAGCGATGCTGGCATACGTCGCGTAGCCGTCGTCAGCGCCACCGCGGCCGTAAAGCTTGCCGTCTTCGTACACCGGCGTCCACGGGCCGAGGTCAGAACGCCAGCCGCTGAACTCGGGCTGCTTGTCGAGGTGTCCGTACATCAGCACGGTTTGCGCGGTCTGGCCGGGCACGGCCGCGCGGGTGGCCGGCACTTCAAAAAACAGCACCGGCGTGCGGCCGGGCAGGCGCACCACTTCAAGCGTGAGGCCGGCGACTTTTTGCGCTTCAACCCAGGCCGCAGCATTGCGCATGACGGTCTCGATATGGCCGTGCTCGGCCCAGTCGCTGTCAAAGCCGGGGGACTTGGCGGGGATGGCGATGTAGTCGCTGAGCTGACGCACGATGTCGCCGTCCCATTGGGCACTGACCTGGTCAAGCGCGGCGGCAGCATCGAGCACGGAAGCGGGCAGGCGGGCGTTCATGTTTGTCTCCAGAGATTCAGCAAACAAAGTTCGGTTGGGCAGATCAAGGCCTTGAAAGCGGTCGCGGCTGCAAGCCAACCGTCAATGCATTGGGTGTGACTTTAATCTCTCCGGGCATCAACCCAAGGTTGCTCAGCAGCGCCAAGTCTTTCTCAGGAAAACGGTGCAAGGGATAGTCGTCGAGCAGGCGTTCAAGCACGCGCGGCACTTGCCGCCCCAGCAGCGCTTGGTAAGGCTCGGCCAGTCCCGCAATGCTCACCCGGCGCACGGCCAGCCCCGTCATGCGCAGCGAGTTGTCGCTGGGCTCAAAACGCAGGCCGTAGTCCACCGCCAAACTGCCTTTGTACTGACCGCCGGTCAGCCGCTCCATGAGCTGCATGTCGAGCTCGGTGGCCAGGCGGTTGGTGGCGGGCAGCAAGCTCAGGCGCGGCGCGAGCAACTGCAGCTCCAGCAATTCGCCCACGCGCTGAGTGTTGGGAAAGCGCCCCATCAATGCCTGCTGCAACTGCGCGGGCGTGATGTTGAAGTTGCGCAGGGCCGCTTGCGCCAGCGGCGCGGCGCTGCAGGCGCTGAGCGATGTGAATGTGGTGAGCGCTGCGGCGCCAGACAACAAACGTTTGGCCGCGGCGCGGCGGCTGAGCTTTGGGATGAAATGCATGGCGATTGATTGTGCGCGTGCGGCCTGCGCCTGCACAAGCAGCGGATGTTTCACGGCGGCTTTGGCTTGCAGCACGCGCTGGAATAAATTATGAAATCCATTCGCGTTGGCGTAGGCGGCTGGACTTATGCGCCCTGGCGAAATCACTTCTACCCCGAAGGCCTGCCGCAAAACCAGGAGCTGGCCTGGGCCAGTCGCCAGCTCAGCAGCATTGAAGTCAACGGCACGTTTTACAGCAGCTTCAAGCCCGCGACCTTTGCCAAGTGGCGAGACGAAACGCCGGATGACTTTGTGTTTTCGCTCAAGGCGATTCGTTACGCCACGCAGCGCAAGGAGCTTGCCACGGCTGGCGGCTCCATCACGCGTTTTGTCGAGAGCGGCATCAGCGAACTCGGCCCCAAACTCGGGCCTCTTCTGTGGCAATTCGCACCCTTTCAGCACTTTCATGCCGAAGACTTCGAAGGCTTCTTGGCGCTGCTGCCGTCCCGCGCGGATGGCTTGGTGCTGCGGCACGTGCTGGACTTGCGGCATGCCAGTTTTAACGTGCCCGAATGCTTCACGCTGCTGCGGCGCTACGGCTGCACCGCCGTGTGCAGTGATTCGGACAAATACCCGACGATCACAGACGCAGGCGCACAGCTGGCCTACCTGCGCCTGATGCGCAGCAAGGCCGATTGCCCCACAGGCTACCCGCCGGCCGCGCTAGACGCATGGGCCCAGGGCGCACGCGACTGGGCACAGGGAACAGGCTCCTGCGCAACCGCGGGACCACGCGATGTGTTTGCGTATTTCATCAGCGGCGCAAAGGAGCAGGCGCCGGCTGCGGCGCTGGCTTTGATTGAGCGCTTGCGGTAAACGGTATCAAGCCGAATGGGTCTCGGCAATCAACACATTGGCCGGGATGCCCAAGCTTTGATGCAGTCGGCGAATCATGGCCAGCGTGAGCGGCCGCTTGCGGTTTAGCACTTCATAAACGCGGTTGCTCTTGCCAATCAAGGGCTCAAGGTCTTTAACCGAAAGGCCGCTTTGGTCCATCCGAAACTTGATGGCTTCCACTGGGTCGGGCGCACTCACGGGCACATGCTTGGCTTCATAGGCTTGCACCAAGGTGACCAAGATATCCAGGCGGTCGCCGTCTGCTGTGCCGAGTTCAGGGTCTGATTCCATCAAGCCTGAAATCTCGCGAAGCGTTGACTTGTAGTCGGACTCGGTATGGATGGGGCGAATGTCCATGTTTCCTCCTTGGCCAGTCAGGCCGACGTTAGTCCCGTTTTGGGACCAACACAAGCAGTGGCTCAATCAGGCCGGACCGCCCGACTTGGCGGCACATCGTCCGGCCCCGGCGCACGCGCGCATTCCCAAAAAACTCGCGCGCGGCAAGTGCGGCAAATTTCCGGGTCCAGCTTTTCAAAGATGGTGGCAATGGCGGTGCGCTTGTCGGGGAACTGATGCTCCGGCCCCAGCAGCCGCGTAAAGCCGGTGGTCTGCCACATCTGAATCACTTCTGGGCGGGGGCGGTGAAAGTACAAATCGCCGCCCATGGCGCGGCGAGCGTTGAGCTCGGCTTCCCACAGCTCGGCGCCTGCCAGGTCAATGAAGTTCATGCTTTTGCCCATGACCAGCAAATGTTTTTGCGGATGCGGCTGATGGCGCAGTGCATGCAGCGTGTCGGCCACGTGCTGCGTGGCGCCAAAGTAGACCTCGCCTTCCATGCGCAGCAGTTTGAGTTGCGGGCATTCGGGCAGGGCCTGCGTGTGCGCATCGTCCAGCACCACAAATTGCCGGTCGGGCTGCGTGCTGTCAAAACCCATGGTGCGCATGGCCGGGCGCGAGGTGCGGTGCAGAAACGACATGAGGGACAGCAGCGTGCCGAGCAAGATCGCCATCTCCAGGCGAATCGTCACGGTGGCCACCAGCGTGGCGGCGGCCACGGCAAATTCGGTTCGGCTGAGCGTAAAGAGTTGCCGCCAACGAGAAACGTCCAGCAGTGACACGGCCACCAAGGCCAGCAAGGCGCCCAGCGCAGCCATGGGAATGTGTGCCAAAAGCTGCGCACTCACAGCGACCAGGGCCAGCAACAGCAGCGCAGAAAATACAGCCGCCAGCGGCGTGCGCGCACAGGCCTGCAAGTTGGGCATGGACCGGTTCATCGACCCGCAGGACACGTAGCACGAGAAAAAACCGCCGACGATATTCGACAGACCTTGCCCGCGAAATTCACGGTTCGCATCAATGCGCTGGCCGGACTTGACGGCCACGGCTTTGGCAATCGAAATGGCCTGGCCCAGTGCCACGATGGTCAGCGCGAACGAAATGCCGAGCAGTTCAGACACCGAGGCCCAGCTGATCTGCGGCACATCAAAATGCGGCCAGGGCACGGCAAGCAGACCGACCGTGCGCAAGTCATCAAAGCCGGCCCAGCCTTGGCTGCTGCCCAGCCAGGCCAGCAGCGAGCCTGCGGCCAGACCCATCAGCATGACGGGCCAACGCGGGCGCCAACGGCGCAGGGCCAGCGTGGCCGCCATGGTGACGCCGGCCACCGCCAATGCGGCAGGCAGCAAACCCGGCAGAGCCTGCGCGACATGCAGCAGCAGCGCGCCCGCACCGGGCGCGGCGGTCTTGGCAATGCCCAGCAGGTCAGGCAGGGCATTGATACCGATGAGCACTGCCGCGCCCGACGTAAAACCGAACAAGGCCGCCGGCGAAATGAAGTTGGCGAGCGTCCCCAGGCGCAGCGTGCCAATGAGCCATTGCATGACGCCGACCATGACCGTGACCACCAGCGCCATCTGGATGTAGGCCGGGCTGAAGGCCGCCGCCAGCGGCGTGAGCATGGCCATGAGCGCGAGCGAATTCGCGTTGGTCGGGCCTGACATGACGTGCCAGCTGGAGCCGAAAAGCGCGGCAATGATGCACGGCACGATAGCGGTGTACAGGCCGTATTCGGGCGGCAGGCCGGCCAGCGTGGCAAAGGCAATGCCTTGCGGCAAAACCAGCACAGCGCCCAGCAGGCCGGCCATCGCGTCGGCCTTGAGTGTGCTGGCCGAGACCTGCCGCACCCATTCGCCAAACACGCGTTCGGCCAATTGCGTCAAGCCCATGCCTGCCTTGCTTTGTTCTGCGCTCTTGCTCATGGGCTCCGTCATGCCAGCCCCAACCAACGCAGCGCCAGCCCGACAAATGCCGACACCGCAATCACGCGCATCACGCTCCACTTGAGCCGCCACAGCGCAGCCGCTGCCAGAGCGGCCAGCGCCAAGGCGATCCAGTCCGGGCGGCTTTGCAAGAGATCCACACTGAGAACGCCGTGCGCTTGGGGCCAGGCGACGGCGGCCAGGAAGAACAGCGCGAGGTTGGCGATCACGCCGACGACCGCTGCTGTGACAGCCGCAAGCGGCGCGGTAAAGCGCAGCTGACCACGCGTGGATTCAACCCACGGCCCGCCCGCCAAGATGAAGATGAAGGACGGCAAAAATGTGAACCAAGTGGCCACGCAAGCGGCCAGCGCCGCGCCCAAAAACAGCGCATCAGGCCCCATCACTTGCTTGACCCAGCCGCCCACAAAACCGACGAAAGCCACGACCATGATGAGCGGGCCGGGCGTGGTCTCGCCCAGCGCGAGGCCGTCCATCATTTGCGGCGTGCTGAGCCAGCCGTAATGGCCGACGGCCATGTCGTTCACGTACGGCAGCACGGCGTAGGCACCGCCAAAAGTCAGCAGCGCGGCCTTGGTAAAGAACCAGCCCATTTGCGTAAGCGTCGCGCTCCAGCCTTGCGAGAGAAAAAGCAGCGCCATGGGCAGCAGCCAGAGGGCCGCGCCTAGGCCCAGCACCTTGAAAAGGCGCGAGCGCTTGAAGAGGGCGTGCGCTGGCGTGGGCGTGTCGTCGCCCAGCAAAGCGGCGCGCTGCGGCTCGGCTTTGGCGGCACTGCTGCTGCCGTGGCCGCCGCCATGGCTTGGGCTGGCCAGCGCATCGGGCGCCGTGCGGGCCAGCACCGCGCCGAGCAGCAAAGCGCTGAGTACCACCAACGGGAATGGCAAGCTGACCACTGCCAGCGCAACAAAGCTGGCCAGCGCGATCAACCACGGCACCGGCCGTGCGCGCACGCCGCCCAGCGACTTGCTGGCAATGCGGTGCAGCGCGTGCAAGATGATGGCGGCCACCGCCGGCTTGATGCCGTAGAACAAGCCAGCGACCAAGGGCTGCTCGCCAAAAGCCATGTAGATCCAGCTCAGCGCGATCAGCAAGACCAAAGACGGCAACACAAAGAGTGCGCCCGCCGCGATGCCACCACGCGTCTTGTGCATCAACCAGCCCAGATAGGTGGCCAGTTGCTGCGCCTCGGGGCCAGGCAGCAGCATGCAAAAGTTGAGCGCATGCAAAAAGCGCTTTTCAGAAATCCAGCCGCGCCGCTCCACCAGCTCGCGGTGCATGATGGCAATTTGCCCCGCCGGCCCGCCGAAGCTGATGAAGCCGAGTTGCAGCCAAAAGCGCAGGGCTTGCGCGTAGGGAATCGAGGCCGCTGCTTCAGGCGCGGGGGCGGCCACGGCGGTCATCCCCGCTGCACCTTGAACACCGCCCGACTCGCCCGGCCATTCGGCCAGAAGCGAATCTCTTGGCCGTCTTGCAGGCCAAACTGGTCGAGGATTTTCAAATCGTTCTTCAGCGCCAGCGCTTCAAAGTCTTGCAGCGTGCCGACGCGAATATTCGGTGTGTCGTACCACTGGTAGGGCAGCACCTTGGTCACGGGCATGCGGCCGCGCAGCACGGCCAGGCGGTTGGGCCAGTGGCCAAAGTTGGGAAAGGCGACGATGCCGATGCGGCCCACGCGCGCGGTTTCGCGCAGCATCACTTCGGCATTGCGCAGGTGTTGCAGCGTGTCGATTTGCAGCACCACGTCAAAGCTGGCGTCGCCAAACAAGGCGAGGCCTTCTTCCAAATTGAGTTGCAACACATTCACGCCGCGGGCGACGCAGGCCTGCACGTTGGCATCATCGAGCTCCACCCCGTAGCCGGTGCAGCCGCGCTCACGCATCAGGTAGGCCAGCAGCTCGCCGGTGCCGCAACCCAAATCCAGCACGCGGGAGCCTTCAGGCACCAGGCGGGCGATGGAGAGCAGGTCAGGCGAGGCTTCTTTCAAGACGGCGCTCACTTTGGTGTTCATGCTGCCACCTTGCTGTTGAAGTAAGAGCGCACCACGCCCAGGTAGCGGGCATCGTCGAGCAAGAAGGCGTCGTGCCCGTGCGGCGCGTCGATTTCGGCGTAACTGACTTCTCGCTGGTTGTCGAGCAAGGCCTTGACGATCTCTCGGCTGCGAGCGGGCGAAAAACGCCAGTCGGTAGTGAAGCTGACCAGCAAGAACTTGGCCTGGGCCTGCGCCAGGGCGGCACTCAGCTGCCCGCCAAACGCGGCCGCTGGGTCAAAGTAGTCGAGCGCGCGGGTGATGAGCAAATAGGTGTTGGCGTCAAAGTACTCGCTGAACTTGTCGCCCTGGTAGCGCAAGTAGCTTTCGATTTGAAATTCAACTTCTTGCGTGGAGTAGCGGTAAGGCGTGGAGGCGATCAACTGCCTGCCGAATTTCTCGTTCATCACGTCATCGCTGAGATAAGTGATGTGCCCAATCATTCGCGCAATCCGCAGGCCGCGCTTGGGCAGCACACCGTGCCTGTAAAAGTCGCCGCCATGAAAGTCGGGGTCGGTCGTGATGGCGCGGCGAGCCACTTCGTTGAAGGCAATGTTCTCGGCGTTAAGGTTGGGCGCGCTGGCCACCACCACCGCGTGCCGCACACGGGCGGGGTACTGCAGCGTCCAGGCCAGCGCCTGCATGCCGCCCAAGCTGCCGCCCATGACAGCGGCCAAGGTGACTATGCCCAGCGCGTCCAGCAAGCGCGCTTGCGCGTTCACCCAGTCTTCCACCGTCACCACCGGGAAGGCCGCGCCGTAGACCTCGCCCGTGTCGGGGTTGGTTTGCATGGGGCCGGTCGAGCCAAAGCACGAGCCCAGGTTGTTGACGCCGATGACAAAAAAGCGGTCGGTGTCCACCGGCTTGCCGGGGCCGATCATGTTGTCCCACCAGCCTT
>CAZNQE010000043.1:0-21459 GCA_964575005.1 uncultured Polaromonas sp. | reverse complement strand
GGGCATTGCGGCGCGCAGCCATCAGGGCGGCTTCGTTGCACAGGTTGGCCAGGTCAGCGCCAGACATGCCTGGCGTGCCGCGGGCAATGATGCTGGCATTCACGTCCTGGCCAAGCGGCACCTTGCGCATGTGCACCGTCAAAATCTGCTCACGACCACGGATGTCCGGCAGCGTCACATAGACCTGACGGTCAAAACGACCGGGGCGCAGCAATGCTGCGTCAAGAATGTCAGGGCGGTTGGTGGCAGCCACCACGATCACGCCGACATTGGTCTCGAAACCGTCCATCTCCACCAGCATCTGGTTCAGCGTTTGTTCGCGCTCGTCGTTACCACCGCCCAGGCCAGCGCCACGCTGGCGACCAACAGCGTCGATCTCGTCAATGAAGATGATGCAAGGCGCGTTTTTCTTGGCGTTCTCGAACATATCGCGCACGCGGGCCGCGCCCACGCCGACAAACATCTCGACGAAATCCGAGCCGGAAATCGAGAAGAAAGGAACTTTGGCTTCGCCAGCGATACCCTTGGCCAGCAAGGTCTTGCCGGTGCCGGGAGGGCCGACCAGCAGCAGGCCGCGCGGAATGCGGCCGCCGAGTTTTTGGAACTTGGCTGGATCTTTCAGGAAGTCCACGACTTCCTTGACCTCTTCCTTGGCTTCGTCGCAACCGGCCACGTCAGCAAAGGTGACGGGGTTGGTGGACTCGTCGAGCATGCGCGCCTTGGACTTGCCGAAGCTGAATGCACCGCCCTTGCCGCCGCCTTGCATCTGGCGCATGAAATACACCCACACGCCGATCAAAAGCAGCATCGGGCCCCAGCTGACCAGCAGGGTCATGAGCACGGAACCTTCTTCTCGGGCCTTGACGTCGAACTTCACGTCATTGGCGATCAAGTCGCCGACCAAGCCGCGGTCGAGGTAAGTGGCGGTGGTGCGAATGCGCCGGTCGTCGGTGGTGACGGCCGAAATCTCGGTGCCGCCCTGGCCTTCGGCGATGGTGGCTGTTTTGATGCGCTTACCGCGGACTTCCTCGAGGAACTCCGAATAGCCCAGGTAGTTGGAACCCGCTGCTGTGCGCGTGTCGAACTGCTTGAACACGGTGAACAGCACCATGGCGATCACAAGCCAGACCGCAATTTTGGAAAACCACTGATTGTTCAAGGAAGACTCCGGTTTGAAACTTCAAGGCAGATGCGTCTTATTTTAGGGCTTTCAAGGGCAGCGCCCGGCCCTCATGCAGGCTTCATCCCCTTGGCTGAAGCGGTATTAGGCTGAAATCGCCGGCCGCCCCGGGCGCTTCAGGCCGATCCCGATCAGAAAAGTCTCCGACGAGCCCGGCCGTGACGCCTTGGGCTTGAAGGGTTTGACCGTTTTGAAGGTCTCTTTGAAGAGCTTTACCAATTCGCTGTAACCACCGCCATGGAAGAGCTTGACCACCAAAGCGCCTTCCGGCTTGAGGTGGTTCTGCGCAAACTCCACCGCCAACTCAACCAAATGGCTGACCCGGGCCGCGTCAGCCGAGTCAATGCCGGACAGGTTGGGCGCCATGTCCGAGACCACCACGTCCACGATGCCAGCCGCGTCGCCCGCCAAGGCGGCTTCGAGCTGGGCCAGCACCTCCGGCTCGCGGAAGTCACCTTGAATAAAGGTCACGCCCTCAATCGGGTCCATAGGCAAGATGTCTAGCGCAATGATGCGGCCGTTGAGCTCGCCCATGGCAGCACCCACGGGCGACAGGCGCCGCCGCGCGTATTGGCTCCAGGCGCCAGGCGTGCTGCCAAGGTCGACCACCCGGTAGCCGGGACGAATCAGGCCCAGGTTGTCATCGATTTCCTTGAGCTTGTAAGCGGCGCGGGCGCGGTAGCCTTCTTTTTGCGCGAGCTTCACATAGGTGTCGTTGACGTGATCGTTCAGCCAGGCCTTGTTGACTTTCTTGCTTTGGGTCTTGACTTTCATGGCCGCTATTGTCGGCGTTATGGCCAGCCTTGCAGCACACAAGGCGCTTGCGTCGATAATTCAGCCATGCCTCAAATTCAACTCACTCCTGCCCAGCGCAAGGACCACCGCGCTGACGCGCACCATCTCAACCCCGTGGTCATGATCGGCTCGGACGGCCTGACCGACGCCGTCAAGAAAGAAATCGACGGCGCACTGAATGCGCACGGCCTGATCAAGATCCGCGTTTTGTCTGACGACCGCGCAAGCCGCGAAGCGATTTTTCACACGCTGGCAGACGATCTCAATGCCGCGCCCATTCAGCACATCGGCAAGTTGCTGGTGCTCTGGCGCCCGGCTGTGCCGAAGGAAAAGAAAGTCAGCGAAGACCGCATGGCGGGCCCGCGCGACGTGAAAGTGCTGAAAAACAGCAGCCGCTACGGCCAGCGCCCTGAAGTCAAAACCCTGCGCGTGCTGGGCAACCAGCGGCTGACGCCGGGCGGCAACGTCAAACGCGCGAAAAAGCCCAAGCAGCGCAGCGTCAAGAAGTCTGCACAGGACTGACGTCCGTCCGAGAGGCCACCGGCCTCTCATCTCTGTCCTCTTTAAGTCAAGCGCCCTGCCCCCAACTACCTCGCCATGACCAATCCACTGCTGTCCCGCGCCCCGCTCCCGCTTTTCGACCAGATCCAGCCCGAGCATGTCGCTCCGGCCATGGATGAATTGCTGGCCCAGGCCGAAGCTGCGCTGAGCGCAGTGACAGAGCCGGATTTTCCGGCCGGCTGGACCGACATTGCGCGGGTGCTGGACGTGGCTACTGAAAACCTGGGTCGCGCCTGGGGCGCCGTCAGCCACCTCAACAGCGTGGCCGACACGCCTGAGCTGCGCGCTGCCTACAACGCGGCGCTGCCGCGCGTCACCGAGTTCTGGACCCGGCTGGGCGCGGATGAAAAGCTGTATGCCAAATACAAAACCATTGACGTGGCAGCGCTCAGCGCCGAGCAGCGTCAGGCACACAAAAACGCGATTCGCAACTTCGTGCTGTCCGGCGCTGAATTGACGGGCGAAGCTCGCGAGCGCTTTGCACAAATCCAGGAACGGCAGGCCGAGTTGAGCCAGAAGTTCAGCGAAAACGCACTCGATTCGACTGAGGCCTTTGCGTATTACGCCAGCGCCGACGAGCTTGAAGGCGTGCCCGATGACGTAAAAGCCGGCATGCGCGCGCAAGCGGAAGCCGAAGGCAAAGAAGGCCACAAAGTGACCTTGAAGATGCCGAGTTACTTGCCCATCATGCAGTTCGCCAAGAGCAGCGCCCTCCGCGAAAAGCTTTACCGCGCCTACAACACCCGCGCCAGCGACCAGGCACCTGCTGAGCACAGCCAGTTCGACAACAGCGAAGTGATGAACGAAATCCTGGCGCTGCGCTTGGAAGAATCTCGTCTGCTGGGTTATCGCAATTTCGGCGAAGTCTCGGTGGTGCCCAAGATGGCTGACTCGCCAGAGCAAGTCATCAAGTTCTTGCGCGACCTGGCGCACCGCGCCCGGCCGCATGCCGAAAAAGACGTGGCCGACCTGCGCGCTTTTGCCGCTGAAAAGCTGAGTCTCGCCGACCCGCAGCCTTGGGACTACGCCTACATCGGCGAAAAGCTCAAGGAAGAGCGCTATTCCTTCAGCGAGCAAGAAGTCAAACAGTATTTCACCGCACCCAAGGTGCTGGCAGGTCTGTTCAAGATTGTCGAAACGCTGTTCGAAGTGACGCTGGCGCGGGACAGCACGCCCGTTTGGAAGCCGGGCGTCGAGTTCTACCGCATTGAGCGCAACGGCCAGCTGGTCGGTCAGTTTTACCTGGATCAGCCTGCCCGCACCGGCAAGCGCGGCGGCGCCTGGATGGACGACGTGCGCGCCCGCTGGCTGCGGCCTGACACCGGCGTGCTGCAAACGCCTGTGGCGCATTTGGTCTGCAACTTTGCCGATGGCGTGGGCGGCAAGCCGGCCCTGCTGACGCATGACGATGTGACCACGCTCTTTCACGAGTTTGGCCACGGCTTGCATCACATGCTCACGCAAGTCAACGAGCGCGATGTGTCGGGCATCAGCGGCGTTGAATGGGACGCGGTTGAGTTGCCCAGCCAGTTCATGGAGAACTTTTGCTGGGAATGGGATGTGCTCAAGCACATGACCGCGCATGTGGACACCGGCGAGCCACTGCCGCGCGCCTTGTTTGACAAGATGCTGGCCGCCAAGAACTTCCAGAGCGGTATGCAGACACTGCGCCAGGTTGAGTTCTCGCTTTTCGACATGCTGCTGCACACGCAAGAAGGCGCAGACGCAGCGGAGACCAAGAGCGTGATGGATTTGCTGGCCGAAGTCCGCGCCGAGGTTGCTGTGATTCAGGCGCCGCCCTACAGCCGCCCGGCCCACACCTTCAGCCACATCTTTTCGGGTGGCTACGCAGCGGGTTACTACAGCTACAAGTGGGCCGAAGTCTTGTCGGCCGATGCGTATGCAGCCTTTGAAGAATCAGGCAATGCCGCGGCCAATGTGGAGACGGGCCGTAAATACCGCGAAGCTATCCTGGAAGCCGGCGGCAGCCGCCCGGCGATGGAATCCTTCAAGGCCTTCCGCGGCCGCGAGCCGTCTATTGACGCGCTGCTGCGCCACCAAGGCATGGCTTAAGCCAAGGCAAGGCAAGGGCAATTAAAGCCCTTGAAAGCCCTTCAAGCTTGACTTGAGCGAGCCCGTTGGGCGGCCAGCCAAGCCAAGCCAACTGAAGTGCCGCCCGCCTCAGACCCCTTGAGCGGGCGGTATTCGCAGCCCACCCAGCCGTCCCAGCCGCATGAGGCGGACACCTCGTCGATCACATTAAAAAGATACGGGTAGTTCAACTCACCCAGGTCCGGCTCCTGACGCGCAGGAACACCCGCAATCTGAAAATGCCCCACGCGGCCGGTCGGCAGGTACTGGCGGATCTTGCTGGCCACATCGCCCTCGACGATCTGGCAGTGGTACAGATCCATTTGCACCTTCAGATTGGCCGCACCGACTTCGGCCAGGACTTCATGGGCGTGGTCTTGCCGGTTCAAAAAGAAGTTCGGAATGTCCCGCGTGTTGATCGGCTCGATCTGCACGCTGCGACCACGCAGCGCCGCCTGGGCCGCCGCCCAGCGCAGGTTGGCCACATAGGTGGGCTGAAGTTCTTCACGTGCCACACCAGCAGGAACCAAACCGGCCATCAAGTGGATGCGCGGGCAATCCAGCGCGTCCGCGTAGTCCAGCGCCAGCAGCACGCCGGCCTTGAATTCAGCTTCCCGCCCCGGCAGGCAGGCCGTGCCGCGGCTGCCGGCTTGCCAGGTCGCTTCAATGCTCGCGCTTTCCGCGCCCCCCGGCGGCGCATTGAACAGCACCTGCTGCAAACCCGCATCGCGCAGACGGGCCGCCAGTTCCTCTGGCTTGAAGGCGTAGGGAAACAAAAACTCCACCGCCTCAAAGCCATCCCGGGCGGCCGCCTCAAAGCGGTCTAGAAAAGGCAAGTCCACGTACATCATCGACAGATTGGCGGCAAAACGTGGCATGCGCGGGGGCTTTCAGAAAGCTAAGGAAAATGGCCGGTTCAGTAAGTCAGGGTTTTGACGCCATCGGCCGTGCCCAGCAGGCACACATCGGCCTTCTGGAAGGCGAACACGCCCACGGTCACCACGCCCGGCCACTGACTGACCGTCAACTCAAACTCACGCGGCTGCGCAACTTGAAGGCCGGTCACGTCCAGGATGTGCTGACCGTTATCTGTGACCAGCGGCTGCCCGTCTTTGAGGCGCAGGCGGGCCGTGCCGCCCAGGGCTTCGAACTGGCGGGAAATGCGCCGCGCCGACATGGGGATGACCTCGACCGGCAGCGGAAACTTGCCGAGCACAGGCACCAGCTTGCTGTCGTCGGCAATGCAGATGAACTGGCGCGACTGCGCCGCCACGATCTTTTCGCGCGTGAGCGCAGCGCCGCCGCCCTTGACCATGTGGCCGGCTGGGTCGATCTCGTCGGCACCGTCCACGTAGATGGCGAGTTCGTCGACTTCGGTGGCGTCAAACACGCGAATACCCAGCGCCAGCAAGCGCTCGGTCGAGGCGTTCGATGACGACACCGCGCCGGCGATGCTGTCCTTGACTGAAGCCAAAGCGTCGATGAATTTGTTGACGGTGGAACCTGTACCCACGCCGACGATCATGCCGGGCTTGACGTACTGCAATGCGGCTTGGCCGACGAGGGTTTTCAATTCATCTTGGGTCATGGGGTGGCGGCTTGAGGGGCTGGAGGTTGGAGAGTGGGTGAAGTTGACGGAGGACTATTTGCGACAATCAGCAGCTGTTGTCCATCAGCCTTGAATTATCCAATGCCCCTCGTCCCCTACGCCCTGGCCCGCCGCTTTTTGTTCAGCATGGATCCGGAGGCGGCACACGACCTCACCATGGCCTCGCTGGCTGGCACGCAGCACACGCCGCTCAAATGGGCTTATTGCGCGGGCCGCGTGGAAGACCCGATCACGCTGGCCGGCTTGCGCTTTCCCAACCGCATAGGTCTTGCCGCCGGCCTGGACAAGAACGCGCGCTGCATCGACGGCCTGGCCGCGATGGGCTTTGGCTTTGTGGAGGTGGGCACCGTCACGCCGCTGGGCCAGCCGGGCAATCCCAAGCCGCGCATGTTTCGCCTCCCTGAAGCGAATGCGCTGATCAACCGCCTGGGATTCAACAATGAAGGCCTGGATGCTTTTTTGCGCAACGTGAAGGCGTCCACCTTTCGCCAGCAGGCGGGTAGCCAGCAGCCCTTGTTGCTGGGCCTGAACATTGGCAAGAACGCGGCCACGCCCATTGAACGCGCTGTGGACGACTACCTGACTTGCCTGGACGGCGTGTATCCGCACGCGGACTACGTGACCGTCAACATCTCCAGCCCCAACACCAAGAACCTGCGCGCCTTGCAAAGCGACGAGGCGCTGGACGCCCTGCTAGGCGCGATTGCAGAGCGCCGGCAGGTGCTGGCGCAGCAGCATGGCCGCGCCGTGCCGATTTTCGTGAAGATCGCGCCGGACCTGGACGAAGCGCAGGTCGCGGTGATCGCAGCCACCTTGCAACGTCACAGCATGGACGGCGTGGTCGCCACCAACACCACGCTCAGCCGAGATGCCGTCAAAGGCATGGCACATGCGGAAGAAGCAGGCGGCTTGAGTGGCGCGCCCGTGCTGGAAGCCAGCAATCAGGTGATTCGCCAGTTGCGCGCGGCGCTGGGCAAAGGCTTCCCGATCATTGGCGTGGGCGGTGTGATGAGCGGTGCGGACGCGGTGTCCAAGCTGCAAGCCGGCGCGGACGTGGTGCAGATCTACACCGGCTTGATCTACAAGGGCCCGGCGCTGGTGCGAGAAGCGGCCACTGCGCTCAAAAACGCGCGCTGAGCTGATGGGCTCTGGCCTTCGCTTGCTCAGTCCGGAACGAAGAGCCTTTCAAAGCGCTCGGCATCGTCCGCCAACTCCAACGTGACGACCTGCCCCATCTTGTTGTCGCTCAAGCGGCAGGCCGCAAACAGCGTGAACTTGCCCTTGAAGTTGTAGCTGTCCAGGTCGATCAACATGTAGGGGTAGCCGACGAAAATCTGGTGCTCGAAGATCAAGCGATGCCGATTGCGTGGCGATGGAAACAGCTTGTAGTCGTCGGTGGTGATGCTTTGGGCAGAGGCCATGCGTGGGAAAGTCCGTGTAGGTGAGGGCTCAACCAGTGGTCCTGTAAGCTCGGCCCATATTTTAAGTGCCTTCTCAAGTGACCGACTTAAGTCACCTCCCCTAGCAACCGCCATGACTGAACGCCTGCCCACTCCCGACAAGGAAGCCATCGCCTTGCTTCCGCCCTTTGAAAGACTGGGCATGGCAGAAATTCGCCTGGTCAACAGCCCGGCCGAGGCAGACGCCGCGCTGCAAGCTTTGCAAGGTGCGCAGGCTTTGGGCTTTGACACCGAATCCAAGCCCACGTTTGCGCGCAACGAGGCGTCTGACGGGCCGCACATCGTGCAGCTGTCAACGTCCAGGATCGGCTTCATTTTTCAGCTGCAAGACAGCCACTGCCGGGCCGTGGTGGCCCAACTGCTGGAAGACACACGCATCGTCAAGGCGGGCTTTGGCCTGGGCGATGACCGCAAGCGCATCATTCACAAGCTAGGGGTCGATCCACAGTCCGTGCTGGACCTGAACCATGTGTTTCATGCGCGCGGCTACCGCAAGGACATGGGCGTCAAAGGCGCGGTGGCGGTCTTGTTCCAGCAGCGCTTTTTGAAGTCCAAGAAGGCTGCCACGTCCAACTGGGCCCTGCCCCGGCTCAGCGAATCCCAGCAGGTGTACGCGGCCAATGACGCCTATGCAGCGCTGCGCGTTTACGAGGCCTTGGGCCTGTCGGGCTGACGCGGCAGCAGCCGCGCCACATGCGCGCCCAGGGCCAGTGAACTGGTCAGGCCGGGCGACTCGATGCCGAACAAATTGACCAGCCCAGGCACGCCATGGTCCGCCGGGCCTTGCAGCATAAAGTCGCGGGCGATCTCGTGCCCCGCATTGATTTTGGGCCGAATGCCGGCGTAACCCGGCAGCAAGGCGCCGTCTTTCAGGCCTGGCCAATATTTGCGAACCTCGGCATAAAAAGCCTCGCCCCGCTGCGGGTCCACAGTCAAGTCATCGGCCGAATCCACCCACTGCACATCGGGGCCAAACTTGGCCTGCCCGCCCAGGTCCAGCGTCAGGTGCACGCCCAGCCCTGCCGCTTCGGGCACTGGGTAAATCAGGCGCTCGAAAGGCGATCGGCCCGCCAGAGTGAAGTAGTTGCCTTTGGCGTAGTAGCTGCGCGGCAGCAGCGCCCGGTCCAGGCCGCTCAGGCGCGCCGCCAGGTCGGGCGCCGACAGCCCGGCGGCATTGACCACCACATCGGCCAGCAGCGTGGTGCCGTCTTCGGTGTACAGCACGATGCCGTCTGGCCGGCACTCACCATGGGCGACGCTGGCATTGAAGGCCACCATGCCGCCGGCATGCTCCAGGTCGCCTTGCAGGCTGAGCATGAGGGCGTGACTGTCCACGATGCCGGTGCTGGGTGAATGCAAAGCAGCCAGGCAGTACAGGGCCGGCTCCATGTCACGCGCTTGGTCTGCGCTGAGCAGCACCAGGTCATGCACGCCATTGGCCGCCGCCTTGGCCTGAATGGCGCCCAGCTGTTCGATTTGCGCAGGCGAAGTGGCGACGATCAGCTTGCCGCAGCGCCGATGCCCGACGCCACGCTCTTGGCAATAGGCGTAGAGCATGGCCTTGCCTTCGACGCACAGGCGCGCCTTGAGCGAGCCGGCCGCGTAATAAATGCCGGCGTGAATCACCTCGCTGTTGCGTGAACTGGTGCCGGTGCCAATGGCGTTGGCCGCCTCCAGCACCATCACTTCTCGACCTTGCAGGGCCAAGGCGCGCGCCACGGCCAAGCCAACCACACCCGCCCCAATGACCACCGCTTGAACCCGTTCCATGCTTCGTCCTGATAGCCGTTTTAGAGAAGCCGCGGATCGGTTGCCAACAGCCACTGCACCAAGGCCTGCAAATCCGCCTTCAAAGGCGCGTAGCCCGCGTTGAGCGCCAGCGTTTTCTCGTCCATGTAGAGCTTGCGGTTGATCTCCAATTGCAGGCTGTGCCGATGCCGCGCCGGATCACTGTGGCGTCGCACCAACTCGACACCTTTGTAAGGGTGATTGAGCGCGACTTCGTACCCAAGACTGCGCAAGAAGTCGCAGACTGCTTCAGCCAAAGCTGGGCTGCTGGTGCAGTGGTCACGGTTGCCGACAACGAAATCTGCATGCGCCTGCCCCGGGAATTCAGTCGCATGACTGGCGGCCACAGCCGGCATGGAATGGCAATTGATGTGCAGGCTGTAACCGTGCGCGCCGTGAGCCGCTTCAACAGCCTGGGCAACTGCCGCGTGATACGGACGCCAGCAGGCGTCAATGCGGCGCTCAACCTCAGCCACTGACAGGCGCCGGTCATACAGCGGCACGCCATCGTCAGTGATGCGCCACACCAGGCCCTTGCCCAGCCGCACCTTGGACAGCAGCACAGGGTCTGTGGCCACCGGATGCGGCCAGGCACTGTCGAGCATGTCTGCATCCATCTCGGTCAGGTCACGGTTGGCGTCCAGGTAGCTGCGCGGAAACGCCGCTTCAATCCAGTGCGCGCCCAGGCCGGGCGCGAAATCGTAGAGCTTTTCGACGTGCGTGTCCTCGGCGCGGCGCAGCACGGCCAGGTCGCAGGCGTAGCCAAAGTCTGGCGGGTAATCGGTGCCGCTGTGAGGTGAGTCGAGCACCAGCGGTGTGCTTCCTGGCAAATGGCGAACGAGCAAGTTCATGCAGCCATTGTGCCGCGCACAAGGGACTACTTAAGCGTACTTGGGACAACAGCCGAGCCCCCGCTTATGAGGTGACTTCTCCTACAGGCCGACTCCCTGCACGCCGACATTCGAGCCCATGGCCGCTGCCCAGAATCAATGGGTCAGCCACTTTTTCGCAAGCCTCTTCTCTATAAAGGAATCATCATGAAGAAAAACCTCTGCAAATTCACTGGCGCCGCTTTGGCCGTGGCTGCCATGGCATTGAGCGCTGGCGCCCAGGCGCAATCCACAAGCACCACCTCAGGTTCAGGCGGCATGATGTCCAACTGGTCCGGCACCAGCTGGTACCCCACAGGCAGCCGCTACATCGGCCTGAACGCCGGCCGAGGCGACATTGGCGGCAGCTGCCTGATCGACTGCGATGACACATCCGACGTGTACAGCCTCTACACCGGCGGCATGTGGAACAAGAACTTTGGCCTGGAGTTGGGCGCCACCGACTTTCGCGACTTTGACCGCGGCTTGGGCAGCAACGCATCGGCCTACGGCTTCAGCGTGAAGGCAGTCGGCGTCATTCCGCTGACCCAGTCGTTCTCGGCCTTTGCCAAAGCCGGCACCATTTACGCCCGCACCAAAGGATCTGTCGATGGTTTGACGCCCGGCGCGCGCGACAGCCATTGGGGTTCAACTTACGGCGTGGGCGTCAACTTCGACTTCACGCCCAGCTTGGCCGCCGTGCTGGAGTACGACCAGTCGAACCTGCGTTTTGCCGGTGATCGCGAGCATGTCAACACCACCTCGCTGGGCCTGAAGTACCGCTTCTGATCCGGCGAACGGGCCAGCGCGCTTGAACCCGCGCTGGGTTGATGCTGGGATGCCTGATGCCTGCCTTCGCAGACGTCAGGCTTTTAGCGCTGCACGTGCAAAGCTGTGCACCTCACCAGCCTGAAGCAATCCGGGCCGGTGTCGTAATTCCATTGCTCGACGCGGCATTCAAGCGAGCCATTCCAGCGCAGGACGTTGACCGAGTTCGGCACACGTCCACGCACGCGGGAGGACACCGCTGTCCCCGCTTGGACACACCACATGCGCCGCGCCAGCGCAGCTTCCTTTTCATGCAGCGCCTCTTCATGCAGCGCGTCCACATAAGGCAGGTGAATGTGTCCGCCCAGCACCACATCGGCGCCGGCGGCAGACCAGCGTTCAATCGCCAGGGCATGGCCCCGCAGACGATCATGCACATCTGAGCTTTTGAGCACCTGCACCGGCTGATGAACAGCCACCACCCGAAGCTGCGACGCCTCCGCCTGGCGCAGGCGATGCGTGACCGCCGCCACCTGGGCAGGTGAAACCACACCGTGGGTATGACGCCACCAGCGGGTCGTGTTGACGCCAATGACTAAAAAACTCGCACTAGACAGCACCGGCGCCAGATCTGATCCGAAAGCGCGGCGGTAATTGCCATAAGGGATAAAGAGGCGCGCAAAGAGATTGAAGAGCGGAATGTCGTGGTTGCCTGGCAGCGTGAGCGCCGGCACGCTCGGCAGCGCATCCATGAAGGCCCTGGCCGCTGCGAACTGCCGGCGACGCGCTCTTTGGGTGATGTCACCGGTGAGCACCAGCAGCTGCGGTGCCTGCTCGCGCGCGAATTGGAGCAAGGCGTGCACCACCCTCGGCTGCTCGGTGCCAAAGTGCGGATCCGACAGATGCAACAAGACCGTCACTGCACAGGGACCCGATCAGCCTCATGCGGCACCATCAGCCACAGCGGCTTGGGCGCGACTTCAAACACCAGCGGGCTGCGCATCCACATCACCTCACCGTCCACGGCCACTTTGATGCGGCGCACGCCCCGAGGCTCGACCCACAGACGCTGCACGGCAAAGCTGTCCACATCGCCCGCTTCGCCCAGGCGTCCCAGGAGTCCCCGCAACAGCAAGGCCAGCATGGCGCCAAGCTTTACGGAGCGCACCGCCATGACGGCGAGCATGCCGGCATTCACTGCCTCGGCCTCCGACAGGCCCAGACGCTCAAGCTGCACGAAATTGTTGCCAACGAAAAGCGTGGTGGTGCGCAAGTTCTCGATTCCCGCGCGGGTCTGCAACCGCAAAGGCAACTGGCCCCGCCAGCGCAGCAAGGTCAAGATGGCGCTGGCAAAAGCCACCCAGCGCCTGCGCCCGAGCTGCGCGGTGTACTTCTCGCGATCCTCCAGCAATTGCGGGTACAGGCCCAGGCTGGCATTGACCAAAAAGACGCGGCCATTGACCTGACCCACCTGGGCCGGAACCACGTGCGCGCGCAGCAGCGCCTGCGCGGCCTCGCCCGCATCCAGCGGCACCCCATGCGCCCGGCCCAGGTAATTGAAGGTGCCCTGCGGCAACAAGCCGAGCGGACAGTCAGAGCCCAGCAACACGCTGGCCACGGTGTTGATGGTGCCGTCGCCACCCGCGGCCACCACGGCGCCATCGCAGCGCAAGGCCTGGTCCAAGGCATGGGCCGCAAGCTCGGCCAGGGCAGACGGCGAAGACGGCACCAGAAAGTGATGTGCGCGCTGGGCCTCTCGCAAAACCTGAGAAACCACTTGACGGACTTCCGACGCGTCTTGCCGCCCGGCGGCGGTGTTCAGGAGGATGAAAAGCGGCCCCGTCACCACGCGTGGCGACGTCTGGGGCCCTTCTTGCCTTACGCTGTCCATGCAGGCAGCGTAAGCCGGTCAAGATCGGCTAAACCTAGGACAAAGGCGACATTGAAAGTACCAGCGCAATCCCGTGGGATCGACGTGGCGGGCTCACTGCATCTGCACTGATCCTGAAACCGTCACGCTGATGCTTGCCTTGCCGGCTTCCATGGGCAAGGGAGCGTCAGCCATGGCCGTTGCCGCCATGCTGCGCGCCATGGGCCACGGCGCCGGATGGGCTGCTTGCGGCCCCACCGTGACTTCGCGCAGCGCATAGCTGGACAAACCAAAACCTTTGACGATCAAGTCAGCGTCGCGCTTGAACCGGGCAATGGCCTGGCTCTGTGCTTCGGCTTGCAAACGCGCTTGCAGTTCACGGCTCAGACTGAAACTCATCTGGCTGACCGAGAGCGTGCTGATGCGGCCAGTCTGTGCAGCAATGCGGGCAAAGTCCCGTCCTTCCAGGATCACTTGCGCCGTGCCTTGCCAGCCGGTGATCTGGCCTTCACGGCCATAACGCGGCTGCAAGCTGAAGTTTCCGCTGCGCACTTCCAGCTGCCCGGGCTGGCTGGCTTGTCTCCCAGCGCTCAACGCCGACTCCACGGCCTGGCTCAGCTTGGCCTGAACTGCCGCCGCAGTGGGCCCTTCGTGCGTGGTGGACAACACCACCACAAGAAAATCCTGGGGTGCTTCGGCCGTGGCGCTTGCGCTCAGGTGGGCCACATTGCGCGGGCTTTCTGTAGAAGGCCGCGGTTCAGACTGCGCCAGGCCAGGGCAAGCTGAAAACGCGAGTCCCAAACCCATGAACAAAGGCGCCAAGCGCCGGAACGACAGCGTCATAAAAAATCATCTCCCATTTGAAAATCGATTCCAGAATCGAAAGCATATAGACCAAAAGCATCCATGGATCAGATTGAATTAGAACTCAAGCAAGCACGACCTTCCACAGATGAGACAGCGCTTGTAGGCAAGTTCTGTAAGCAAGTGTCAGGCGTCACAGACAAGCGCGAAAACTTGCCTTTTGCGCCCGCAAAATTGCGCTTGTTACAAATACAAAGACGCTATGCCCCAGACCACCACCCGTGCTGACAAGATTTTGGTGCTCGACGATGACGCCCGCATCCGTGACCTGCTGCGCCGCTACCTCGCCCAGGAAGGTTTTGAAGTCATCCTGGCCGAAGACAGCAAGGCCCTGAACCGAATCATGATGCGCGACGCCGTCGACCTGATCGTGCTCGATTTGATGATGCCGGGCGAAGACGGCCTGTCCATCTGCCGGCGCCTGCGCGCAGCCAACGACCGTACGCCCATCATCATGCTGACGGCCAAAGGCGAAGACGTGGACCGCATCGTCGGCCTGGAAGTCGGCGCCGACGACTACCTGGCCAAACCCTTCAACCCGCGAGAGTTGCTGGCCCGCATTCACGCGGTGCTGCGCCGCCGTCCGGCTGCCGAAGTGCCAGGCGCCCCGTCGAGTGACCAGGAGCTCATCAAGTTCGGCCCCTTCTCTTTTGACATGGGCTTACGCACCTTGCACAAGAACGGTGAGGAGTTGCCGCTGACCACGGGCGAGTTCGCCATGCTCAAGACCTTGGTGCGGCATCCGCGCCAGCCTTTGTCACGTGAAAAGCTGGCACAGCTGGCGCGTGGCCGCGAGTTCGAGCCTTTTGACCGCAGCCTGGACGTGCAGGTGTCCCGGCTGCGCAAATTGATCGAGGTGGACGCGGCCGTGCCACGTTACATCCAGACGGTGTGGGGCGTGGGGTACGTGTTTGTGCCAGATGGCACGAACTGACGACCTGAGCCAGCCCCTTACAGATGAGCTGAAGATAGCGCCCAGGGGGAGCGCACAATCCCAGAGTGACCTTCCCTGACGACTATCAGCTCACTCGAAATTCAGCTTGCAACCGTTTCGCATGAGTTCCCGCCCCTCTGCCCAGGCTGACGCTGGACTGCCTTTGCGCCGAAGCGAGTTCGAGCCGGGCCTGAGTCTTTTCTGGCGCACCTTTTTTCTTTTGGCGATGCTGCTGCTAGCCTCCATCGCGACCTGGCTGCAGACTTTTCGAACGCTGGAGTCCGAGCCGCGCGCGATTCAAAACGCCCAGCAGCTGGCCTCGCTCATCAACCTCAGCCGAGCCGGCTTGCGCTACTCAGACGCCATTGCGCGGGTGTCGCTGATCAAGACCCTGGCGGAGCAAGAAGGCGTGCGCATCAAGCCGCGCCGAGCCAACGACCGCTACCTGCCGCTGGACAAGGACCCCCTGAATGAACGCATCAGTCAAGAGGTGATACGGCGCATGGGCGAGTCGACGGTGGTGGCCAAATCCGTCAACGGCGAGCCTGGCCTGTGGGTCGGCTTCAGCATCGAGGAAGACCCGTATTGGCTGCAGACCGACCTGACCCGCGTCGGCCCGTCCCGAAGCGGCACCTGGGCCATCTGGCTGACCAGCGCGGCCGTCTTGTCGCTAGCGGGCGCGGCGCTGATTGCCGGCTTGATCAACCGGCCACTGCAGCAACTTTCCCTCGCCGCCAGCCGCATGCGTGAAGGCGACTTTGACGCGAGCTTGCTGGACGAAAAAGCCCCCACCAGTGAGATACGGGAAGTCAACGTCGGCTTTAACCAGATGGCGCGCCAACTCTCCAAGCTGGAAAACGATCGCGCCATCATGATGGCAGGCATTTCTCACGACCTGCGCACACCCTTGGCCCGCCTGCGTCTGGAAACCGAGCTGAGCGTGAGCGATGAAAGCGCCCGCGCGCACATGGCCGCAGACATCAGCCAGCTGGACGCCATTATTGACAAGTTCATGGACTACGCCCGGCCCGACCCGGCGCAACTGCAAGCCCTGGGGCTCAACGCCATCGTTGAATCCGCGCTTTTCTCAGTGGCCGACTACCGCGACTTGAGTGTCAAGCTCACCATGCCCGACCAGCTCATGGTGATGGCCGATGACGTGGAGTTGCTGCGCGTGTTGACCAACCTGCTGGAAAACGCCAGGCGTTACGGCAAAACCCCGGGCAGCAACCACGCTGAAGTCGAGATCTCGGCCAAGGCACAGGGCAGCTGGGTCATGCTCAAGATCAGGGACCACGGCGCCGGCGTGCCCGAGGAAAGCCTGCGCAAGTTGACCCGGCCTTTTTATCGGGGCGACGAAGCCCGCACCTCGGCCAAGGGCGCTGGCCTGGGTCTGGCCATTGTGGAAAAAACCATTGTGCGCATGGGCGGCGCATTTTCCCTGGCCAACTCGGACACGGGTGGCCTGGCCGCGCATATTCGCCTGCGCCGGGTTCCCATCACGCCCACCTGAAATTTAGCCTGCCTGCAACAAGGCCACTGCGCGCGCTTCCATGGCGCGTCCTTCGCCCACCGGACCCATTTTTTCGGCGGTCTTGGCCTTCACATTGACCTGCTGCACCGACAGGCCCAAACCGCCTGCAATAGAAGCACGCATGGCTTCGATGTACGGCGCAAGCTTGGGCGCCTGCGCAATCACGGTGCTGTCTATGTTGCCAATGGCCCAGCCTTGCGCACGCACGCGGCGCGCCGCCTCGGCCAGCAGCACCATGGAGTCAGCCCCTTTGAACTGCGCATCCGTGTCGGGGAAATGCCGGCCAATGTCGCCCAGGCCTGCGGCACCCAGCAATGCATCGATGATGGCGTGCAGCAGCACGTCAGCGTCGGAATGACCGAGCAAACCCACGCTGTGCGGCACCTCCACGCCGCCCAGGATCAGCTTGCGCCCGGCCACCAGGGCATGGGTGTCCCAGCCTTCACCAATGCGAAAAGACAAGGCGGGTTTAGCGTCTGGCAAGGTCATGGTCGGTGGGCCTGGGGCGCGAAAAAGTGAAAGAAAAACCGAAAAAGAAAAACGGGCTTAGGGCCCGCGGCCCCGCAGCACGGCCTCGGCGAGCGCAAAGTCTTCGGGATAAGTGACCTTGAAATTCAGCGCACTGCCCGCCACCAGCCGGGGCGAGCCGCCTGCGGCCTCCATCGCGCTGGACTCGTCCGTGATGTCAAGGCCTTGTGCCCGCGCCTTCGCAAGCGCCTCTTGCAAGGCGCCGATGCGAAACATCTGCGGCGTCTGCGCGAGCCATTTGTCTGCGCGGGGCAAGGTGGCGGCGACCCGGGCGCTGCCCTCTGCGGCCTGAGCGCCCGTCTTGAGCGTGTCGGCCAGCGGCTGCGCGAGTAAGCCGCCGCATCCGTCTGACTGGCAAGCCTGCATCAAGGTCGTGATCAGAGCGGGGGTGATCAGGCAGCGCGCCGCGTCGTGCACCATCACCCAGTCATGCGCCTGAGCCACGCCGCCTGCCAGCAACGCAGCCAAGCCGTTTTCAACGCTGGCGGCCCGCGTCGAGCCCCCGCAGCGCAACAACTGGCCACCTGATTCGGCAAAGTCCGGCATAGCCGACTCGAACACGTCGTCTTGCGGTGACAGCACCACGCACACGCCGGCGATGGCAGGCCCCAGTTCCTGAAAAGCCTCCAGGGTGTGCATCACCATGGGCTTGCCGGCGATCAGTTGGTATTGCTTGGCCAGGCCTGGCCAGCGGGCGGCATCGCTCGGACGGCCTGGCTTGCCCGGCTCCGGCGCTGCCACGGCGCGGCTGCCTTGGCCGGCACAGGGAATCAGCACAAAGGTGCTTGGGGCCGGGTTCTCACTCATCGGGCGATCATAGATTCTAAAATCGCGTCAGCACCCCGCACCGGCAGCCCGCTGGTTTGGGGTGCTTGGCATTGGCGCCCCATCCCGGGTGGCCAAGCGAGAACCCTTTTTGAAGCCCCATGGATTTACCCAAACTCGTCACCGGCAAACGCTTCACCCTGCCCCAGCCTGTCGGTTCTGCCGACGCCTTGTTGCTGGCCCAGTTGGGCCTGCGCGAGAAAGCGCTGGGCAAGCTCACGGCCATCGTTACGCCCGATGCGAGCACAGCGCAGCGCCTGCTGGACGAGCTGAGCTTCTTTGCGCCGGGGCTGCGGTGCGTCATGTTCCCGGACTGGGAAACCCTGCCTTACGACAGCTTTTCGCCGCACCAGGACTTGATCAGTGCGCGGCTGGCCACGCTGTGGCGTATCAGCCAGCGCGACAAGGACGCCGGCGCCGACCTCGTCATCGTGCCGGCCACCACCGCGCTGTACCGCCTGGCGCCGCCCAGCTTTTTGGCCGGCTACACCTTCGAGTTCAAGGTCAAGCAAAAGCTCGACGAAGCCAAGCTCAAGGCCCAGCTCACGCTGGCGGGTTATAGCCACGTCACCCAAGTCGTGAGCCCGGGTGAATACGCGGTGCGCGGCGGCTTGATTGATTTGTTCCCCATGGGTTCGCTGGTGCCCTTTCGCGTGGACTTGTTTGACGACGAAGTGGACTCCATCCGCACATTCGATCCGGACAGCCAGCGCAGCCTGTACCCGGTGCCTGAAGTGCGTTTGCTGCCCGGACGCGAGTTTCCGATGGACGACGACGCGCGCGCCAAGTTCAGGAGCCGCTGGCGTGAGCTGCTCGACGGCGACCCGACGAAGAGCCGCATCTACAAGGACATCGGCAACGGCGTGGCCACTGCGGGTATCGAGTACTACCTGCCGCTGTTTTTTGAAGAGACGGCCACAGTGTTTGATTACCTGGGCGCGGGCAGCGAGGCCGCCACCGTGGTGCTGCATGGCGACCTGGAGCCGGCTTTCCAGCGCTTTTGGCAAGACACCAAGGACCGCTACCGCCTGGTGCAAGGCGCGCCAGACCGGCCTGCCCTGCCGCCTGAAGCGCTGTTTTTGACCAGCGAGCAGTTTTATGCGCGGGCCAATGCCTATGCCCAGTTGGCGCTCAAGGCGTCAGCCAGCGATGTGGAGCACAGCGCGTACTTTCAAAAGCTGCCTGAAATGGCCGTGGTGCGCGGCGCGGAAGATCCGCTGGCCAAGCTGAAAAAACACATCGCCAGCAGCAAGCAACGCGTGCTGGTCCTGGCCGAGAGCGACGGCCGCCGCGAGAGCTTGCTGGACTTTTTGCGCGCCAGCAGCGTGTCGCCGCCGGCCTTCGATTCATTGGAGGACTTTCAGACCAGCAGCGAAAAGCTAGGCATTGCCACAGCGCCTCTGGCCGAAGGTTTTAGCTGGGGTGACGAAGGCATCGACTTCATCACCGAGACCGAACTTTTTGCCGCCGGCGTCACCGTGCGCCGCCGCAACAAAAAGCAGGAACAAGTCAGCGACGTTGAAGCGCTGATCAAGGACTTGTCGGAGCTCAACGTGGGCGACCCGGTGGTGCACAGCGCCCACGGCATTGGCCGCTACAAGGGCCTGGTCAACATGGACCTGGGCCAGGGGCCGAGCGAATTTTTGCACCTGCAATACGCTGACGATGCGACGCTCTATGTGCCCGTCAGCCAGCTGCACCAGATCAGCCGCTACACCGGCGTCAGCGCCGACGAAGCGCCGCTGCACCGCTTGGGCAGCGGCCAGTGGGAAAAAGCCAAGCGCCGCGCCGCCGAACAGGTGCGCGACTCGGCTGCCGAGTTGCTCAACATCTACGCCCGCCGCGCCGCGCGCGAAGGCCATGCCTTCCGCTATTCGCCGGGTGATTACGAACAGTTCGCCAACGACTTTGGCTTTGACGAGACCGCCGACCAGCGCGCTGCGATTCACGCCGTGATTCAAGACATGATCAGCCCGCGCCCCATGGACCGGCTGGTCTGCGGCGACGTGGGCTTTGGAAAAACCGAGGTTGCGCTGCGCGCCGCCTTCATTGCGATCACCGGCGGCAAGCAAGTCGCGCTGCTGGCACCAACGACGCTTTTGGCCGAACAGCACTACCAAACGCTGGTGGACCGCTTTGCAAAATGGCCGGTCAAGGTGGCGGAGATGAGCCGCTTCCGCTCGGCCAAGGAAATCACCGCCGCCATCAAAGGCATTGGCGACGGCACCATCGACATCGTGGTGGGCACGCACAAGCTGCTCAGCCAAGACGTGAAGTTCGAGCGCCTGGGTTTGCTCATCATTGACGAAGAGCACCGCTTTGGCGTGCGCCACAAAGAAGCGATGAAAGCCTTTCGCGCCGAGGTCGATGTGCTGACCCTGACCGCCACGCCGATTCCCCGCACGCTGGGCATGGCGCTCGAAGGCTTGCGCGATTTAAGCGTGATTGCCACCGCACCCCAGCGCCGCCTCGCCATCAAGACCTTTGTGCGCAGTGAAAGCAAGGGCGTGATCCGCGAAGCCGTGTTGCGCGAACTCAAGCGCGGCGGGCAAGTCTACTTTTTGCACAACGAAGTCGAGACCATCCAGAACCGGCGCGAAATGCTCGAAGCCCTGCTGCCCGAAGCCCGCATTGCCGTGGCCCACGGCCAGATGCCCGAGCGCGAGCTGGAGCGGGTGATGAAGGACTTTGTGGCCCAGCGCTTTAACTTGCTGCTGTGCTCGACCATCATCGAAACCGGCATCGACGTGCCGAGTGCCAACACCATCGTCATGGCCCGCGCCGACAAATTCGGCTTGGCCCAGCTGCACCAGCTGCGCGGCCGCGTGGGCCGCAGCCACCACCAAGCCTATGCGTATTTGATGGTGCCCGACATCGAAGGCCTGACCAAGCAAGCCAGCCAGCGCCTGGACGCGATCCAGCAAATGGAAGAGTTGGGCTCGGGCTTTTACCTGGCCATGCACGACCTGGAGATTCGCGGTGCTGGCGAGGTGCTGGGCGAAAACCAGTCCGGCAACATGCTCGAAGTCGGCTTTCAGCTCTACAACGAGATGCTCAACGAAGCCGTGCGCTGCCTCAAAGCCGGCATTGAGCCCGACCTGCTCAGCCCGCTCAGCGTGGCCACCGAGATCAACCTGCACGCCCCGGCGCTGTTGCCCGACGACTATTGCGGCGACGTGCACCTGCGCCTGTCGTTTTACAAAAAGCTGGCCACCGCCAAAACCACCGACCAGATCGACACCCTGCTGGAAGAAATCGTGGACCGCTTTGGCAAGCTGCCCGCGCAAGGCCAAACACTGATCGACATGCACCGCCTGCGCGTGCTGGCCAAGCCGTATGGCGTGGTGAAGGTGGATGCGGCGCCAGGCGTGATCAACATCACTTTCAAGAAAGACGCGCCGGTCGAACCCATGGCCATCATGCATTTGATTCAAAAAAACAAGCACATCAAGCTCGCCGGCAATGACAAGCTGCGCATTGAACGCGAATTACCCGAGGCCAAAGACCGCGCGCAGATGGTGCGGGATGTGCTCAAGAGCCTGGGCCAACCTCTGAGCCAAGCGCCTGCTGCGGCAGTCGCCAAATAACTATTTCAAACTTCTGCAACACCTCTCATGAATTCAGCCGCCGCCTCCCCAAGCTCCACCGCCGCCAACTTCGCCCCCGGCCTCGCCATCCAAGGCTTCACGCCGCCCCTGCGCTTGGCCGACTTCAAGCTCGCCGCTTTTGACATGGACTCGACGCTGATCAACATCGAGTGCGTGGACGAGATTGCCGACGCCG
>CAZNQE010000042.1:0-21536 GCA_964575005.1 uncultured Polaromonas sp. | reverse complement strand
GTCTTCGGTGACGCCAAGAAGGTCATCGAGGACATGGGCAAGGCCATCGAGTAAGACAGCGAACATTCGGTCGGCACCGGGCTGGAGGGCTTGGCGCCGGGCACGTGGTCAGGCAGGGTTTGACGATCAATAAAAAAGCAGGAGACACACATGGACACCATGGAAGCCAACTTCATCGAGCGCCCCTGGCTCAAGGCCTACCCGCCGGGGGTGCCGGCCGACATTGACGCTTCGCAGTACCCATCGTTGGTGGCGCTACTGGAAGAAGGCTTTGCCAAGTACGGCGACCGCGTGGCTTACAGCTTCATGGGCAAGGAAGTCAGCTTCGCGCAGACCGACCGTCTGTCGCAGTCTTTTGCCGCTTACTTACAGACATTGGGCCTGACCAAGGGCGACCGCATCGCCATCATGATGCCCAACGTGCCCCAGTACCCGGTCACGGTGGCCGCCATCCTGCGCGCTGGCTATGTGGTGGTCAACGTCAATCCGCTCTACACCCCGCGCGAGTTGGAGCATCAGCTCAAGGATTCCGGTGCCAAAGCCATCGTCATCATCGAGAACTTTGCTGCCACGCTGGAAGAATGCATAGGCAACACGCCGGTCAAGCATGTGGTGCTCTGCGCCATGGGCGACCAGTTGGGCTTTTTGAAGGGTGCCATCGTCAACCACGTGGTGCGCAACGTCAAAAAGATGGTGCCGCCTTTCAATCTGCCGCAGGCTGTGCGCTTCAACGATGCAGTGGCCCAGGGCCAGCGTGCCAAGCTGGTGCGGCCCGACATCAAACCAGACGACGTGGCCGTGCTGCAATACACCGGTGGCACCACTGGCGTGTCCAAGGGCGCGGTGCTGCTGCATCGCAACGTGATCGCCAACCTGCTTCAATCTGAAGCCTGGAACGCCCCGGCCATGGCCACCATGGAGCCGGGCGAGCAACCGGTCTATGTATGCGCCTTGCCGCTGTATCACATCTTCGCTTTCACAGTGAACATGATGCTGGGCATGCGCACCGGCGCCAAGAACATCCTGATCCCGAACCCGCGCGATTTGCCAGCCGTGCTCAAGGAGCTGACCAAGCACCGCATCCACAGCTTCCCGGCGGTCAACACGCTGTTTAACGGCCTCGCAAATCATCCGGATTTCAACAAAGTTGATTGGTCTCACCTGAAGGTTTCGCTGGGCGGCGGCATGGCCGTGCAAAGCGCAGTGGCGCAACTCTGGCTTGAGAAAACCGGCTGCCCCATCGTTGAAGGTTACGGCTTGTCCGAAACTTCACCATCGGCCAGCTGCAACCCAACCAACTCCAAGCAGTTCACAGGCACCATCGGCGTGCCGATTCCGGGCACCTGGTTCAAGCTGCTGGACGATGAAGGTAACGAAGTGCCGCAAGGCCAAGCCGGCGAGATTGCCATCAAAGGCCCGCAGGTCATGGCCGGTTACTGGCAGCGACCCGACGAAACCGCCAAGGTCATGACGCCAGACGGTTACTTCAAGTCAGGTGACATCGGCATCATTGATGCCAACGGCTTCTTCAAGATCATCGACCGCAAGAAGGACATGATTTTGGTGAGCGGCTTCAACGTCTATCCGAACGAGATCGAAGAAGTGGTATCCAAGCTCGAAGGCGTGCTCGAATGCGCCTGCGTGGGCATGCCAGACGACAAAACCGGCGAGGCGGTCAAGCTGGTCATCGTCAAGAAAAATCCGGCGCTGACTGAAGCCCAGGTGCGCGACCACTGCAAGGCCAACCTCACGGGCTACAAGCTGCCCAAAGTGGTCGAGTTCCGCACGGATTTGCCCAAGACTCCGGTTGGCAAAATCTTGCGCCGCGAACTGCGCGACAAGAAATAGAACTGCGCCTGATGCAGACCACGGCCATCCTCAGCGCTTTAGCCGAGGAGCAGCAAGGCCTGCTCGCGCAACTGCAAAACCCACAGTTGCGCCGCATAGCCAGCCGGGACTTCTGGAGCGGGCATCTCCATGGCCAACCGGTGGTACTGGCCTTGTCACGCATCGGCAAGGTGTCGGCCAGCCTCACGGCTGCTGCGCTCATCAGCCACTTCGGCGTCGGCCGAATCTTGTTCACGGGCGTAGCTGGCGGCCTGGCCCCTGGGGTTGCGGTGGGCGATGTCGTGGTGGCGGATGAATTTGTCCAGCACGACCTCGATGCCTCGCCCTTGTTCCCGCGCTACGAAGTGCCGCTGTACGGCCGCGCCCGCTTTGCCTGTGACCCCGGCTTGACCGCGCTGCTGCAAGCCGCTGTCAAAGAGGCCCTGCAGGCCAGCCCCGCAAACCGCGCCCATGCGGGCTTGATCGCCAGCGGCGACCGCTTTGTCAGCAGCCAAGCTGAATCCAGTGCCTTGCAAACCGGGCTTCGAGGCGCCGGCCATAAAGCCCTGGCGGTGGAAATGGAAGGTGCGGCGGTGGCACAGGTGTGCGCTGACTACGGCATTCCGTTCGCCGCTGTGCGCACCATTTCAGACCGGGCCGATGATCTGGCGCACCAGGACTTTCCGGTCTTTGTGCGCGAAGTGGCCAGTCTTTATGCCGAGCGCATCGTGCGCGCTTTCTTGCTGGCACTGCCGGCGGCGCCTACCGCTATTTCAGCCAGCCGCGCTTCCTGAAATACCACATGGGCACCAGCGCGCTGGTCACCATCAGGCCCAGCGCATAGGGGTAGCCCAGCGTCCAGTCCAACTCGGGCATGAACTTGAAGTTCATGCCATACAGGCTGGCAATCAAGGTGGGCGGCAACAGCGCGACGCTGGCCACCGAGAAGATCTTGATGATCTTGTTCTGGTTGATGTTGATGAAACCAACCGTGGCGTCCATCAAGAAGTTGATCTTGTCGAACAGGAAAGCGGTGTGCGAGTCCAGCGAATCGATGTCGCGCAGAATCTGCCGTGCTTCTTCAAACTGCTCGGCGTTGAGCATCTTGCTGCGCATCATGAAACTGACCGCGCGGCGGGTGTCCATCATGTTGCGGCGAATGCGTCCGCTCAAGTCTTCGTGCCGCGCAATCGAGCCCAGCACCTCACCGGCCATCACGTCGGTCACGTCGCCTGACAGCACCTTGGCACTGACTTTTTCCAGGTCCACGTAAATGCCTTCGAGCGTGTCGGCCGAGTACTCGGCGTCCGCGTCAAAGAGCTTGAGCAGGACTTCCTTGGCGTCTTCAATCAGGCCGTAAGCGCGGCGTGCGCGCATGCGCAGGAGGCGAAACACGGGCACATCTTCGTCGTGAATCGAAAACAGCACGCCCTTGCTTTTCAGGTCGTCATTGACCGTGTTCAAGATGAAGGCCACGCGCACCGTGCGCGGCTCGTCGGCGTCGGCAATCAAGAAGTCCGAGCGGATATGCAACTCGCCGTTGTCTTCTTCGTAAAAGCGCGCCGACTCTTCGATGTCTTCAGCCATCACGTCTTCAGGAATCGACAGGCCGTAGTACTGTTTGATCCAGCGCTTTTCTTCTGGCGTTGGCGATTCGAGGTCCACCCAGATGGGGCGAAAGCGTGAGAGCTCTTCCAGGGATTCGATCTCCTCCTGAAACAGCCGCCCGTTGACGAGCGTGAAAATATTGAGCATGACCGGACTCCCGTTAGGGCATTCAAGGACAAGCCTGGACAGGGCGGCTCGGAGTCAAAGTCCGGATTCCGGGGCCACAGGCGGCGGGGATTGGTGCATCGCTTTCAATCCCGCGCAGTCAAGTGCGCCTTGCGGACTGAAAGCTAGCGACTAGGACTGCTTTCCAAGGATTCTCCGTCATGAAACATGGCTGCAATTATGGCATCGGCCTTGAAGGACTCTTCTGGGAACGGGGCAGCAAGCAGCCCTGAGCCCAAAGGGTTGCCTGGCCGACGTCTGAGCCAGTGAAAAGTTTGCGAACGCGGTGGACTTTGGCGTCATGTTGCAGCGCAGGATTGCAATTGCTGGCCTCCAGGCGCATAGTGAAGCCGGAGCATGTTCGGTCCGCCGCCCGGCCCGCAAAGTCGGGTGGTTTTTTGCAAAAACCCTTCCTCACTCAGGAAAAGGAATAGGAGCACTTATGAACTTGAAGATCAGCGGCCACCATCTTGAAGTCACCCCTGCGCTGCGCGGCTACGTGACCACGAAACTCGATCGGATCATCCGACACTTCGATCAGGTGGTCGATGTCAAAGTCCTCCTGACAGTCGACAACATGAAGGAAAAGGAACTCAGGCAACGGGCCGAGTGCAATGTGCACGTCAAGGGCCGCGACATTTATGCAGAAAGCTCCAACGCCGACCTCTATGCCGCCGTTGACGAACTCGCTGACAAGCTGGACCGCCAGGTGGTGCGCCACAAGGACAAGGCCCAAGATCACCACCATGTGGCCGCCAAGCGTCAGGCTGCCTGAGCTGGCAACGCATGACGTGAAGCAATTCTGACGCCGGACTTCGGCCACCAAGCCGCCTGAACCCTCAGGCGGCTTTTTCTTGGGCGATCGGATTCACGGCCTCAGCCAAGTGCATAATTCGCCGACCCAAGACCGCTATGAACCGACTTTCGCAAATCCTGCCCCCTGCCCAAGTCCTGGTTGGCGTTGAAGCCACCAGCAAAAAGCGCGCGTTCGAGGAAGCCGGGCTGTTGTTTGAAAACCTGCATGGGCTCAACCGCGCACTGATCACCGACAGCCTTTTTGCGCGCGAGCGGCTGGGCTCCACCGGCCTGGGCCATGGCGTGGCCATTCCGCATGGCCGGATCAAGGGCCTGAAGGCGCCCATGGCGGCGGTCTTTCAGCTGCATGCTGCCATTGGCTTTGACGCCCCGGATGAGCAAGCCGTGCGCTTGCTGATTTTTTTGCTGGTGCCCGAGGCCGCCACGCAAAAGCACCTGGAAATCCTGTCAGAAATTGCCGAGCTGCTCAGTGACAGCGGCCTGCGCGAGCAACTCAAGCTCAGCAACGATGCGGCCGCCTTGCACCAGCTGATCGCCACCTGGCAGTCCACGCACGTCAGCACCTGAGCCCAAGCGCTTAAACCAGCCGAATGAAGCCAACCGTTGTCAGCGCCGATGTTCTTTTTGAAGACCATCGCGCCTCGCTGAAATGGCAATGGGTGGCTGGGCTGGGCGCCTCGGAGCGCCGCTTTGACGAGGTTGCCGTGCGCGCGGCCCGCTCGGGCGCTGACCTGGTCGGTTACCTCAACTACATCCACCCTTACCGGGTTCAAATTCTGGGCGAGCGTGAAGTCGCTTACCTGACGCAGGGCAATACCGACGACTGCAGCCGCCGGGTGTCGCGCATCATCACGCTGGAGCCGCCCGTGTTGGTGGTGGCTGACGGCCAGACCGCGCCCGACACCTTGATCGCGATGTGCGAGCGCGGGCAATTGCCCATGTTTCAGACCCCCGAGTCGGCCGCCTTCGTGATCGACGTGCTGCGCGCTTATTTGTCCAAGCACTTCGCAGACCGCACGTCCATGCACGGCGTGTTCATGGACATTCTGGGCCTGGGCGTGATGATCACCGGCGAGTCCGGCCTGGGCAAAAGCGAGCTGGGCCTGGAATTGATTTCACGTGGCCACGGCCTGGTGGCGGATGACGCGGTCGATCTGTACCGCATCAATCAGACCACTATCGAAGGCCGCTGCCCCGACCTGCTGCAAAACCTGCTCGAAGTACGCGGCATTGGCCTGTTGGACATCAAGGCAATCTTTGGCGAGACGGCGGTACGCCGCAAGATGCGCCTGAAATTGATCGTGCATCTGGTGCGCCGCGAGACGCTGGAGCGCGACTACGAGCGCATCCCCTATGAGCCGCTGACGCAGGACGTGCTGGGCATTCCGGTGCGCAAGGTGATCATCCAGGTGGAAGCCGGGCGCAACATTGCCGTGCTGGTTGAAGCTGCGGTGCGCAACGCTATCTTGCAGTTGCGCGGCATCAACACCTATCAAGATTTCGTCGAGCGGCACCGCAAGGCGATGGAAAGCGGTAGCTGATTTAGCTGTGGCTGCCGCCCTGGTGTCGGCCAGGCGGCGGGCGATGCGGGCAGTCGGTCTTGGTGCAGTTGGCGTAGATCGACAGGGAATGGTCGGCAATGGCAAAGCCCTTGATCTCGGCCACCGCATGCTGACGCTTTTCGATTTCGGCGTCATAAAACTCTTCAACCCGACCGCAGTCCAGGCACACCAAGTGGTCGTGATGCTGGCCTTCGTTGAGCTCGTAAACCGCTTTACCCGACTCGAAATTGCTGCGATTGAGCAGGCCCGCCTGCTCGAACTGGGTGAGCACTCGGTAGACCGTGGCCAAGCCGATATCGGAACGATCCTCAAGCAAGACGCGAAAAACGTCCTCGGCGGTCATGTGACGCTGCCGGCCGCCTTGGAATATTTCAAGAATTTTCAGGCGTGGCAACGTGGCTTTGAGGCCTGTGCTTTTCAACTCGTCAATGTTGCTCATGGATTATTTTCAAGGGCGTCTGCCCTAATGCCTTGCCTTGTTGTCTTACCTTGCCGGCTGCGGGTGAACCACCAGTGAAAAAGCACCCTGCCGCTACAATGAACCATCATATCGTCAGCACCCCAGCCATGCCCGCACACACACGATTTTCACTGCCTGCCGCCTTGCTCACCCTGGCGTGCGCGCTGCTTGCAGGCTGTGCCGGCCAAGCGAGCCCAGCAGGCACTGAGGGCCTGGGCAGTCGCCTCTTCAAGCCCACGCAGTGGATCACGTCCTTCAAGCCGGACATCATCCAGGGCAACTTCATTTCGCGGGAACAAGTCGAGCAGCTGCGCCCCGGCATGAGCCGCGTCGAAGTGCGCAATGTGCTGGGCACGCCCTTGGTCGCCAGCATTTTTCACGCCGACCGCTGGGATTACATCTTCACCATCAATCGCCAGGGAGTACCCCAGCAAACCTACCGCTACGCCGTGTTTTTCAAAGGCGAAGCACTGGAGCGATTTGAGGGCGACGCCATGCCGGCCGAAGCTGACTTCGTCGCCCGCCTGGACAGCGGGCGCGAGCTGGGCAAGATTCCGCCGCTGGAGGCCACTCCGGAAGAACTTGAGGCTGCCCGCAAAAAGGCCGGCATGACCCCTGCGCAAACCCCGAAAGTCGGCGTGCCAGCAAGCCCCGAAAGCCGGACGGCGACGCCGGCCACCTACCCGCCGCTGGAAAGCGCGCGCCCTTGAAACGCCCCCAAGCCACGACCGATATGAACGCCGCAACAGCCGCCGCATCCCCTTTGAAAATAGCCATCGCTGGCGTCAGCGGCCGCATGGGCCAGATGCTGGTCGAGACGGTGCAAGCCGCTGACGACTGCCTGCTGACCGGTGCGCTGGACCGCGCTGAAAGCACGCTGATCGGCCAGGACGCCGCCGCTTTTACGGGCCAGCGTTCCGGGGTACAGGTCACCGCAGACTTGCGCGCCGGCCTGAACGGTGCGCAGGTGCTGATCGACTTCACGCGCCCGGAGGGCACGCTCGCCCACCTGCGCATATGCCGCGAACTCGGCATGCATGCCGTCATCGGCACCACAGGTTTCACCGACGCCCAAAAAGCCGAAATTGCCGAAGCCGCTCGCGACATCGCGATCGTCATGGCACCCAACATGAGCGTGGGCGTGAACGTCACATTGAAGCTGTTGGAGATGGCAGCCAAGGCTTTGTCCACCGGCTACGACATCGAGATCATCGAAGCGCACCACCGTCACAAGGTGGACGCGCCTTCAGGCACCGCCCTGAAGATGGGCGAAGTGATTGCCGACGCCCTGGGCCGTGACCTCAAAGACTGCGCCGTGTACGCCCGCGAAGGCGTGACCGGCGAGCGCGACCCGTCCAGCATCGGCTTTGCCACCATCCGCGGCGGCGACATCGTGGGCGATCACACCGTACTGTTTGCCGGCACGGGCGAGCGCATTGAGATCACGCACAAGTCTTCCAGCCGCGCCACCTATGCGCAAGGCAGCCTGCGCGCCGCACGCTTCCTCGCCGGTCATCAGCGCGGGCTGTTTGACATGTTCGACGTGCTCGGGCTCAAGTGATCTGACGTGACACACAGGCTGCCAGCATGAACGGTCTTGCAGCCTTGCTGCAGGCAGACGCCGTCAGCCGCAGCGTGGCGCTGCTGCTCTTGCTGATGTCCCTGGCCAGCTGGGTCGTCATTCTTTTCAAAAGCTGGTTGCTGCGCCGCGCGCTCAAGGACATTGGCCGCAGCACCGCCGCCTTTTGGCAGTCACCCAACTTTGCAGACGCGAGTCAGCGCGTCGCCGCCTTTGACCGCGATGCGCTGGTGCTGCCCCTGTTGCAAGCCAGCCAGTCAGCCGCCGAGGGCACCTTGGGCGCAGCCGGTGACCGCAGCCAGCAACTCACGCGCGTATTGCGCGGTGCCCTGCACCAGGCCTTGCACAAGCTGCAATACGGTCAGGTGCTGCTGGCCACGGTCGGCTCCACTGCGCCCTTCGTCGGCTTGCTGGGCACCGTCTGGGGCATTTACCACGCGCTAGGCGGCATGGCCAGCTCCGGCCAGATCACCATCGACCAAGTGGCCGGCCCCGTGGGCGAGGCCCTCATCATGACGGCCGCAGGGCTGGCCGTGGCCATTCCGGCCGTGCTGGCCTACAACGTCATGGGCCGCTTCATTCATCGCATCGAGGCCGATCTGGAAGGGTTTGCCCGGGACTTGCGCGAGTTGCTGCTGCACACACCCGGGGCGAATGCCTGATGGCTTTTGGCCAGCTCGAAGACGGCCAGCGGCCCGGCCGGCCGATCAGCGAAATCAACGTCACGCCGCTGGTGGACGTGATGTTGGTGCTGGTGGTCATCTTCATCCTGACTGCGCCCATTTTGGCCAGCTCCATACAGCTTGAACTGCCCAAGACCAGCAGCACGAAAACGCAGACCCCGCCAGCGCCAGCACCGCAGCTGCTGCTGGCCGTGGACCGCACCGGCCAGGCGTTTTTGGACGACCGACCCGTGAACCTGGCTGAATTGAGCCAACGCTTCAAACAAGTCGCGGCTGTGGATGCCAGCACCGAACTGCATTTGCGTGCCGACCAGGCGGCGCCCTATGGCCGCGTGGCCGAGGTTTTGGGCGCTGCGCAGGACGCGGGCCTGAACCGGATCGGCTTTGTGACCGAGCCGGCGCGCCCGGCCAGCCGCTGAGCCGTCGGCCACCCCCTCTAAAATCCAGCCTTTCGGGTGATCGGCAGGCCTTAAGCACGGCGAGTCACCCAGACCCCTTGAGCTGGTCAGTTTTTTTGACCAGCCTTTCCTCCAGTTTTTCTTTCTCGGTTCCTCATGCAAGACTCACAACAGCCCCAGCCCTACGCCCACCGCGACGTTGAACGCCAGGCCCAGGCCCAATGGCAGGCCGCTGACGTTTACCGCGTGAGTGAAGACGGCGGCAACAAGCCCAAGGGCAAGTACTACGCCTGCTCCATGCTGCCTTACCCCAGCGGCAAACTGCACATGGGCCATGTGCGCAACTACACCATCAACGACATGCTCACGCGCCACCTGCGCATGAAGGGCTACAACGTCTTGATGCCCATGGGCTGGGACGCCTTTGGCTTGCCCGCCGAGAACGCCGCACTCAAGAACAAAGTGCCGCCCGCCAAGTGGACCTACGACAACATCGCGTACATGAAAAAGCAGATGCAGGCCATGGGTCTCGCCATCGACTGGAGCCGCGAAGTCGCCACCTGCGACCCGAGTTACTACAAGTGGAACCAGTGGCTGTTCTTGAAGATGCTGGACAAAGGCATCGCCTACCGCAAAACGCAAGTCGTGAACTGGGACCCGGTCGACCAGACCGTGCTGGCCAATGAACAGGTGATCGACGGCAAGGGCTGGCGCACGGGCGCGGTGGTTGAAAAGCGTGAGATCCCCGGCTACTACCTGAAGATCACCGATTACGCGCAAGAACTGCTGGACCACGTGCAAGTCGGCAACGACAAAGCCACGCTCTCAGGCTGGCCCGAGCGCGTGCGCCTGATGCAGGAAAACTGGATCGGCAAAAGCGAAGGCGTGCGCTTTGCCTTCCCCCATGACATCAAAGATGCGAGCGGTGCGCTGATCAGCGATGGCCGCATGTATGTGTTCACGACACGCCCCGACACCATCATGGGCGTGACCTTCTGCGCCGTGGCGCCAGAGCATCCACTCGCGCTGCACGCTGCAGCCACCCAGCCCCGCGTAGCCGCCTTCCTGGCCGAATGCAAAGCTGGCGGTACGACGGAAGCCGAGCTGGCCACGCAAGAGAAAAAGGGCGAGCGCACCGGACTCTTCGTTTCGCATCCGCTGACCGGTGAGCAGGTTGAAGTCTGGGTCGGCAACTACGTGCTGATGTCCTACGGCGATGGTGCCGTGATGGGCGTCCCAGCCCACGACGAACGAGATTTCGCATTCGCCCTGAAGTACGACCTGCCCATCAAGCAAGTCGTGGCCTTCACCGCGTCAGGCTCCCGCGCCGGCCCCAAGGCCGAGGCGGCCGGTGCGTCGGGCGAGGATGTTGAGCTTGCGTCTGAGTCGCCCGGCGCACCGGCCGTCTCGGCCTCCCCGAGCCCGACCCCGACCCCGAATCAGAATTTCGACGCCAAAAAATGGCAAGACTGGTACGGAGAAAAAGGCACAGGCATCGCCATCAACTCAGCCAAATACAACGGCCTGACCTTCAAAGACTGCCTCAACGCCGTCGCCGCCGACCTGGCCGCCAAAGGCCTGGGCGAGAAAAAAACCACTTGGCGCCTGCGCGACTGGGGCGTCAGCCGCCAGCGCTACTGGGGCACGCCCATCCCCATCATTCACTGCCCCGAACACGGCGCGGTGCCCGTCCCCGAAAAAGACCTGCCCGTAGTTTTGCCGCAAGACTGCGTGCCCGACGGCTCGGGCAATCCGCTGCACAAACATGTAGGCTTTCATGCCGGCGTCGTGTGTCCCGTCTGCGGCCAAAAAGCCCGGCGTGAAACCGACACCATGGACACCTTTGTGGACTCGTCCTGGTACTTCATGCGCTACTGCGATCCGAAGAATGAGCAGGCCATGGTGGCGGAAGGCGCCGACTACTGGATGCGGGATTCGAAAGCCACTGCCGGAGGCAGCGGCATGGACCAGTACATCGGCGGCATCGAGCACGCCATCTTGCATTTGCTCTACGCCCGCTTCTGGACCAAAGTCATGCGCGACCTGGGCTTGGTCAAAATCGACGAGCCCTTCACCAAGCTGCTGACGCAGGGCATGGTGCTCAACCACATTTACTCGCGCAAGGCTGACAAGGGCGGCATCGAGTATTTCTGGCCGCATGAAGTTGAAGACCTGCACGACGAAAACGGCAAGGTCACAGGCGCCAAACTCAAAGCCGCCAAAGGCGACTTGCCTGCAGGCACGCTCATCACCTACGAAGGCGTGGGCACCATGAGCAAGAGCAAAAACAACGGCGTTGATCCGCAAGACCTGATTGAAAAATACGGCGCTGATACCGCCCGGCTGTACACCATGTTCACGGCTCCACCCGAAGCCACGCTGGAGTGGAATGAGGCTGGCGTGGAAGGCTCGTATCGCTTCTTGCGCCGGGTGTGGAACTTCGGCATGAAGTTGAACGGCCAGCCTGCAAGAGCCGTGAACGCCGCCGAGCTGGACAAAGCCAGCAAAACCCTGCGTCGTGAAGTGCACAACGTGCTCAAGCAAGTCAACTACGACTACGAGCGCATGCAGTACAACACCGTGGTTTCGGGCGGCATGAAGATGCTCAATGCGCTTGAAGACTTCAAAGGCGACATGAACGCAGGCGCCGCGGCTGTGCTGCATGAAGGCTTTGGGATCTTGCTGCGCTGCCTGTACCCGGCGACGCCGCACATCGCCTGCGACCTGTGGGCCAAACTGGGCTACGCGAAGACCGGCGGGGAAATTCTCGATACCGCCTGGCCTGAAGTAGACGAAGCCGCTTTGGTGCAAGACGAGATCGAGCTGATGCTGCAGGTCAACGGCAAGCTGCGCGGCTCGGTCACGGTGCCCGCGTCAGCAGACAAGGCGGCGATTGAATCCGCAGCGCTGGCGTCCGAGGCATTTGCCAAGGCAGCAGCGGGCGCGCCGGCCAAGAAGGTCATCGTGGTGCCGGGGCGCCTCGTCAACATCGTCATCTGAAAAGAGACTGAGCCATGAAACAGCGTCGGGCGTTTTTGCACATCTCTTCGGCGCTGCTCGCCAGTGCTGGCATGGCGGGCCTGGCCGGTTGCGGTTTTCGCCTGCGCGGGGCGCCGCAGCTGGCCTTCAAGAGCATTTACCTGAACGTTCCGGCGGGCTCGGCCATCGGCACCGACCTGGCGCGCGCGCTCACCAGCAGCAGCACCGTGGAGCTCATCACCGACGGCAAGCGCATGAACGAGGCCGAGGTCATTTTGGACGGCCTGGGCGAGCGGCGCGAAAAGGCGGTGGTCGGCGTGACGAGCTCCGGCCAGGTGCGCGAGTTTCAGCTGCGCTTGAGTTTTTCCTTCCGGTTGCGTACGCCGCAGGGCCGCGAACTCCTGCCCAACGTCCAATTGCAGCAGCAGCGCGAAGTCAGCTTCAATGAGTCCGCCGTGCTGGCCAAGGAAGCCGAAGAAAGCATGCTTTACCGCGACATGCAAGGTGACATCGTGCAGCAAACGCTGCGGCGACTGGGCGCGCTCAAGTCGCTGGACGGCAGCGTACCCACGCAACCGTCCACCGCTCGCTAAGTCAGTCCTGCTTGGGGATGGAGGCCACTGGTCGGCGCAGCAGCGTGCTTTTGCCGAACAGGCTTTCCATCAAGTCCACCGCCACTTCCGCCGTCTGATTGCGCACATCCAGCGCCGGGTTGAGCTCCATCACGTCAAGCGAGGCAAGCCGGCCGGTGTCGGCAATCATTTCCATGCACAACTGCGCCTCGCGGTAAGTCGGCCCACCGCGAATGGTGGTGGCCACGCCGGGGGCCACGCTCGGGTCTAGAAAGTCCACGTCAAAGCTCACATGCAAATGGGTGTTGGCATCCATCCCCGCCAAGGCCGAGATCATGGTGCTGCGCATGCCGTGCTCGTCGATATGCCGCATGTCGAACACCTCCAATTGCATGTCGCTGAGCCGAATCTTTTCCCCCGGGTCCACACTGCGAATACCGACCTGCCGCACCGCCGAAGCCTCTATGGCCGGGCAGTGGCCGCCAATGTGCGTGAGCTCGGCCGGGCCGTGGCCGCAGAGCACGGCCACCGGCATGCCGTGCACGTTGCCCGTCGGCGTGAGCAGGTGGGTGTTGAAGTCGGCGTGGGCGTCCAGCCACAGCACACGCAGGGTCTTGCCACGCTCGCGGCAATGCCGGGCCACCGCGCTGATGGAGCCTATGCCCAGGCAATGGTCGCCGCCCATCAGCAGCGGCAACTGACCGGCTTGCAGCGCCGCGTAAACGGCGTCGTGCACGGCTTCGTTCCAGGCCCGCACCTCGTGCAGATGGCGGTAGCCTGCCACGGGCGCTTGCCAGGGGTTGCCGGGTCCGGCGAGATTGCCGCTGTCGAACACCGTAAGACCTTGCGATTGCAAATGGTCTTGAAGGCCCGCCACGCGCAAGGCCTCTGGCCCCATGGACGCGCCCCGGCTGCCGGCGCCTACGTCGGTGGGCGCGCCAATCAGGCGCACAGCGGGGGTGAGGCTGCTGGGATCGGTCAGGGAAGTTTGGGAAGGCTTCATACCGCCGCATCGTAAGGCCAGCCAGGGGCGGGCCAACGTTAAACTTTGCCCATGCAACTGGCGCCCGCGCAACTTTCCGACCACCTTCAGCGGGGCCTCAAAAGCCTGTACACGCTGCACGGCGACGAGCCCCTGCTGATTCAGGAGGCCGCTGACGCCCTGCGCGCCACCGCGCGGGCTCAGGGTTATTCGGAACGCACGGTGCACACCGTGGCCGGTGCGCACTTTGACTGGAGCGAGGTGCTGGCCAGCGGCGGCTCGCTCAGCCTCTTTGCCGACAAGCAAATCGTCGAGGTCCGCGTGCCCAGCGGCAAGCCGGGCAAAGACGGTTCCCAGGCCCTGCAGCAAATCGCTGAGCGCGCTCAAGGCGACGACTCGACCCTGACGCTGGTGCTGCTGCCGCGACTGGACAGCATGACCACCAAGGGCGCCTGGTTTGGCGCGCTGGAGAGTTTCGGCGTGACGCTGAAGTTCGACCCGATTGAACGGCGGCATCTGCCCGGCTGGATTGCACAGCGCCTGCAACAAAACGGCCTGCAAGTGGCACCCGGTGAAGAAGGCCAGCGTACGCTGCAATTTTTCGCCGATCGGGTCGAAGGCAATCTGCTGGCCGCGCACCAGGAAATTCAAAAGCTCGCGCTGCTGCATCCGCAGCTCAACCCTCGTCAGACCACGGTGCTGAGCTTTGAACAGATAGAAAGCGCCGTGCTGAACGTGGCGCGCTACGACGTGTTCAAGCTGTCTGAATCGGTGCTGGCCGGCCAGGGCCTGCGCGTGGCGCGCATGCTCGACGGCCTGCAGGCCGAAGGCGAAGCCGAGGTGCTGGTGCACTGGGCGCTGGCCGAAGATATTCGCAGTCTCAAGCGCGTGAAAGACGCCATGGCCGCCGGGCGCCCCATGCCCATGGCGCTGCGCGAAAACCGCGTCTGGGGCGCCAAGGAAAAGCTGTTTGAACGGGTGTTGCCGCAACTGAGCGAATCGGCCCTGGCCAAACTCTTGCAGGCCGCGCACCAGGTCGATGGCATCGTCAAAGGCCTGAAGCAGCCGGACTGGCCCACCGACAGCTGGCAAGCCCTGCACCGCTTGGCGGCCATGCTCTGCGCGCAGTGCGCGCCAGCGGCAGAGCGACGGGCCAGCCCGACAGCCCTGCATGCGAAAATGCGGCCATGAACGCACCTGAACTCGCCAGCCTGATGAACGGCCTGGGCCAGCGCGCCAAGGCCGCCTCCGCCGGCATGGCGCGTGCGCCATCGGCCCTGAAAAACAAGGCCTTGCTGCACCTGGCCACACTGCTGCGCAGCCAGGGCGATGAGCTGCTGGCCGCCAACCAGCGTGACCTGACGCGCGCCGCCCAAGGCGGCCTGACCGGCCCCATGCTGGACCGCCTGGCCCTTAGCGAAAAAATCCTGGACACCGTGGCTCTGGGCTGCGAACAACTCGCCGCCATGGCCGACGTGATCGGCGAGATCATCGGCATGAAGCAGCAGCCCAGCGGCATCCGTGTGGGCCAGATGCGCGTGCCCATCGGCGTGTTCGGCATGATTTACGAGAGCCGGCCCAACGTGACGATTGAAGCCGCATCGCTGGCCATCAAGAGCGGGAATGCCTGCATCTTGCGCGGTGGCTCTGAAGCAATTGAGTCGAACAAGGCGCTGGCCGCGCTGGTGCAGCAAGCCTTGGTGCATGCTGGCCTGCCCGCCGATGCCGTGCAACTCGTGCCCGTCACAGACCGCGCCGCAGTGGACCACCTGATTGCGATGCCCGCCTTTGTGGACTTGATCATTCCGCGCGGCGGCAAGGGCTTGATCGAGCGCATCAGCGCCGGCGCCAAGGTGCCCGTCATCAAGCACCTGGACGGCAATTGCCACGTGTATGTCGACGCCGCTTTTGATTTGGCCATGGCCGTCAAGATTGCGGACAACGCCAAGACGCAAAAGTACAGCCCTTGCAATGCAGCCGAAGGCCTGGTGGTGGCGCGCGCCGCAGCCGCTGATTTTCTGCCTGCCATTGGCGCGGTGTACGCCGCCAAGGGCGTGGAGATGCGCGGCGACGCCGAGGCGCTGGCGCTGCTCAAAGCCGTGCCCGGCGCCAAGCTGCAAGCGGCCACCGAGCAAGACTGGTCTGAGGAATATCTGGCACCTGTCATCAGCATCAAGGTGGTGGACGGGCTGGACGAGGCCATTGCGCACATCAACCAGTATTCAAGCCATCACACCGACGCCATCGTCACGCGGGACCACGGCCATGCGCAGCGTTTCTTGCGAGAGGTCGATTCGGCCAGCGTGATGGTCAACACCAGCACGCGCTTTGCCGATGGCTTCGAGTTCGGCCTGGGCGCAGAGATCGGTATCAGCACCGACAAATTCCATGCGCGCGGGCCGGTCGGCATTGAAGGACTGACCTCGCTCAAATACGTGGTGCTGGGCGAAGGCGAAGTGCGCCACTGAAGCCAGTCGGCGGCATTGCAAGCGGGGCAGTTGGCCCCATCTGCAGGGAAATAACTTGAAAGTGGCTGCATGGTTCCGCATCTGATTACCGCACTGAACGGCCCCATCAACGAGCTGGAGCAGCGCATCCTCGACTCCATGCCGGCCATCGAGCGCTGGTTCCGCCTCGAGTGGATGGAGCACACGCCGCCCTTCTACACCTCGGTCGATGTGCGCAACGCGGGCTTCAAGCTCGCCCCGGTCGACACCAATCTCTTTCCCGGCGGCTGGAACAACCTCACGCCGCAGATGCTGCCGCTCGCCGTGCAGGCGGCCATGGCGGCGATTGAAAAGATCTGCCCCGAAGCGCGCAACCTGCTGATCGTTCCCGAGAACCACACGCGCAACACGTTTTATTTGTCCAACGTGCTGCAGCTCAAGCGCATCTTTCATCAGGCCGGTCTGAACGTGCGCTTTGGTTCGCTGAACCCCGAGATCAAAGAGCCGACCACTTACGACCTGCCCACCGGCGAGTCACTGACCATCGAGCCCTTGATTCGCACCGACAAGCGCCTGGGCCTCAAAGACTTTGATCCCTGCACCATCTTGCTGAACAACGATTTGTCGGCCGGCACGCCGGGCATCCTGGAAGACCTGCATGAGCAGTTCCTGCTGCCGCCGCTGCACGCAGGCTGGTCGGTGCGTCGCAAGTCGCGGCATTTCCAGGCCTATGAAGAAGTCGCCAAGCGCTTTGCCAAGCTGCTGGGCATGGACCCTTGGCTGATCAACCCGATGTACGCCAAGTGCGGCCAGATCAACTTTGCCGAAGGCGAAGGCCTGGACTGCCTGCGCACCAACGTCGACGCCTTGCTCACCAAGATCAAGCGCAAATACAAGGAATACGGCATCAATGAAAAGCCGTTCGTGATCGTCAAGGCCGACAACGGAACTTACGGCATGGGCATCATGACGGTGCGCGACGTCAAGGACCTGGACGAGCTGAACCGCAAAACCAAAAACAAGATGAGCACCACCAAGGACGGGCAAAGCCTGTCGGAAGTGATCATTCAAGAAGGTGTGCTGACCAACGAGCGCGTGAATGACGCGGTGGCTGAGCCGGTGGTTTACATGATGGACCGCTACGTGGTGGGCGGCTTTTACCGCGTGCATGCCGAGCGCGGCGTGGACGAAAACCTGAACGCCCCGGGCGCCAGCTTTGTGCCCCTGGCCTTTGCCGACAGCGGCCGCCTGCCGCAGCCGGGCGAAAAGCCAGGCTCCAGCAGCCCGAACCGTTTTTACATGTACGGCGTCATTGGCCGCCTGGCCATGCTGGCCGCCAGCTACGAACTCGAAGGCACGGATCCGGACGCGGAAGTCTACGATTAAGCTGTTTTTGGCAATGAATCGCGCCTTGGCAGCGGCCTCTGACTAAAGTTGCTGCATAGCAACATTGCCGAGCTTTTTGCCCAGCCAGAACACTTCACGGCTTGCGGGCTGGCCGGCAGAGCGCAAAATAGCCAACCCAAAAGCAACCATTCCCAGCCGCTGACCGGAGCCTTTCCGGCTCAGGCTGCGCCCGGGAAGTCTGTGTGACCCGTTCAAAATCCTCTCTCGCGGCGCTGACTCTCGGCGCCATCGGTGTCGTCTACGGCGACATCGGCACCAGTGTCCTGTATGCCGTCAAGGAAGTCTTTGGCTCCGGGCATGTGGCATTCACTCCGGCCAACGTCTACGGCATCTTGTCCATCTTCTTCTGGACGCTGACGGTCATCGTCTCGCTGAAGTACGTGACGCTGGTGCTGCGCGCCGACAACCATGGCGAAGGCGGCCTGGTGGCCATGCTGGCCCTGGCCTCGCAGGCCGTCAAAGGTCAACCCGAGTTGCGACGCGTGCTGTTGGTCATCGGCATCTTTGGCACGGCACTCTTTTACGGCGACGGCGTGATCACGCCAGCCATTTCAGTGCTGTCTGCCGTCGAAGGCCTGGAGATCATCTCGCCCGCCTTCAAGCGCTTCGTGATTCCGGTCACGCTGGTGATTCTTTTTGGCCTGTTCGCCGTGCAAAAACGCGGCACTGCGGGCATTGGCAAGTTTTTTGGCCCGATCACGCTGGTCTGGTTCGGCGTGCTGGCCGTGCTGGGCGTGGCGCAAATCATCACGAACCCCATCATCCTCAAGGCACTCAGCCCGCATTACGCGCTGATGTTCATGTGGGAGAACCCGGGCACGACCTTCATCATCCTGGGCGCGGTGGTGCTGTGCGTGACGGGGGCAGAAGCGCTGTATGCCGATCTGGGCCACTTCGGCAAAAAGCCGATCCGCCTGGCCTGGTTTTCAGTGGTCATGCCGGCGTTGACCTTGAACTATTTTGGCCAGGGCGCGCTGCTTCTGAGAAACCCGGACGCGGTCAAAAACCCGTTTTACTTGATGGCGCCGGACTGGGCGCTGCTGCCTTTGGTGCTGCTGGCCACCATGGCCACGGTGATCGCCTCGCAAGCCCTGATCACCGGGGCCTTCAGCGTGACCAAACAGGTCATCCAGCTGGGCTATCTGCCGCGCCTGAACATCCAGCACACCAGCGTGCGCGAGGCCGGGCAGATCTACATCCCGATGGTCAACTGGGGGCTGTTTGCCACCATCGTGCTGGCCGTGGTCATGTTCCGCTCGTCCAGCAATCTGGCCTCGGCCTACGGCATTGCGGTCACGCTGGACATGCTGATCACGACGGTGCTGACCTTCTTTGTGATTCGCCACGCCTGGAAGTACCCGCTGTGGCTGTGCATAGCGGCTACCGGCATCTTCTTCGTGGTGGACCTGGCTTTCTTTGCCTCCAACATGATGAAGCTGTTTGCCGGCGGCTGGTTCCCCCTGCTCATTGGCAGCGCCGTCTTCACCTTGATGATCACCTGGAAGGAAGGCCGCGAGCTGCTCAATAACAAACTGCGCGCCGACGCGATTGATTTGCCATCCTTTCTGGAAGCAGTCTTCATCAGTCCGCCAGCCCGGGTCGAAGGCACGGCGGTATTTTTGACGGCAGAGACAGGCAGCGTGCCCAACGCGCTCTTGCACAACCTCAAGCACAACAAGGTGCTGCATGCGCAGAACCTGTTTGTGACGGTCAAGAACCATGAGGTGCCCTGGATCGGCATGGACAAGCGCCTGGAGATCGAGTCCTTGGGCCACCACTGCTGGCAGGTCGTGATCCATTACGGATTCAAGAACGACCCGGATATTCCCAAAGCCTTGCAGCGCATCAAGAGCCGCGGCTGCGAAATGGAGGCGATGACGACCAGTTATTTCCTCTCGCGGGACACAGTGATCCCGACCATCGGCGGTGGCATGAGCCCGTGGCGCGAAAAGCTCTTTGCGCAAATGCACCACAACGCCAGCGGCGCGGCTGACTTCTTGAAGCTGCCCAACAACGCCGTGGTCGAACTCGGCTCGAAGATCGAGATTTGAAGGCTGGCCGCGCCCCGCGGCCCGGCCCATGCGCGACCTGACAAAATCGCGCCATGGGCCGCACCACTTTTCGCTTCTTTCAGGACCTTCACGCCGCCGCTTTCACGGCCGGCTTTGTGGCTGTTCTCGTCGGCTTCACCAGCTCGGTTGCTATCGTCTTTCAGGCCGCGCAAGCCTTTCATGCCACGCCCGCGCAGCTGGCCTCCTGGATGTGGGCGCTGGGTCTGGGCATGGGCCTGTGCACGCTGGGGCCTTCTCTGTGGCTGAAAAAACCCGTGATGGTGGCCTGGTCTACGCCGGGCGCGGCCGTGCTGGCCACAGCTGGCGTGGCGGGCGGCTTTTCAATGAACGAAGCCGTTGGCGCTTTCATGGTCTGCGCGCTCCTGGTCACACTGGTGGGCGTCACAGGCTGGTTTGAGAAAACCATGAACCGCATTCCGGTGGCGCTCGCCTCGGCCCTGCTGGCGGGCGTGTTGGCGCGCTTTGGCTTGCAGGCCTTTACGGCCGCGCAGACGGCGCTGCCGCTGGTGCTCGTGATGCTTGTGGCTTACCTGCTGGGCAAGCGTTTGGCGCCGCGTTATGCCGTGGTGATGACGCTGGCAGCCGGTGTGCTGATGGCGGCAAGTCAAGGCCAGATGGGCTGGCAGGCGTTGCACTTTTCATTGACCACGCCAGAGTTCGTGATGCCGCAGTTCACACTGGCTGCGGCCGTCAGCCTGGCGCTGCCGCTTTTCGTGGTGACCATGGCTTCGCAAAATCTGCCGGGCGTCGCGGCTATCCGTGCGGCCGGTTATGGCAAGGACGGTGAAGGCGGTGGCATTCCGATTTCCAAGGTCATCACGCTCACGGGCCTGGCGACCTTGGTGCTGGCGCCTTTCGGAGCGTTTGCGCTCAACCTCAGCGCCATCACCGCCGCCATCTGCATGGGGCCTGAAGCCCATGAAGACCCGCGCAAACGCTATACCGCCGCGGTGTCTTGCGGCGCGATTTACATCCTCATCGGCCTGTGCGGCGCGGCTGTCATCAGCTTGCTGACGGCTTTTCCCAAAGAGTTGGTGGTGGCGATTGCGGGCCTGGCGCTGCTGGGCACCATCGCCAGCGGCCTGGCCAGCGCCGTGCAGTCCGAGCAGCACCGGGAAGCCGCACTCATCACTTTTTTGGTCACGCTTTCAGGCGTCACGCTGGCCGGCATCGGCTCGGCGTTCTGGGGTGTGGTGGCCGGTGCGCTGGCTCTGTTCATTCAACACTTTCGCGCGCCGCGCAGCCAGAGCGCGCCGACCCCTTCCACTTCACCTCAGGTCAAACCATGAACATTCTTTTTGTTGCCGATCCGCTGGAGTCCTTCAAGATCCACAAGGACACGACCTTCGTGATGATGCGCGAAGCGCAGCGCCGCGGCCACCGCCTGAGCGCTTGCGAGCCCAAGGACATCACCTGGCAAAAAGGCCAACCAGTCACCGCCTATGTGCGCGACATCCGCCTGACGGGCCAGGCAAGCAACTGGTTTGAAGCCGAGCAGCAAGCGCCCGACGAACGGCCGCAGGCGCTGAAAGATTTCGACTGCGTGGTGATGCGCAAGGACCCGCCTTTTGACAGCGAGTTTTTCTACAGCACGCATTTGCTGGAGCAAGCCGAACGCGAAGGCGCACGCGTCTTCAACAAGCCAGCCGCCCTGCGCGACCACCCTGAAAAGCTGGCCATCATGGAGTTCCAGCAGTTCATAGGCCCGACGTTGGTCACGCGCGATGCGAGTGATATTCGCCGCTTTCATGCCGAGCACCAGGACATCATCCTCAAACCGCTGGACGGCATGGGCGGCATGGGCATTTACCGGGTCAAGGCCGACGGCATGAACCTGGGCAGCATCATCGAGACGCTAAACCAGGACGGCGCCCAGAGCGTGATGGTGCAGCGCTTTTTGCCCGAGATCGCAGAGGGCGACAAGCGCGTGCTGGTGATTGGCGGCAAGCCCGTGCCTTTTTGCCTGGCGCGCATTCCGC
>CAZNQE010000041.1:0-21654 GCA_964575005.1 uncultured Polaromonas sp. | reverse complement strand
CGCCGCCGTACTTGTGCCAGGCCAGGATCATGTTGGCATCCATGCCGAAGGCTGGACCAGAGTTCCACAGGGCCAGCGCGTTTTGCTTGCCGTAGTGGTAGCCGAGCACGCCGTGGCCGCCGTCGAGCGTGCCTTTGGACACAGCTTCGAGCAGGCCGAAAGCGGGCACCACGGCGCCGGCTGGCAGCACTTCAATTTTCAGGTCGCCGCCGGTCATGTCGTTGACCTTCTTGGCGTAGTCGGTGGCGTACTCGTGGAAGATGTCCTTGGCAGGCCAAGTGCTCTGCCAGCGCATGGAGATCGGGCCGGTCTGAGCCTTGGCGATCATGGGCGCGGAAATCGCGCCAGCAGCAACAGCAGCACCCTTGAGCAGGCCGCGGCGTCCAGTTTTTTTGATATCGGTCATGTTGAGTCTCCTGATAAAAATGATTTGACTCCGCATGATGTGCGCGGACTTTCTTTGGGAGCAGCCGGGTTTCTACTGATTTAGGGGTGAATCTTTCGTTATTTTTTTCAAGCCGCCTTTGAAAAACTTTCTTGGGTCGCGCCTCGTTGGGTGGGATGTTTGACAAAATTGCGGCATGAATGCACCAACAAACCCCTTGAATCCCACTAGCGACGCCTCTGTTCATCCCGCCGAAGGCTATGCCGGCGACATTTCGCCGGCGCTGGCTTGGCAGTGGGTGCAGGCCGGTCGGGCCGTCTTGGTGGATGTGCGCACGGATGCGGAGCGCGAGTGGGTGGGTTATGTGCCGGGTGCCGTGGCGCTGGCTTGGAAGCAGTGGCCGGGCATGGCGATCAACCCAGGTTTTGACGCAGACCTGAAAGCGGCAGTGCCGCAGGGCCAGAAGGCCGTGCTGCTGTGCCGCAGCGGTGTGCGTTCGATTGCAGCAGCGCGCCGGGCCACAGAGTTGGGCGTTGAGGCTTACAACATTCTGGAGGGCTTTGAGGGGGATCCGGACGGCAGCGGGCACCGCAATTCGCTGGCGGGATGGCGGGCGCGCGGCTTGCCCTGGCGTCAGAACTGAATTCGGGTTCGGGGGGGGGGCGGGTGCGGGGTCGGGGTCGGGGAGCCGCGGAGTGCATTGGCGGCGGCGTCCTCATGGCGGCTACCGCAAATCGGCCGCCACCGCCAAGGCACTCCGCGGCATGCGGGTGCGATGCCCGTTTGCGCGCCCGGGGTCGTGGCTGGCCTGAGCGGTGGCAGCCGATTTGCGGTAGCCGCCATGAGGCAGTCGCCGCTCAGGCCAGCCACGACCCTCCCCGAACCCGCTCCCCGAACAGACCAGCCTCAGACCCCGGTTGAGGTGTTCATAATCCGGGCCATGACATTTCTAGCGCTCGATGTAGGCAACACCCGGCTGAAGTGGGCGCAGTATGAAGCGCCCGTGCCCGGCTCGCCCTTGCTGTCGCAAGGCGCGGTGTTTCTTGAAAACATCGACAAGCTCGCTGACGAGGATTTCAAACTCCTGCCGCCGCCCACGCGCATCCTGGGCTGCATCGTCGCGGGTGATGCCGTCAAACGCCGCGTCACTGAACAAATGGAGCACTGGGAAGCGGCGCCGCGCTGGGTGGTGCCCAGTGCGCAGGAGGCTGGCGTCATCAACGGCTACGACCATCCCGCGCGGCTGGGTGCTGACCGCTGGGTGGCCATGATTGGGGCGCGCCAGCGTCTGCTGGCCCAGGGTCCTGCGCGGCCGTGCGTGGTCGTCATGGTGGGGACCGCCGTCACCGTCGAGGCGCTTGATGCCTCCGGCCGGTTTTTGGGCGGCTTCATCTTGCCGGGTCACGGCATCATGCTGCGCGCGCTCGAGTCGGGTACCGCAGGGCTGCACGTGCCCACGGGCGACGTCAAGGAATTCCCCACCAACACCAGCGACGCGCTGACCAGCGGCGGCACCTTTGCCATTGCCGGGGCGGTGCAGCTCATGGTCGACAACCTCGCCCGCCATTGTGGTGAGCCCCCGCTGTGCCTGATGACTGGCGGCGCCGGCTGGAAAATGGCGCCCAGCATGGCCGGTGAAGTGCATCTGGTGGACAGTCTTATTTTTGATGGCCTGCTCGAAATCGCCCAGCGCCGATTCGGCAGCGCCTGAACTTCAACTCTCGAGGAATACGCATGTCCGATCTCAAAGCCGCCTTCGAGCAAGCCGTGGCCGACTCCAAAAACCTGACCGAGCGGCCAGACAATGCGACCTTGCTCAAGCTCTACGCCCTTTACAAGCAGGGCAGCAGCGGCGACAACGCCGAGGCCAAGCCCAGCTTCAGTGACATGGTGGCGCGCGCCAAGTGGGACGCCTGGTCCAAGCTCAAGGGTGTCTCGCAGGACGAGGCGATGCAGCAGTACATCGACCTGATCGGCGGCCTGGAATAAGGCTTCAGTGAGCCGCCAGTAAGCGCGTCATCTGGCTTTAAGCGGCCGGCTTGGCGCCCGCCTGCCCGAGCAAGGTGTCCAGATTCTTCTGAATCTCCTGCTCAATGCGGTCTTTAAACGCGCCCAGCAAAAAACCCAGTTTGGCTTCAATCGCAAAGCGATCGGCGTCGAGCTTGAACACGCCGTTCACGCCAGACCGGCTGAAGAGCACCTGATCGGCCAGGTCGCCGGCTTCGTAGCTGCAGCGCATGTCGAACTTCGACTCGGCTTCGGCCACCCATTGGGCTGCGGTTTCGCGGGCCTGGGCCAGGCCCAGCTGGTGTTTTCGTTCGATGTGAATATGTGCCATGGGTGCGAAGGATAGTTCAGGTCGTGGGCGCCTCGCCATTGTTGATGCGCGCCACTTCGGCTTCCACAGCGCGGCGGTACAAGGCGTCCAGTCGCGGCAGCCGGGCTTGCAGTTCGGGCCACTCAAAATCAAAAGGCACACCGACCCAGTCGCCCGATTGCTTGAGCTTTTCAATGCAGGACTTCGCCTTTTTTCGGGCACGCTCAAAGCTCTGGAGATCCTCGGCGCTGAGTTCCTCGGGTGCCTCTTTGACCAGCCGCGCCTCCAGCAGCACCAACTGGTCGCGTGTGGCGGCCAGCTCGCGCCGCACGTCATCGGCGGGGCGTGCCTGTTTTTGCGGCGTCGGGCTTTGCATTTTGCTCAGGCGATCCGAAATATCGTTGAGCCGCTGCTGAATCAGGACGTACAGCAAGGCAACGCCGGCAACCACCAGCACAAAGACAAACAGCGAAGCGGTCAGGTTCATGCGCCCACCAGCCGCTGCACTTTGGCCAGCAAGTCGGCGTTTTTGAAAGGCTTGTACAGGCTGTCGTTGGCGCCAGGCACCTCGATGGAGGCCAGGCCGTAACGCTGCGTCACAGCCACGCCGCTGCCCGAAATCACCAACACCGGCAAAGTCGGTTGAAGTTCACGCAGCTTGGCCACAAAGTCCACGCCATCCATGCGCGGCATCACGATGTCGGTGATGACCAGGTCCACCGCCGTTTCGGCCAGCCATTGCAGGGCTTCGATTCCATCGCCAGCGCCTATGACTTGATAGCCATGGATCTCCAGTACCTCTTGCACGCCTTCGCGCAAGAGATGCTCGTCTTCCACGATAAGAATGGTTGTCACGCGTGATTCCCGACTTTTAAATGTTTATGGTCGAGATGTTAATGCGGATGCGCTTGGGTCGGCTTTTTCAGCCATCGCCGTCAGTTGTCGGCGCCGCTCGCCCTTGGGCAGGGCCGCCAGGCGGCGGACTTCGGCGTAAAACCTTGGCCAGTCTTGACCTTGGGCTTCAAACAAGGCTTCGAAAGCGGGCACCCAGCGCTCGTAGCTGGCGCCTGCGCTGAGCGATGCATTGTTCAGACGGGCTACCGCCGCGTCATAAGCTGCGTAGTCGCCCCAGCTTGCCCCGCGCCAGCTTGCCTTAAGCGCCTCGTAGCGCAGGGCAAAGCGGGCATTCGCGGCGGCTTTGGCGGATCTGGCGGCACTGGCGTCGATGGTCGGGCTTGCTGGCTGGGTGTTGCCCTCTGCGGCCTCAAGGTCTACGTCTTCGCTTGCTTCTTCGTCTGCGTCTACCTCCGTCGCGCCATAGGCGCGCTGCAGGTCTTGCCTCAAGGCCCGCACAAGTGCCCGGAATTGCTGCCGCCGTGGCTGCCGCAAGGCATGTTGCTGTCGGGCTTCAGCGCTGCCCTCAGCAGCCAGCCAGCGGCGCAGCCCCAGGTTTTCGACTGCTGTTGCAAAGGATTCATTGAAAGCCGTGTCGCCCGAGGCGTATACGACCTGATGCGCGAGTTCATGAAAAATAAGCCGGGCCAACTCGGCGTCGGGTCCGCCGATGAAGGTGTTCAGCAGCGGGTCGCCGCCGGCCCAGTTGAGCCAGCCCAGGGTGGAGTAAGCAGGCACGGGGTAGACGCTGACTTCCAGCCTTTGTGCGCGCAGTCGGCTGGCTTCAGCTTGGGCCTCTGCCTCATCAAAAAATCCCTTGTAGCTCACACAACCGGCCACCGGAAAGCACCAGCGCACGGGCTGGAGCGAAAGCTCGGGCGCCGCGCTCACATTCCATACCGCAGCGGGTCTGTGCAGGTCGGCGTAGCGCTGGTAGCTGGCGTTGTCGGGTAAATACAGCTCTCGCGCTGCGTAGCGCCGAATCTGCTGGGCCAGTGCCAGGCGGTCTTTGAGGTGTGCGCTGATGGCTGGGTCTGCCAGCACTTCGGCCACCGGCCGCGCCGCCTGCATCAGTGCGACATGGCCGCTGACGGACTGCCAGTAATAGCCGAGCGTGCTGCAGCCGCTGAGCAGCGGCAGGGTCAGTAGCCAGGCAAAGCCGAAGCGGCGAAGCGCGCGCGTGGAAGATCGCCGAAGCTCGCCCGGCCAGCGACGGGTGCTCACATCAGTCGCGCAGCGCCACCTGCACCAGGCAGTCATAAAACACCGGGCCGCGGCCCAGGTCCGTCAAGTTTTGGCTGGTGAGCTGGTTCACGTTGGTGCCGTCCAGGCCCAGCTTGCGCCACCAGATGCCCAGGCCGTGCACCACGCCGGGCCGGGCGCGGGCACTGACGCGCGCCGTGCAGTGATGACGGCCGCGCGCATTGAACACGGCCACCACCGCGCCGTCGGTAATGCCACGCGCCAATGCATCTGCCGCGCTGATTTCCAGCACCGGCTCGGCCTCGATGTCGCGCAGGCTTTTCACGTTCACGAAGGTCGAGTTCATGAAGTTGCGGGCGGGAGGCGAAATCATGGCCAGCGGAAAGTGCTGCGCCAATTCGCTTTCGGCCGACTCGAAATTAGGCAGGTGGTCAGGCAAGCCGTCCTGCCCTAAAGCCGCCAGGCGTTCGCTGAAAAACTCGACGCGGCCTGACACCGTGGGAAATCCGCCCTGGGCAAAGGGCGCCTCGGGAATAGCCAAGCTGGCAAAGCCGTGTTCCAGCAATTGCGCAAAGTCCACGCGCTCGCCGAAGGCCGCGCGGCACAGGCTTTCGTCGTCTTCTTTAAAGCAAGGCTCGTCAAAGCCCATGCGTGCAGCCAGCTCCCTGAACACCTGCGTGTTGGGCTTGGCTTGCCCCAGCGGCGCAATGGCCGGGCGGTTCAGCAGCACGTCGGTGTGGCCGTAGGTGCTGTGCACGTCCCAGTGTTCGAGCTGCGTGGTGGCGGGCAGCACGTAGTCGGCATGGTCGGCTGTGTCGGTTAAAAAATGTTCCAGCACCACCGTGAACAAATCGTCACGCGCAAAGCCTTTGACCACCTGGCCCGACTCGGGCGCGACTGCCACGGGGTTGCTGTTGTAAACAATCAGTGCCTCGATCTGCGGGCCGAACTCGGGCGAGGCGGGCCGCAGCAAGTCATTGCCAATCGTGCTCATGTTGATGGTGCGCGTCGTACGGCCGGCCAAAAGGTCCGGCCGTTGCAGCGCTTGGCGGTCAATGGGGAACATGCCCGAGCTGCTGAGCAGCATGCCGCCGGCCGCATGGCGCCAAGCGCCCGTGAGGGCCGGCAGGCAAGCCACGGCGCGCACGGCGTTGCCGCCACCGCGCACGCGCTGCATGCCGTAGTTCAGGCGGATGGCGGCGGGTTGCGTCGTGCCGTAGTCGCGGGCCAGGTCTTTCACCTCTGCTTCTGTGATGCCGCAAACAGCGGCCACCCGCGACGGGGGCCATTCCAGCGCACGGGCTTTCAGGGCATCCCAGCCCAGCGTGTAGCGCGCCAGGTAATCGTGGTCCAGCCAGTCATTGACGATCAACTCGTGCATCAGGCCCAGTGCCAGTGCCGCGTCAGTGCCGGGCATGAGCGCAATGTGAGCGTGGCATTTCTCGGCGGTCTCGGTGCGGCGCGGGTCAATGCACACCAGGCGAGCGCCGTCGCGCTTGGCCTGTTGCGCGTAACGCCAAAAATGCAGATTGCTGCCCACCGAGTTACTGCCCCAGATCAGGATCAGCTTGGATTGGGCGAAGTGCTCGACCTTCATGCCGACCTTGCCGCCCAGGGTCTGCACCATGCCTTCGCCGCCAGCCGCCGCGCAAATCGTGCGGTCCAGAAAGGACGTGCCCAGCTTGTTGAAAAAGCGCGCCGCCATGCTTTCAGACTGCACCAAGCCCATGGTGCCGGCGTAGCTGTAGGGCACGATGGCTTCGGGGTTGCGCGCGGCAATGGCTTTCAGGCGCGCCGCGATGTCGGTCAGTGCTTCGTCCCAGCTCACCGGCTCAAAGCGGCCCAGGCCCTTGGGCCCCACGCGCTTGAGCGGCGTCAGCACGCGTTCAGCGTGATAACTGCGCTCGGTGTAGCGCGAGACCTTGGTGCACAGCACGCCGCCCGTTTGCGGATGCGCCGGGTTGCCCTGTACACGCAGGGCCACGCCGTTTTCAACGGTGGTCACCAGCGAGCATGTGTCGGGACAGTCGTGCGGGCAGGCGCCCAGCACCTGGCTTGAGTTGGTGGAGGGTGCGGTGGGCAGCGCGTGCGCTGCGGTGGTCAGTAAGGACATGCGCCAATTTTGGCGCAAAGCCTCGGCCAGCGGAACATCCCCTCGGGTATGCTTGCCCGCTACTGACGATCTAGCCGCTTCAGCCGGCCTCATTCGACCTCCACCTCATGTCTTCTTTCTTCGGTCTCTTGAAGTTGATGCGTCCACATCAATGGCTCAAGAACGTCTTTGTTTTTGCCGGTCTGCTTTTCAGCGGTGCCTGGCAAGACCCGTCGCTCAGCCGCAACGCGCTCGTCGTGTTTGCTGCTTTTTGCTGCGTGGCCAGCCTCGTGTATGTGCTCAATGACTGGGTGGACCGCAAGGCCGACGCCGCGCATCCGCACAAGCGTCACCGCCCGCTGGCCAGTGGCCGCGTGAGTGCAGCGCAGGCCGGCACGCTGTCTTTGATTTTGTTGGCGGCGGGTCTGTGGCTGGCCGCAGGCAACGCGCCGCTGCTGTTTTTGCTGTGCCTGTACGTGCTGCTCAACCTCTTGTACTCCGGCGGCCTCAAGCGCGTGCCGGTGGTGGACGTGAGCCTGATCGCCTCGGGCTTTATGCTGCGCCTGTTGGCGGGCACTTGGGCGCTGGGCATTGCGCCGTCGCGCTGGTTGTTGCTCACGGGCATGTTCGTGGCGCTGTTCCTGGGCTTTTCAAAGCGCAAGGCCGAGAGTTTTCATGCGGTGAGCAGCCAACGCGCCGTCATGGCGCATTACCCGTCGGCTTTGCTGGACACCTATATGGCCATGACCATGACGGCGGCCATCACCACCTACAGCCTCTTTGCCACCAGCCCGGAGGCCCAGGGCCAGCACGGCGAGCGACTAATCTACACGGTGCCCATGGTGATTTTTGGCTTGCTGCGCTACACCTACCAGGTGCATCGCGGCGTGGGTGAAGACGTGGCGCGCGACATCTTGCGCGACCCGTGGATCCTGGCTGCCGGCGCGGCCTGGTTGCTGGTGTTTTTCAGCCAGCTTTCTTGATGCCCGAGCCACGGCCACCTGGTTCGGGCACGGGTCTGTCCGGCTTTCCGCGTTTGTCTTTGCCACGGCTCTTGCTCGTAATGGGCTTGGTCGCCACCGGCTACGCGGTGGCGCTGGCCTGGGGCAGTGGCGGCGCAATGGCTTCGGCTTGGCAGCCACTGGGCGCGCAACTTTTTTCAATCACTGGCTTGTTGGCAGCGGCCTTGTGCCTGGGCAGCTACGCACTGCGCGGCTGGCGCTGGCGGCTGTGGATGGCGCACGCTGGTCGGCCCCTGGGCGTGGCTGAAGGCTTGCGGCTGTACGTGGCGGGCTACGCGCTCACGCCCACGCCGGGTAACGTGGGCGAAGCGGCTCGCGGCCTGTGGCTGGAGCGGCAGCCGCTGGGCACTGCGGCCAGCCTGGCCATTTTTGCAGCCGAGCGCCTGGCTGACTTGCTGGGACTGGTGCTGATCGCTTTGCCTGCCGCTCTTTGGCTGGGAGCGAAGCTGCTGTCGCCCAGCGTGATCGCGACAGTCGCCGTGGCGGCGCTGCTGGGGGCTCTCCTCGTCTGGCTACTCATGGGCACTGGCGTCGGCCGCGTCTTGCAAGGCATCAAGCCCTGGCGTCACTTACAGGCCAAGCTGCTCAAGCCCGCCTGGCAAAGCCTGGCGCACAGGCCGGCCGCATGGCTGGCGCTGACCTTGCTGGCTTGGGCCATGCAAGGCGCGGCGGTGGCATTGCTGTGCGCGCAAGCCGGTCTGAATTTGCCTGCCTGGCTGGCAGCGGGCTTGTACGCGCTGGCCATGGTGGGCGGCGCGCTGTCGGCCTTGCCGGCTGGGCTGGGCGGCACCGAAGTCTTGCTGGCCGCCTTGCTGGGCGGGCAGGGCGCCAGTGCCGCTGCGGCTGTGACCCTCACGCTGCTGACTCGCTTGCTCACGCTGTGGCTGGCCGTTGGCTTGGGGTTGACTGCCTTGTTTTACAGTGCAGCCATTCGCAAAGACATCCGCTTGGGCTGACCTGCTTTATTCATTCAAATGACTGCTATTTCTAGCTCGAACTCCCAGCCTCTCAACGCAGACCGCAGCGGCCTCATGGCCTGGCTGCTGGCCGTCGGTGCCGGCTCACTAATGCTCCGGCTGTGGCTGTCGGTGGCCTTTCCCGTGACGGGTGACGAGGCCTTTTTTTACTGGTGGGGCGTGTTCCCGGACTGGGGCTATTACGACCACCCGCCCATGGTGGGTTGGTTGATCGCAGCCATGCGCGCGCTGCTGGGCGACACGCTCTGGGCCATTCGCCTGCCGGCCGTGCTGCTGCCGCTGGCGCTGGGTGCAGCGTTGGGCTGGGCGATCAAGCCTTGGGCGGGCGCGCGGGCCGGCTGGGCGGTGCTGTTCTTCTGGCTGGCGCCCATCAACTGGCTGAACATGCTGGTGACCACTGACACGCCACTTATTTTCTGGTCCATGTTGTCGGTGGCCATGCTGATGCGCGCCGAATTGCGACCACGCATGGACGCGGTGGCAACCGCGCTGTACGCGCTGGCGGGCCTGTTCATCGGCTGCGCGTTTTTGTCCAAGTATTTTTCGGTGGTGCTGGGCCTGAGCTACCTGGTGTACTTTGCCGTCTTCCGCCGCGATCGTTGGCCTGGCTTGGTGCTCTTGGTCGTGTGCGCCTTGCCCGGCCCGGCCATCAACATCGCCTGGAACATGGACCACGGCTGGTCCAACATCATGTTCAACGTCTTCAACCGCAATGAAGACGAGTCATTCGAATGGCGCAAGCCGTTTGCCTACCTGGGCATGATGGCCTACCTCATCACGCCAGCTGCGCTGTGGATGGGCTGGCGTTACCGCGCCTTGTTGGCGGGGCTGGCTCGCCCGCAGGGTTCAAGTTTTGCAGACGGCTTGCAGGCCCGCCGCCTGCTGGTCTGCCTGGTGTTGGTGCCGCTCGCGTTTTTTGCGCTGCTGTCTTTCAAGAAGATCATCGGCCTGCACTGGGTGCTGTCGTTCTACCCCTTCGGTTTTGCCCTGCTGGCGCTTGCTTTGCCGGCCGAGCGGCTCAAGGCTTGCGCGGTGGGGCTGGCGCTTTTCACGGCGCTGCACGTGCTGGCCGTGGCCGGCATTGCCATGACCACGCCGGCTGACTGGAGCCGCTACAAGCTCACGCAAAAGCTCTACCCCAGCATCGTGCGCGCTTACGAGGCCAAGGCCATCATCGCCAAGGCCGAGCGGCCGGGCACGGTGCTGATGGCCGACGCCTACACGCCCGCGTCTGTGTATGGTTTTGAGCGGCGCGCTTACGTGCCTGTGTTTGGGCCAGGGCGCTTTCATGCGCGGCAAGACGACATGCTGGTGGACTTCTCGGTTTACGCCGGCAAAACGATTCGCGTTTTGCAAGGCAGCCGGCCGGACCTGGCCAACTACCGGCCTTACTTTGCCTCCGTCACGGTGGACACGATCCAGCAAAGCGGCGTTGATTTTTATGTGGTCGAAGGCCGTGGTTTTGACTACGAAGCCTACAAAGCCGGCGTGCTGGCCACCATTTACCAGCGTTACTACAAGGTGCCCCAGTGGCTGCCCATGACGGGTTCGCCCTTTGCCGAGCGGCTGTGTGGCCAGGTGCGCTGCCCGCTATGAGCGCACCTGTGAGCACACCCATGTACTCGCCCTTGGACGACGCCGGGCTGGACGCGTCCATGCTGCTGCGCCCCGGCTTGCATGTCGCCGCGTTTGACTTTGACGGCACTTTGACCCGTGGCGACAGCCTGTTGCCTTTCTTGGCCGGGGCCCTGGGTTGGCCGCGCTTTGCAGTCGCGCTGCTCAAAACCCTTCCATGGCTGGCCGGCCACGCGCTGGGCCTGGTGCGCAATGACGTGGCCAAGTGCAAGCTTTTTAAAGCCGTGTGGACTGGCGTGCCCGTGGCCACCGCGCAAACCTGGGCCGCACGCTGGGCCGAGCACAAACTGCCCGGCCTGCTGCAAGACTGGACGCTGCGCCGCCTGGCCTGGCATCAGGCGGCAGGCCATTGTTGCGTCATCGTCAGCGCTTCGCCCAGCATTTATTTGCAGGCGGCAGCCGACCGACTGGGGCTGGACGGCTTGGTCTGCACCGAGCTGGACGTGGCAGGTGGCCGCCTGACGGGCGCCATGCGCACGCCCAATTGCCATGGCGAGCAAAAAGTGTTGCGCCTGAATGCCTGGCTCGCAGAGCGCTTCAGCCCGGCCGAGCGCGAGGGCCTCACGCTGTATGCCTATGGCGACACGTCGGGCGACCGGCCCATGCTGGCCATGGCCGACCACGCTTGGTACCGGGGCCGCTATGAAGCCAAGACGCTTGCCGCAAACGTCGCGCCTGCCGCCGCTGTTCATTCTTCTGATTCCATTGACGTCATCGAACCTCTTCAAAAAGAAGCCCCATGAGCCTGACCCAATCCACGCCTGCCTCCAGCCAGCCATCCGCAGCTCCGCGCAAAGTCCGCTGGGGCGTGCTCAGCACGGCCAAGATCGGCCTGGAAAAAGTCATCCCCGCCATGCAGCAAAGCGCGTGGTGCGACATGCACGCCATCGCCTCGCGTTCGCTGCCCAAGGCGCAAGCCGCAGCCGCGGCCATGGGCATGCCGCAGGCCTATGGCTCGTATGAAGAGCTGTTGGCTGACCCCAGCATTGAAGCGATTTACAACCCGCTGCCCAACGACCAGCACGTGTCGCTGACGCTGGCCGCCGCTCGTGCGGGCAAGCATGTGCTGTGCGAAAAGCCCTTTGCCATGAACGCCCGCGAGGCTGCGCAGCTGCGCGAGGTCGCCGGCCAGGTGCACATCATGGAAGCCTTCATGGTGCGTTTTCATCCGCAGTGGCTCAAGGCGCGTGAGCTGGTGCAAAGCGGTGCCCTGGGTGAGTTGCGTGTGGTGCAGGCTTTCTTTTCGTATTTCAACCGGCTCAGCGAGAACATCCGCAATCGGCCCGAAACAGGCGGCGGCGCGCTGTACGACATCGGCTGCTACGCCATCGTGGCGGGACGTTTCTTGTTTGACGCTGAGCCGCTGCGCGTGATCTCGCTCATGGACCAGGACCCGGACTTCAAGACCGACCGCACCTTCAGCGCCTTGCTGGACTTTGGCGGCGGTCGCCGGCTGGACTTCACGGTGTCCACGCAGCTCACGCCTTACCAGCGCGTGAACGCCATCGGCACGCAGCGCCGACTGGAATTGATGATCCCTTTCAACGCGCCCTTGGGCGGCACCACAGACTGGCTGCTGGACGAAGGCAAGGTGCACGGCAATTTGCAAGCGCAGGTGGAAACGGTGCCGCCGTGCAATATGTACACCTTGCAGGGCGATGCGTTTTCACGCGCGGTGCGTGGCGAGATCGCCCTGCCTTACGGCATTGACGATGCGATCTGCAACATGCGCATCATTGACGCGCTGTTTGCGTCCAGCGCCAGCGGTGGCTGGGAGCCTGTGCAGTCTTAAGGCCGATGAGTCGGGCTCGCCTGGGTCAAGCCGCCGCAGCGTAGGCGCCGGTCAAGCTTTGCAGGTGTGCGCGCGGTGCGCTGGCCAGGTAGGGCGCCAGCAGGCCCAGGGTGTGCCGGGCGCCGCGCAACAGGGCGGCTTGGGCATGCTCGGGCTCCAATGCCTGGCGCGGGTTGCGCGCATATTCAAAACTCAGCCAGTATGTGAGAAGCACCACCATGGCGGTGGCCGTCGATTCGGTCTCGGCGGTCGGCATGTCCAGGTCGCCCGAGCGGCGCAGGCCTTCCAAGAGTTGGCGCACGGCCCCGGTCTTGCGTTCCAGCATGCGCTGGATGCGGGTTTCCAGGTGCCGATTCTTGCTCAGCAAATCATTCAGGTCTCGGTACAAAAACCGGTGTTCCCAGATCAGCTCAAACAGGCTGTGCATGAAAAACCAGGCGTCTTCGAGGTCGCGCACTTCACCGGCATTGGCCAGCAACTCGTTCAGGCTTTTTTCGTAGCGGTCCAGCAGCGAGTTGATCAGCTCTTCTTTGGCTGGGTAGTGGTAGTACAGATTGCCGGGGCTGATGCCAAGCTCGGCCGAGATCAAGGTCGTCGAGACGTTGGGCTCGCCAAAGCGATTGAACAGGGCCAGCGTCACCTCCAGGATGCGCTCTGCGGTGCGGCGTGGCGCTTTTTTCGCCATACACAGTCCCCCGTCTTGTTGTTTGTTGTGGTTGGTCTCGGCCCGCGCTCACTCTAACCCACGGCAACGCAGGCCTGAATCAGGAAAGCCCCAAGGCGGCGTGGCCAAAAGATCGCTCAGGACTGACGCGACGGCCTTTTCGCGCTGACCTTGCCTTGCTTGGCGGGTGCGGCTGTCCTGGCGTTCTTTTTGACGGGGACCGCTTTGACAGGCTTGCCCTTCGTGCTTGCCGCAGCTTGCAAGGCGGACTTTAGCGAGGCCTGCAGATGCGCCACCTGGGCGGTCAGCGCATCCAGCTCCGCCCGGGTCGGCGTACCCAGTCGCGCCAGTGCCTTGGCGACGCGGGCCTCAAACAAGCCCTCCAGACTGGGCGGCGCAGCGGCGCTGGCTGCCATGTTGGTGACCTGACTGGCCGCCTGGGTGGCTGCGTGTGTAGCCGCCTGCGTGGCGGCGCGCGTCGCTTGTGAAAAGGCGTCGAGACCCGCCAACCAGAGGTCTTGTGCCGAGACCTGTGAGGGTGCGGAAGCTTGAGAAGACTGGGGTTTTTTCATGTCAATTCGCCTACTTGTTGCAAATGTAATAACTGGACCGTACGTAGAAACACCACGTTTGACCGTGGTCTGCTGGCATATCATTATTTAATGTCGAAATTTAGCCAACACTCAGAGATCTACCTGCGCTTCCTGAAGCTCGTTCAGGCCGTTCGCAGCTTGCCTGAGTTTCCTGTGCTGGACCCGGTTGAAGAGCGCTTGCTTAATCTTTTTGCCACGGTCTGGCACTCGGACCGCAAGCTTACCGTCTTGCAAGCCATGAGCCTGTCTGACGACGTTTCGTCCACCACGGCACACCGCCGTCTGAAGTCGCTGCGCAAAAAAGGCGTCATCGCCCTCGTGTCGGACGACAGCGACAACCGCATCAAGTACGTGATGCCCACGGCCATGGCAACGCAGTACTTCTCGCAACTCGGTCAGTGTCTGGACGAAGCCCAGACGGCTTGAGGTCGATTTTCATGGTTTACGGGGGCAATCCTTAGCTCTTGCGTAATTCGCGATAATCGCGGGGCCATGCCGGTCCCTTGGGTGCCGGTGCCCCTGGATTCACTTACCTGCCAGGCTTGGATGGGGCGGCTTCTTGGGATCGCACCATGACCATTCTTATCACTGGCGGCGCCGGCTTCATCGGCGGCAATTTTGTTATCGACTGGCTGGCCCAGTTTGATGAAACTGTCGTCAACCTCGACAAACTCACCTACGCTGGGAATCCCGAAACGCTGGACAGCCTGACTGGCGATCCTCGCCATGTGCTGGTCCAGGGCGACATCGGCGACAGTGCGCTGGTGGCGCAGTTGCTGGCCAAGTACCAGCCGCGTGCCGTGCTCAACTTCGCGGCGGAGTCGCATGTGGACCGCTCCATCCACGGGCCTGAAGACTTCATCCAGACCAACATTGTTGGCACGTTTCGTTTGCTCGAGTCCGTGCGCGCCTATTGGGTCGCCCTGCCGGTCGAAGACAAAGCCGCCTTTCGCTTCTTGCATGTGTCCACCGACGAGGTCTATGGTTCGTTGAGCGCGGGCGACGCAGCTTTCAGTGAGTCGCACCGCTACGAGCCCAACAGCCCTTATTCAGCGAGCAAGGCGGCCAGCGACCACCTGGTGCGCGCCTGGCACCACACCTACGGCTTGCCAGTGTTAACCACCAACTGCAGCAACAACTACGGCCCCTACCACTTTCCTGAAAAACTCATCCCGCTCATGATCGTCAACGCCCTGGCGGGCAAGCCGCTGCCGGTGTACGGCGACGGCCTGCAGGTGCGCGACTGGCTGTATGTCAAAGACCATTGCAGCGCCATCCGCCGCGTCCTGGCGGCAGGGCAATCGGGCGAGGTTTACAACGTGGGTGGCTGGAACGAAAAGCCCAACATCGAGATCGTGCACACCGTCTGCAGTCTGCTGGACGAGATGCGCCCCCGCGCCGACGGGCAGAGCTACAGCACGCAGATCACGCACGTCACAGACCGGCCTGGCCACGACAGGCGCTACGCGATCGATGCTCGCAAGCTGGAGCGCGAACTGGGCTGGAAGCCGGCCGAAACCTTCGAGTCCGGCATCCGCAAAACCATCGCCTGGTACCTGGCCAACCCCGAATGGGTGGAGCATGTGCAGACCGGCGCCTACCGTCAGTGGCTCGACAAACAGTACGCCACGGCCGCATGAAGATCCTCCTTCTGGGAAAAAACGGGCAGGTCGGCCAAGCGCTTGCTCGCACCCTGCCGGCGCTCGGCGAGGTAATCGCCTTGGACAGGCACAACGGCGGCGACCTCAGCCAGCCCGAGGCTTTGGCTGCGACCGTTCGCCAGCATCGACCCACTCATATCGTCAATGCCGCCGCGTACACCGCCGTGGACAAAGCCGAGAGTGAGGCCGAACTGGCGCGCCTGATCAACGCCGAGGCGCCAGGCGTGCTGGCCCGCGAAGCGCAAGCCCTGGGCGCCTGGCTGATTCACTACAGCACCGACTATGTGTTCAACGGCAGCGGCCGAACGCCCTGGCAAGAAGCAGATCCCACCGGTCCTTTGAATGTGTATGGACAAACCAAGCTGGAAGGTGAGCTGCGCATTCAGGCCGCTTGTGAGCGCCATCTGATTTTTCGCACCAGCTGGGTTTATGCGGCCCACGGCCAGAACTTTGCCAAGACCATGCTGCGCCTGGCGCAGGAAAAAGATCGCCTGACGGTGATCGAAGATCAATGCGGCGCGCCCACGGGTGCAGACTTGATTGCCAGCGTCACCGCGCAAGCCGTGCAACAGCCATTTTCTGCAGGCGTTTATCACCTGGCCGCCGCAGGCCAAACCACCTGGCACGCCTACGCCAGCCACGTCATTGCCGAAGCCAAAGCGCTGCGCCCTGACTTGCCTTGGCAGGTCAAAGAGATCGCGCCAGTGCCATCCAGTGCATTTGCCACCGCCGCGCAACGACCGCTGAATTCGCGGCTGGACTGCGGCAAGCTGCAGCAAGCGCTGGGCATCCAACTTCCCGAATGGCAAGCGGGCGTCGATGCCATGTTGGCCGAGATTCTTCACGCCTGAACCAGCGCAACCGCTTAACACCTCATAAGAAGAAACCATGACCACACGCAAAGGCATCATCCTCGCCGGCGGCTCGGGCACGCGGCTGTACCCGGTCACGCAAGCCGTCAGCAAGCAGCTCATGCCGGTCTATGACAAGCCCATGGTGTATTACCCGCTGACCACACTCATGCTGGCCGGCATCAAGGACGTGCTGCTCATCAGCACCCCGCAAGACACGCCGCGCTTTACTGAGCTGCTGGGCGACGGCAGTCAGTGGGGCATGAACATCGAGTACGCGGTGCAGCCCAGCCCGGACGGTCTGGCGCAAGCCTTCATCTTGGGCAGGAACTTTGTGGGCAACAGCCCAAGCGCCTTGGTGTTGGGCGATAACATCTTTTACGGTCACGACTTGGTCAAGCTGCTGAATAACGCGAGCGAGCGCCCCACCGGCGCCACCGTGTTTGCCTACCATGTGCACGACCCCGAGCGCTATGGCGTGGTGGACTTTGACGGTCAGCAGCGTGCGCTCAGCATTGAAGAAAAGCCTCTTCAGCCCAAGAGCAACTACGCGGTCACTGGCCTGTACTTCTACGACAGCCAAGTCTGCGACATCGCGGCGGACATCCAGCCTTCGCACCGCGGTGAGCTTGAGATCACCGACGTGAACAAACGTTACTTGGCGCAAAACGAGCTCAACGTCGAGATCATGGGCCGCGGCTATGCATGGCTGGACACGGGCACGCACGACAGCTTGCTCGAAGCTGCCGGCTTCATCGCCACCTTGCAAAAGCGCCAAGGCCTCATGGTCGCCTGCCCTGAAGAAATCGCCTTTCATCAAAAATGGATCAGCGTAGACGACGTCCTAAAGCTGGCTCAGCCGCTGGCAAAAAATGGCTACGGGCACTATCTGCTGAACCTCTTGAAGTAATCCATGCCCTACACCGCAACCCCTACGCTCATTCCCGACGTCTTGGTCCTCGAACCCAAAGTGTTCGGCGATGCACGGGGCTTTTTTTTCGAGAGCTTCAACCAGCAGGATTTCAACCAGGTCACGGGCCAAGACGTGCAATTTGTGCAGGACAACCACAGCCGCAGCGCGTGCGGCGTGTTGCGGGGCTTGCACTTTCAAACGCAACAGGCGCAGGGCAAGCTAGTGCGCGTCACGCGGGGGGCGGTTTTTGACGTGGCGGTGGACATTCGGCCGGGTTCGGCCACCTTTGGCCGCTGGGCCGGCGTGGAGCTGACGGAAGACAACCACAAGCAACTGTGGGTGCCGCCCGGCCTGGCCCATGGCTTCATGGTGCTGAGTGAAAGCGCCGACTTCTTGTACAAGACGACCGACTACTACGCCCCTGCTTTTGAAGCCTGCATCGCCTGGGATGATCCGACGCTCGGCATCGCATGGCCCCTGGGCCGACTGCAAGGCGCTGCTGTCCAGCTCTCGGCCAAAGATCGCCTGGGCCAAACTTTCGCGGACTACGCCGCAGCATCGAAGCCGTCAGGAGTTCCCGCATGAAGTTACTGCTCACCGGAGGCACCGGCTACATCGGCTCGCATGCCGCCGTCGCATTTGCCCAAGCGGGTCATGAGGTCGTGCTGTACGACAACCTGTCCAACAGCCAAGCCAGTGTGGTCGAGCGGCTGGCCCAAATCACGGGCCAAGCCATGCCCTTTGTGCTGGGCGATTTGCGCGATACGGCCTTGCTCACGCACACCTTGCAAACACACGCGATTCAAGCCGTGGTTCACTTCGCGGGCCTCAAAGCCGTGGGTGATTCGGTGGCAGATCCGGTGAGCTATTACGCCCACAACGTCCAAGGCAGCATCAGCCTCTTGCAGGCCATGCAGGCGCAAGGCATCAAGCAACTCATCTTCAGCAGCAGCGCCACGGTGTACGGCGAGCCGCAGTACTTGCCCATCGACGAGGCGCACCCGACAGGCGCGACCAATCCTTACGGCCGGTCCAAGCTGCACATTGAAGAAATGCTGGCCGACCTCTGCCGCGCAGACCCGGCATGGCGAGCTGTCTGTCTGCGTTATTTCAACCCCGTTGGTGCGCATGCTTCGGGCCTCATTGGCGAAGACCCGCAAGGCGTGCCCAACAACCTCATGCCTTTTGTCGCGCAGGTGGCCAGCGGTCAGCGGGCCTGTCTGCGCGTATTCGGCAACGACTACCCGACGCCTGACGGCACCGGGGTGCGCGACTACATTCATGTGCTTGACCTGGTGGCGGGGCATGTTGCCGCCTTGAACTTTTTGCCCGGCAATGCGGGCTGGCACGCCATCAATCTAGGCTCAGGCCAAGGGTTCAGCGTGCTGCAAATGGTCAAAGCATTCGAGCAGGCTTGCGGACGCGACATACCTTACGAAACAGTGCCCCGCCGTCCAGGGGACGCGGCCAGCTCCTACGCGTCGGCAACCAAAGCCAAGGCCCTGCTCGGCTGGCAAGCCAATTGCAGCTTGACTGACATGTGCGTCAGCACCTGGAATTTCGCATCCACAAAGTCCTTATGAACTTGCACCCTATCGTTCTCTGCGGCGGCTCAGGTACCCGGCTCTGGCCGCTTTCCCGCAAGAGTTTCCCCAAACAGTTCGTACCCTTGATCGCAGGCAAGAGCCTGCTGCAACTCACGCTGGAGCGGCTGGCACCCCTGTGCTCAGCCGGTCAGGGTGTGATGCTGGTGGCGGCGGAAGAGCATCGGTTCATGGCGGCCGATGCGCTGCGCGCCGCGCAAGCTCAGGGCAGTGTGATCCTGGAGCCGGCAGCGCGTAATACGGCCGCGGCCATGGCGCTGGCCGCGCTGCAGGTCATCCGGGATCAGGCCAGTGCAGGTGGTGCACCCAGCGACGCGGTCGCAGATCCGTTGCTGCTTTTTTGCCCCGCCGACCATCACATTCCTGATATCGCGAGCTTTGCGCGCACGGTGCACCAGGGCGTCGCAGCAGCGCAGCAAGGGGCCATCGTCACCTTTGGTGTGGTGCCCAGTTTCCCTAGCACGGCGTATGGCTACATTGAACAAGGCGCAGCCCAGGGCAATGGCAGCCACGAGGTGGCGCGCTTTATTGAAAAGCCAGCTTTCGCGGCCGCCCAAGCCTTGATGTTGCAAGGCGGCGTGCTTTGGAATGCCGGTATCTTCTTGACCCGCGCCAGCACCTTGCTCAAGGCCTTGGACCAGCATGCGCCGGATGTGCTGGCCAGTTGCCAAGCCGCGATGGCTGGCGCCAGCCAAGAGTTAACGCAAAGCGGATTTCAAGGCGGCGTTCGATTTATCCGCCCGGAGCCTGCAGCCTTCAAGGCCTGCCGCTCGCAAAGCATTGACTACGCTGTGATGGAGCACTTGCGTGCCCCGCATGTCGCCGTCGTCCCTTTCGCTGGCCAATGGAGCGATGTTGGCAGCTGGAACGCGGTGGCCGACTTGTCTGTGCCCGACAGCGACGACAACCGTATCGAGGGTCAGGGCCTGGTGCACGGCAGCCGCAACACCTTTATTCACGCGCCGCACCGACCAGTGGTCGCGCTAGGCACACACGACTTGCTCATCATCGACACGCCTGACGCCGTGCTGGTGGCTCACCGCGATCACGCAGAGCAAGTCAAAGACGTGGTGAGCCAGCTCGAAGCCCGAAACATCAGCCAAGCCGCCGACCACCGCAACGTCGCCCGCCCCTGGGGCTCTTACGACAGTGTTGACGCAGGCGAGCGCTTCCAGGTCAAGCGCATCACGGTCAACCCCGGTGCCTCGCTCAGCCTGCAAATGCACCACCACCGCGCTGAACACTGGATCGTCGTCCAGGGCACGGCTGAGGTGACCTGCGGCAGCATGACGCTGCTGCTGACCGAAAACCAGTCCACCTACATCCCTCTGGGCGAAACGCACCGCCTTGCCAATCCTGGCAGCATCCCTCTCGAACTTATTGAAGTGCAGTCCGGCAGCTATTTGGGAGAGGACGACATCGTCCGGTTTGAAGACAACTATGGGCGACTGAGTGTCGAAGCCGTTGACAAATAAGGTTCGGCATTAGCCAGCCTTGGCATCGAAAAGTCCTCGGCCAAAAATCGGCAACCTCCTACCCAGCGCGGCGAATCGGCGCGCTACCCCGCATCTGAAAGCGGCCCGAGCATTGAGAAATGCTCAAAACCGTCATTCGAATCGCCCTGTTCTGCTTGGCCCTATGGTCAGGCTCCGTACTCGCGCAAAGCTCTTCAGGTGAAGACAAAGCACTGCACTTTGCTGGTTCTGCCACCTTGGCAGTTGTGATTACCGCCGCCAGCGAAGACCCGGTCATTGGTTTTTGGTCAGCTGTGGCTGTGGGCTTGGCCAAAGAACTTGTTGACCGCCGCCGGGCTGGCGGCGATGCCAGCGGGCGTGATCTTGCGGCAGACGTGGCGGGTGCGTTTCTTGGCGCTCAGGCAGGGCGCTGGTTGATCACCCGGCGGGGGGAGACCACGGCGTTTGTCTATGCGCTGCAGTTTTGAGGCGCAAATGCCGCCCCGTGTATTTCCCTCTTAAATTTAACTTGAGTAAGTATTAATACTAATTAAGTACTAGGACAGCACGGAATGCACGACACTCTCCAGCCAACGTCTCCCCCCGAGGAAATTGGCCTGCTAGACATCCTCATGCTGCTGTCAGAGAACATCAAATTATTGATCTTGGGTCCGTTGGCCGCTGGGTTGCTGGCTTTGGGCCTGAGCTTTTTATGGCCGCGGACCTTTGAGAGCGTCGCCGTGTTGCAGGCAGAGCCCGCGATCGCCAGCCTGATGACGTCTGCTGCCGTGCTGGATCCGATTTCCCAAAACCTAGGACTGCGCCACGACGCCACGGCCGAACAAGCGCGTGAGGCGCTGCGCCAGCACATTAAGACCAGCATTGGCCGTAGCGACAAGCTGCTGACGCTATCCGTCTCAGGTAGTACGCCCGTGCAAGCCCAAGCGATAGCCCGCGCCGTGCTCGAAGGCGCCTATGCGCAAAGCAGACCCAAGGGGAGCTACAAAGCAAGACTTGAAAGGCAACTGGCCGAAGCCGAAGCACGGTTGCTGACAGCTCAGTCAGCTGCCGCCCAGCTGGCCCAATCATTGGTGGCATCGAAAGGCACGCCAGCAGCCCAACGCTTCCAGCGCTTAGACGCACTAGATCTGCTAACGGGCGGCTCTGCGGGCTTGCTTGATGCGTCAGCTGCGGCCCAAAAGCAAATTGTCGAACTCGAAGAACTGCTGGAAGGCGTGACCGAGGCTCGACTGATGCAAACTCCCACCTTGCCGGAAAAAGCCGTGAGCCCTAAAAAAGGGCAAGTCGCGGTCATGTCCGCGCTGGGCATGGCCGTCTTGCTTGTCATCTTGGTTTTCATCCGCGGCGGCATGCGCAGGGTGCAAGACACTGCAGGCTTGGCCAAGCTGGGTCGTATCCGCCGTTCGCTTGGGCTCAACACATATTAAGACCGTGGAAAAAATCTTCATCGCAGGCCACCGCGGCATGGTGGGCAGCGCCATTTGCCGTGCTCTTGCTCAGCAAGGCCAGACGAATCTCGTAACCCGCACGCACGCCGAGCTGGACCTGACCCACCAAGCGGCGGTGCAAGCCTTCT
>CAZNQE010000040.1:0-21919 GCA_964575005.1 uncultured Polaromonas sp. | reverse complement strand
CGCAAAACCAAAGTCGGCGGTGGTTTCGGTCAACACGTCCGGCGCGTTGGTGGCCAGGACGCCTGCGGCGGTCATGGCGTCCAGGTCGAAGTTGTTGTAACCCACCGCCATGTTGGCGCACATGCGCAAGGTCGAGCAAGCCGCCAGCACCTCGGCGTCGATGCGGTCGCCGCCCGTGGTGAAAGCGGCATCCTTGCCTTTGAGGCGCTCGGTCAATTCAGCCTTGGTCCAGACCGTATCGGCCTGATTGGCCTCGACGTCGAAATGCGCAGACAAGCGTGCAAGCACTTCAGGAAAGACGGCGCGGGCCATCAACAGCTTGGGGCGAGCAGCGGAGTTTGGAGAGGTCATGAAAGTCAGACTTAGAGGGTGGACGCGGGGTGGGCTAACAAATCAACGGAACCAGACGAGGCCCATCACAACAAAAAGCGGCAGCAAGATACAGCCCGACCACGCCATGTAGCCAAAAAAGCTGGGCATCTGCACGCCACGGTCTTCGGCGATGGCCTTGACCATGAGATTGGGCGCGTTGCCAATGTAGGTGTTGGCGCCCATGAACACCGCGCCTGCCGAGATCGCAGCCAGCGTGGAAGCAAAAGTAGTCATGAGCACGCCCGGGTCGCCCCCGGCAGTGTTGAAGAACACCAGGTAAGTGGGCGCGTTGTCCAGGAATGAGCTCAGGATGCCTGAGGCCCAGAAGTACATCAGCGGGTCGGGCTGGCCGTCGGGCCGCGTGACAGCAGCCACCACCGCGCCGAAAGGTCCGTTCAAACCGGCCTTGAGCATGGCAATGACGGGAATGATGGTCAAGAAGATGCCGGCGAAGAGTTTGGCGACTTCTTGCATGGGCGCCCAGGAAAACTGGTTGTCCTCATGTACCTTGTCCGCCGTGATCTTGAGCGACAGCAGCGTGATGAGGACCAAGCCCACATCGCGCACGATGCCCGGCAGGCCGACTTCGGTGCCCATCACGTCAAAGGCGATGCCGGGCTTCCAGACGCCACTCATCAGCACCAGCGCCATCACGCCCAGGAGCAACACAAAGTTGAGGGCACCATCAAAGCCAAAGCTGCGCGTGTCCGGCGTTGGGTCCACCGGCAGCACGCCTTCGCGGCGGTAAAACCAGCTGTCCATCACGACGAACAAAGCGAGCAGCGAGCCGATCAAATACAGCGTTTCCGGAAAGATGTGTTGGACCGTCCAGAAAAAATCCACGCCCTTCAGGAAACCCAGAAACAGTGGTGGATCACCCAGCGGCGTGAGCGAACCGCCGGCGTTGGAAACGATGAAGATAAAAAATACGATGACGTGTGCCTTGTGCTGCCGGTTGTCGTTGGCGCGGATCAAAGGACGGATCAGCAGCATGGAAGCGCCGGTGGTGCCCATGAAGCTGGCCAGCACAGCGCCGATGGCCAGGATGCCGGCATTCAGTGCCGGGCTGCCTTTGAGGTTGCCCCGAATGTGAATGCCACCGGCTACCGTGAACAGCGCCGTCAGCAAGACGATGAAGGGAATGTATTCAGCCAGCAGTGCATGCGCCAAGCTGACCGCCGCGGCCGAAGCACCATACAGCAGGGCAAAGGGCGCCAAAAAAGCCAGACCCCAGGCCGCCGCAATCTTGCCGTAGTGGTGATGCCAAACCGTGGGCATCACCAAAGGCATCAAGGCGATCGACAGCAAGAGGCCGGCAAACGGCACGGCCCACCAAACAGCAAGTTGCGCGCCATCAAACTCAGCGGCAGACGCTGTGCCGGGCAGAAAAAACAGCGTCGCAAGAAGCGGCAAAAAAGTGAGTTGGCTTTGGAGCTTGGAGAGGAAATTCTGGTTGTTCATAAAGGCTCAGCGAATGTCAAAAACCTGGCGCAGGTAGGCAAGGTATTTTTCGTCGTCACACATGTTTTTAGACGGCGTGTCAGACAGCTTGGCCACAGGCTGGCCATTGCAGCGCACCATCTTGATGACGATTTGCAAGGGCTCGTAACCGAGGTCGTTGGTCAGGTTGGTGCCGATGCCAAAGGCAAGTTGGCAGCGGCCATTGAAGCGGCGATAAAGCTCGATGGTCTTGGGCACGGTCAGGCCGTCGCTGAAGATCAGCGTCTTGGTACGCGGGTCCACGCGGTTCTTGCTGTAGTGCTCGATCAAGCGCTCGCCCCAGGCCAGCGGGTCGCCACTGTCGTGGCGAGCGCCGTCAAAGAGCTTGCAAAAGTACATGTCGAAGTCGCGCAAGAACGCTTCGATGCCGTAGACGTCGCTCAGCGCAATGCCCAGGTCGCCACGGTATTCCTTGGCCCAGGACTCAAAGGCAAACACCTGGCTGTCACGCAGGCGTGGGCCCAGCGCCTGACAGGCTTGCAAGTACTCATGCGCCATGGTGCCCAGCGGCGTCAGGCCCAGCTTCATGGCAAACAGCACATTGCTGGTGCCGGCAAACTGCCCGGCCGCGCCTGCGCCCAGGCGCGCCGTCAAAGTGCGCAAAACTTCTTCATGCCAGGCGCAGCTGTAACGGCGGCGGGTGCCGTAGTCGGCAATTTTCAGCGCCGACAGGCCTTCGCCTTTGAGCTGGCCAATCTTCACGTCAAGGCGCTTGCGGCCTTCAATGAAGTCAGGCAGCTTTTGCGTGTTGCGGAAATAGACCTCGTTGATGATGGCCAGCACCGGAATCTCGAACAAGATGGTGTGCAGCCACGGGCCTTTGATGGATACGTCGATCTGGCCCGAGGGCAGCGCTGTGACCGTGATGTTTTTTTCGTTCAGTCTGAAGAGGCCGAGGAAATCGACGAAGTCGCTCTTGATGAAGCGCATGGAGCGCAGGTAAGCGAGCTCGGCGTCTTGAAAGCGCAGCGTGCACAGCGCCCTGATTTCTTCACGGATTTCACTGACCAATGGCGCCAGCGGCTGCACGTTCGGGCTGCCGGCGTTGCGACACTGAAACCGGTACTCGACCTGCGCCCCCGGAAACTGGTGCAGCACGACCTGCATCATCGTGAACTTGTAGAGGTCGGTGTCGAGCAGGCTGGTGATGATCATGGCGTGGGCAATGAAATGGGCCGCAGTTATTTGCGGCCCAGAGACTTCAGGTGTTAGCCCAGAAAATCAACTTCGAACAGCAAAGTGGCGTTCGGCGGGATCACGCCGCCAGCGCCCCGTGCGCCATAGCCCAGCTCTGCCGGAATGACCAGTCGGCGCGTGCCACCCACCGACATGCCTTGCACGCCTTCGTCCCAGCCGCGAATCACTTGGCCCGCGCCCAGCGAGAACTCAAACGGCTGGCCGCGGTCTTTGCTGGAGTCGAACTTGGCGCCTTGCACGCCGTCGTTGTAAAGCCAGCCGGTGTAGTGCACCTTGACATGGTTGCCCGCTTTGGCAATGGCGCCCGTGCCCAGCACGGTATCTTCGTACTGCAGGCCGGAAGGAGTGGTGGTCATGCTCATGGGAATCCCTGTAAAAAATCAAAAAAAATCAATCCTCGACTTTACCCGCAACAAGGCGCAACAAACGGTCAGCCCGGGTGGCCAGCAACTGGTTTTGCTCGACCACCAGCAGAGCCAGGCCCTGCTGTCGAAGCGCGAGCAACGCGTCGCGGATCGCCTCGACCAGCACGGGCGCAATGCCTTCGCAAGGCTCGTCCAGCAGCAAGACGCGTGGCCCGGTCATGAGGGTGCGGGCAATGGCCAGCATTTGCTGCTCGCCGCCGCTCATGTGCGCTGCCGGCCGCTTGAGCAGCTTGGCCAGCACGGGGAAGAGCGCCAGCACTTTGGCCTCACGCTCCGACCTTATCCGGCTGTCGCCTCGGGCGGCAATGTGCAGGTTTTCTTGCACTGTCAGGCCTGTGAACAGCCGGCGATCTTCAGCCACAAAGCCCAGGCCAGCCTGGGCGCGGCGGTGCGTGGGCCAGGCTTGAATATCCACGGCATGGCCCTCGCCTTCAGCTTGCAGCAGCACAGCGCCTTGGCCTTGCACCTCCAGACCCATCACGGCCTTGAGCAGGGTGGATTTGCCCGCGCCGTTCAGACCCTGCAAGACGACCATTTCCCCGGCAGCCACTTGCAAGGACACGTCAAACAAGGCTTGCGCCGGGCCATAAAAGGCGCTGATGTCGCGTAGCTCAAGCATGGCTTGCTCCCTGCGCACCGGCAGACCTGTCACCTGTCCTGTCACCTGTCCTCTCACCTGTAATCTCTCCGAGATAGCGGCTGCGCACCACCGGGTCACTGGCGACCTCCTCAAAGCTGCCTTCGGCGACGATTTTTCCTTCCATGAGCACCAGCACGCGGTCGGCCACACCGGCCACGGCGTCCATGTTGTGCTCGGTGTAAAGCACGGCCATGCCTTGCGAGGCCAATGACTTGACCAGCCGCATCAGGCTGGCGCGCTCGGCTTCGGCCAGGCCGGCGGCCGGCTCGTCGAGCAGCAGCATCTGCGGCCGTGCGGCAAGAGCGATGGCAAGCTCCAGCCGCTTCTTGGCGCCGTAGGGCAGGCTCAGGGCATCCAGCTCGGCCAGATCGGCCAGGCCCGTTTGCATCAGCAGGGCCTGAGCGAAGTCTGTGTGCAGCGCGCTCAGGCCTTGCAGTGCCGACAGGCGCGGCAGCGATGGCCCCATGCTGCCCCCGGTTGAAACGCTACGAGGCGCAGCCGCAGCCGCCAACTGCACGTTCTGGCGCACGCTCAAAGCTTCAAACACTTGCGCCACCTGAAAAGTGCGCGCCACACCACGCTGCAAGCGCTGGCCGGGCGAAAGCTTGCCAAGCGCGTGGCCTTGCCACAAAACTTCACCGCCCTGCCCGCTTTGCACATGCTTTGCGCTTTGGGCGTACTGCCCGGCAATGCAGGCAAAGCAAGTCGATTTGCCTGCGCCGTTTGGCCCGATCAAAGCCACGCATTGGCCAGGGCGCACCTCAAAGCTCACGCCATCAACCGCACGCACGCCGCCGAAATATTTAAAGAGTCCGCGTACTTCAAGCATCAGCGGCTCCGGCCTTGGCCACCCAGCAGGCCAAGCAAGCCCGAAGGCGCGGTCACCATGATCAACATGATGAAAACGCCCAGCAAGCCGCGCCAATACGTCAGCTCGCGGCCCAGCTCGGCGCCGGCGTAGCTCAAGATCGCGCTGCCCACCACCGCGCCCCAGAGCTGGTGCACACCGCCCAGCAGCACGACCAGCAGCGCGTCCACCGACATCGCGACCGAGGCCAGCGAAGGAAAAACCGCGCCCTTGTGCGCCGCAAACAAGCCGCCCGCCAGCGCCGCCAGCACCGCACTTTCAACAAACACGCGGTACTTGAGCCAGTTAACAGGCAAGCCCGACGCGGCCGCCCGTTGCGGCGCATCGCGCAGCGCCTGCAGTGCCGCACCGCGCACGGACAAAGCAAGTGCGCGCAAAGCCAGCACCGCGAGCAAAGCCAGCGCCACCAGCCCAACGTAAAACACCGCCCGCATTTCGTCGGGCACCAGCCGCAAGCCAATGATTCCGTTGTCGCCGCCCGTCAGGCTGACCCATTGCGTAGCGCCCGCCCAAACCACCTGCGCAAGCGCCAGCGACAGCATGGCCAGGTACACGCCCGCACTGCGCACCACTGCCGCGCCAAACACGGCAGCAACAGTAAATGCCAACACGCAGCCGGCAAGCAAAGCCAAAGGCAAAGGCGCACCCAACGCGCTGTGCGACAGCGCCGCGCCATAAGCGCCCAAGCCAAAGAAGGCCGCATGGCCAAAGCTCACCAAGCCGCCCAGGCCCATCATGGCTTGCAGGCTGATGCCGAAAATCATCAAGATGAGCGTGTCTGCCGCCAGCGTTTGCCAATACGGCCCGCCCAGCAAGGCCAGCCCCGCCAGCGCCAGCAAGGCGGCCACGCTGGCAAGTTGCCCACCGACCGAAAGGCGCAGGCCGCGAAAGCGTTGCGGCAATTCGCGCACGCCGTCCAGCGCACCCGGCGGCAGGCCGCGCAAGCCCTGCGGCCTGAAGACCAGCACCACCGCCATGGTCAAAAACACCAGCACCAAAGTCGCTTCAGGAAACAGCTGAATGCCGAAGGCATGCACCAGACCAATCAAGAGCGCGGCGGCAAATGCGCCGCCAATGCTGCCCAGCCCCCCCGTGACCACCACCACAAAGGTCTCGACGATCACGTTCACGTCCATCTGCAAATGCGCGGGCTCGCGCGGCAACTGCAGCGCGCCGCCCAGCCCGGCGAGCGCGCAGCCGAGCATGACAGCGCCCAACATCAGCGGCCGCGGATTCACGCCCAGTGCCGCCAGCATGCCGCGGTCTTGCGTGGCTGCGCGCAAGCGCCGGCCAAAGCGCGAGCGATGTAAAAGCCCATGCAGGCCCAGCCACACCAAGGGACCGAGCGCGATCATCAGCAGCTGATACACCGGGAAAAATTCACCCGCAATCTCGACCGAACCCTTGAGCCCTGGAAAGCGCGGCGCAAATACCTCGTCCGGCCCAAAGGCCCATTGCATGCCGTCATGCATGGCCAATGTGAGGCCGAAGGTGGCGACCAATTGGTACAACTCGGGCGCGCCGACCATGCGGCGCAACAACAAGAACTCAGCCAGTGCCCCGGCCAGCGCCGCAACGGCCGCGCCCAGCAACATGGCCAGCGCGTACAGCCAGGCGCTGTCGCCCCAGGCAGGAAACCAGTTCGTCACCCAGTGGGCGGTGAACAGCGCGCCCAGCATGAAAAAACTGCCGTGTGCAAAGTTGACGATGCGCGTGACGCCAAAAATCAGCGTCAGGCCAGCCGCCATGAGAAAGAGCGTGGTGGCGTAAGACAGCCCGCCCAGCAATTGAACGACAGAGATGCTCACGCGCGGCGGCTCAAGGGAAAGCGGGAATCAAAGTGGCGCGCGTCAGACAAAGCGCGTGAACTCCGACGCTGGCACACGTGGCGTTTGAAAGCTGTTGACCAGCGCGGCCGGGTCGGCATAGCCCAGCGACATGCCGCAGACCAGCATTTCGTCGGGGCCGGCGCCTATGTGCGGCAGGATGATCTTGGAAAAGCCGTTCCACGCCGCTTGGGGGCAAGTGTGCAAACCATGGCCACGCGCCGCCACCATGATGTTTTGCATGAACATGCCGTAGTCCATCAAGCTGCCCCGGCCCATCACGCGGTCCATGGTGAACATCAGGCCCACGGGCGCATCAAAGAACCGGTAATTGCGCTGGTGCTGCGCGTGCATCTTGTCTTTGTCTGCTTTGCCAATGCCCAAAAGGCCGTACAGGCCCCAGCCGTTTTCGCGGCGGCGATCAATGTACGGCGACACCCATTTTTCGGGGTAGTAGTCGTATTCCTCTTTGTACTCGGCGGCCAATTCGGGTTGGGCGCGAATCGCGTCATGCGCCGCGCAGACCTTGCTGACCAGCGCGTCGCGTTTTTCGCCTTGCAACACATATACCTTCCAGGGCTGCGTGTTGGTGCCAGAAGGCGCGCGGCTCGCCACTTCAAGCAAGTGCATCAGCGTGGCGCGCGGCACGGCGTCAGGCAAAAACGCGCGCGCCGACATGCGGCTGGTGATGGCTTCGTCAACGAGGTTGGTGTTCAGGGTGCTCACTGGAGTTCCTTTAAGGCGGACAAAAGCTGCTCAGGCAGCAGGTGCGGCCGGCGGGTTTGCCGGTCCACATAAACATGAACAAAGTGGCCTTGGGCGGCGCAAGTCTGGGCGCCTTCGGCAAAGATGCCGATTTCAAAGCGCACGCTCGAGCGGCCAACCTGCGCCACACGCAAGCCCGCTTCCACGCTTTGCGGAAAAGCCAGCGGCTCAAAATAGTTGCACTGCGTTTCGACCACCAGGCCGATCACTTCGCCGGCCTGCACGTCAAGCAAACCCTTGTCGATCAGCCAGGCGTTCACGGCCGTGTCGAACCACTGGTAATAGACCACGTTGTTCACATGACCGTAGGCGTCGTTGTCAGACCAGCGCGTGCTGATCGAACGAAAGGCTTTGTAGGCGCTGCGGGGCTCGGCTGGGGGGCGGCTCATCTTGTCGATTTTGCCAGTGTGGCCCGTCACTTAGCCTCGGCTCATTTTTGCCACTTCTTCCAATACTGCAGCGCCACGCGGTAAGTGTTCATCTGCACGGCCACCGTGGTCTCTATATCAGTGCCGTAGCCGCCCGCCATGGCAAAGGCCAGCGGCACGCGGCGGGCGAAGGCCCAATCAAACACGCGCCTGTCGCGCGCTTCCAGGCCGTCGTAACTGAGTTTGAGGCGGCCCAGGCGGTCCGCCTCGTGCGGGTCGGCGCCGGCCAGGTAAATCACGAGGCCAGGTGAAAAGCGGCGGTCCAACTCGTCCAGCGCTTGTTCGAGTGCGGCCAGGTAAGGCACGTCGTCGCAACCGTCGGGCAAGTCCACGTCCAGGTCGCTGGCCACTTTGCGAAAGGGAAAGTTGTTTTGCCCGTGCAGTGAAAGCGTGAACACGCTGGCGTCTTGCGCAAAGATGCTGGCCGTGCCATTGCCCTGGTGCACGTCCAGGTCGATCACCGCCACTTGCAGCGGGGCGCGGCCATGGCCGTGCCGACGTGACCACTCGGCTTGCATCAGCCGGGCAGCCACAGCGGCATCGTTGAAAACGCAAAAGCCGCCGCCCTTGTCAGCGCTGGCATGGTGCGTGCCGCCGGCCAGGTTGGCGGCGATGCCCGCAGGGCGGCCGCCCGCCAGCCCAAGGTCGAGGCCAAGCGCCAGGCGCGCAGCCGCCACGGTGGCGCCGGCTGATCGGCGCGAGCGTTCCACCATCTGCAAGCTCCACGGAAAACCAATTTCGCGCTGGGCCGAGGCTGGCAAAGTGCCTGTGGCCACCGCATCTATATAGGCCGGGCTGTGCGCCAAAGCCAATTCGCCATCGGAGGCGCGTGGTGCTTCGGCGGTCCGCACCTCCGGCAGTTCCTCGGCCAGACGCGCCCGCAGGCGGCTGTATTTGGCCATGGGAAAACGGTGCCCTTCAGGCAACGGGAGTACGAAATGATCAGCGTAAAAAGCTTGCAAAGGGAGTCCGTGGGAGTCCGATGGATGACGCGAATGACAGACGTGAAAGTGGACAGAGCTTAACTAGAGGGCGCCCTCTAAAATGGTGCAGTGCAACAAAAAGGGCTTGCGCGCTTCGGGTTAATCCCTATACTTCAGGTCATGTTGCAGTGCAGCAATTGATGGAGTCCTCCAGACGATTCAGCAGAGCAACTACTTTTTTAACTCATTGGAGATATCGAATATGTTGACCGCTGAACAAATCATGGCCTCGCAAAAAGCCAACATGGAAACCCTCTTCGGCCTGACCAACAAGGCTTTCGAAGGCGTCGAAAAACTGGTCGAGCTGAACGTGCAAGCCTCCAAGGCTGCCTTGGCTGAAACCGCTAACCAAACCCAAGCATTCATGGGCGTGAAAGACGCACAAGAACTGCTGGCCCTGCAAGCTGGCCTGATGCAGCCCCTGGCTGAAAAGACCGCCGCTTACAGCCGCCACCTGTACGACATCGCCACCGGCACCACTGCCGAGTTCGGCAAAGCCCTGGAAGGCCAAGCTGCTGACGCACAAGCCAAATTCATGGGTCTGGTGGACGGCGCCGCTAAAAACGCCCCAGCTGGTTCCGAGACCGCTGTCGCCGTCATGAAAAGCGCTGTCGCCGCTGCCAACAACGCTTTTGAGTCGGTCCAAAAAGCCGTCAAGCAAGCTTCGAACATGGCTGAAGCCAACTTCGCCGCTGTGAGCAACACTGCTGTGAACGCCACCAAGGCACCTACAGCCAAGAAGCGTTAATTTGCTTTGAGTTGTCTCCTCGGGTCCTCGGCAAACTTCGGTTTCCAGACCCGTTAAAGGCCCGCCTCGTGCGGGCCTTTTTTTCGTCTGTTGTTGTACCTATGCAGGTTCAGCGTAAAGCGACAGCGCCTGCCTCCAGCCGCGCTCTCAGCGCAGGCATGGCCGCCAGCATGGCCGCGCGGCCCGCGTCAATCGCGCGCTGGCGGGCTGAAAAGTCCGCGCTTTTCAGGCCAAGCAGCGAAGGCCTCACCACCACATCAGCCTCTTTGAGCTCATGCTGGTTGATGCTTTTGCCCATGATGGAAAAAGTCTGCAGCAAGATCTGCAGCGTATCGCCTGTCGCGCCCGTTTCAGGCTGGGTCGAAATGTCCACCGCGATCACCAGCTCGGCGCCCATTTGCCGGGCAAAGCGCACAGGTACCGGCGCCACCAAGCCGCCATCCACATAGTCGCGCCCGCTGATGCGCACCGGCACAAACACCGCCGGCACCGCGCTGGACGCACGCACGGCCGTGCCCGTGTCGCCACGCTGAAACAGCACGGCCTGACCATTACCCAAGTCGGTGGCCACCACGCCCAGCGGAATGCGCATGTCTTCAATCAGCCTGCCGGCTACGGCTTCGTTGACATAGCGGCCCAGCGCGTCGCCGCGCAGTATGCCGCGGCCAATCAGTGGCAGCATCCAGTCGGTGATGGCAACTTCTTCAATGGCCAGCGCCGCTTTTTGCAGCTCTGCGCTGGTCTTGCCGCTGGCATACAAGGCGGCCACCAGGCTACCGGCCGAGGTGCCGACCACAAACGACGGCTTGAGGCCGGCTTCTTCCAGCACCGCGATCACGCCCACGTGGGCAAAACCCTTGGCTGCGCCGCCGCCCAAGGCCAGCCCGATGCGCGGGGCGCGCTTGGGCACGGGCTCGGCGATAGACGTGGGCGGCGCGGGAGGCGCTTCGATCTTCGGTCCTGGGCCGGCACAGCCCGCCAGCACCAAGCTGGTCAAAAGCGCCGCTATCACGCCATTCGACCTTGCTTTCAGCTCAGTCGCGGACTCAGCCGAAGGCCAAGTCAAAAACTTATTGAGAACTATTCGTGTTTGCATTACACTGATCAAATCTTCACTCCAACGGCTCACGAACCATGTTCAAAAAGTCTTTTCTTGCTTGCTTGGCCACTGCTGCCCTGCTGGGCGCTGGCGCGGTTTCCGCTCAAGAGCAAGTGCTCAACCTGTATTCTGCCCGCCACTATCAAACAGATGAGGCGCTTTACAGCAATTTCACCAAAGCCACCGGTATCAAGATCAACCGTGTGGATTCGGACGACGCCGGCATCCTGGCGCGCCTGAAAGCTGAAGGCACGGCCTCGCCGGCGGACGTGATCTTGCTGGTGGACGCTGCCCGCTTGGGCAAAGCCGACAGCGACGGCCTGTTCCGCCCCATCAAGTCGGCTGCGCTTGAATCCGCCATTCCGGCCACGCTGCGCGCCAAGTCCACGCCCGAAGGCACGACCTGGTTCGGCTTTTCGACCCGCGCCCGCGTGGTGGTGTACGACAAGCTGCGCGTGAAAAAAGACGACGTAGACACCTATGAAGAGCTGGCCGACGCCAAGCACAAGGGCTTGCTGTGCACCCGCTCAGGCTCGCACCCTTACAACCTGTCGCTTTTTGGCGCCGTGACCGAGCACCTGGGCGAAGCCAAGACCGAAGCCTGGCTCAAAGGCCTGGTGGCCAACATGGCGCGCACGCCCAAGGGCGGCGACACCGACCAGATCAAAGGCGTGGCCAGCGGCGAGTGCGGCATTGCGCTGACCAATACCTATTACGTGGCCCGCCTGATGCGCTCGAACGCGCCTGAAGACAAGGCCATCATGGAAAAAGTCGGCATCGTGTTCCCGAACCAGCAAAGCTGGGGCACGCACGTAAACGTGGCCGGCGCCGCCGTGGCCAAGCACGCCAAGAACGAAGCCAGTGCGGTCAAGTTCATGGAATACCTGGCCAGCCCCGCTGCGCAAAACTACTTTGCCGACGGCAACAACGAGTGGCCTGTGGTCGCCAGCGTGAAGATCAGCAACCCCGCGCTGCAAGCGATGACGGGCGGCAGCTTCAAAGCTGAAACGATCCCAGTGAGCGCGGTGGCCGCCAACCAGACCAAGGTGCAGCAGATGCTGGACCGCGTTGGCTACAAATAAGCAGCCTTCCCCGCACTTTTGAAGAGCCCGGCCTCCGTAAGGAGCTCGGGCTTTTTCATGCGCAATAATTGACGTAACGTCAACACAACCAGGAGTTTTCATGGACATCGCAGGCAAGGTTTTCATCGTCACCGGCGGCGCATCAGGTTTGGGCGAAGGCACGGCACGCATGCTGGCAGCCAACGGCGGCTCCGTCGTGATCGCTGATATGCAGGCTGAAAAAGGCGAAGCGATTGCCAAGGAAATCGGCGGTGCTTTCGTCAAGTGCGACGTGAGCCAGGAAGCCGACGGCCAGGCCGTGGTGGCCAAGGCTGTGTCCATGGGCAAGCTGATGGGCCTCGTCAACTGCGCTGGCATTGCGCCGGCTGAAAAAACCGTGGGCAAAAACGGCGCGCACGGCTTGGCGCTATTCACCAAAACCATCACCGTCAATCTGATCGGCAGCTTCAACATGATTCGCCTGGCTGCTGAAGCCATGAGCAAGAACGAGCCCGAAGCCACCGGCGAGCGCGGCGTGTTGATTTCGACTGCATCGGTTGCCGCCTACGACGGCCAAATGGGCCAAGCTGCGTACAGCGCCAGCAAAGGCGGCGTGGTCGGCATGACGCTGCCGATTGCCCGAGATCTGGCCCGCAATGGCATCCGCAACATGACAATTGCGCCCGGCATCTTTGGCACGCCCATGATGTTCGGCATGCCGCAAGAAGTGCAAGACTCGCTGGCCGCCAGCGTGCCCTTTCCGTCACGTCTGGGTACTCCGCAGGACTACGCCAAACTGGCCAAACACATCATTGAAAACGACATGCTCAATGGTGAGGTGATTCGCTTGGATGGAGCGATTCGACTGGCTCCGAAATAAGGCGAGCTGACGCCGGTTTACCCGGATTGAGCGCTTATCAGAGCTAGGGCAGGATGCAGAGATGAAAACCTTTGCGCCCTGCCCTTCTTCATTTTTTACTGCTCTATTGATGGGCGGTCTTCTTGGTGGCTGTGCCAGTCCACCAGCTTTTAAATACCGCGCTCCAGAACTGGCCAGCCCGAGCCAGCCCGAAGGCGCGTCCGGCCTGACGGCCAAGCCCGGCTGGGCCACCAAGCGCTTTGCAGTCGCGGCAGCCAACCCGCTGGCCACCGACGCAGGCTACCAAGTGCTGCGCGCAGGCGGCTCGGCAGTGGATGCAGCCATTGCCGTGCAGATGGTCCTTAGCTTGGTTGAGCCGCAGTCCAGCGGTATTGCTGGCGGCGCTTTTTTATTGCATCACGACGGCAAGAAAACCCAGGCCTTTGACGGCCGCGAGACGGCGCCGGCCGCCGCCGACGGTAACCTTTTCTTGGACGCCAACAGCCAGCCCCTGCCCTTTCCCCAAGCCGTGGCCAGCGGCCGCTCGGTCGGCGTGCCCGGCGCGCTGCGCATGCTGGAAATGGCGCACAAGCAGCACGGGCAGTTGCCGTGGGCGCAGTTGTTCGGGCCAGCCATCGCTTTGGCCGAGCAAGGCTTTGCGGTCAGCCCGCGCCTGCACACGCTGTTGGCCGCGGAGACGCAACTTAAAAACGACCCTGAAGCTACCGCTTACTTTTACGCGCCTGATGGCAAACCGTGGCCCGTGGGCCATGTGCTGAAAAACCCTGAACTCGCCCAAGTCCTCAAGCGCGTGGCGGCGCAAGGGTCCAGTGCATTGCTCGAAGGCGAGGTGGCCGAGGCCATCGTGCGCAAGGTCCAGCAGCATCCTCAGCGGCCGGGGCAAATGAGCTTGCAAGACCTGGCGGGTTACAGAGCCGTCGAGCGCGCGCCGCTGTGCCACGACTACCGCGCGGCCAAGCCCAGCCAAGCGATACCTGAATACCGCATCTGCGGCATGCCGCCACCGAGTTCAGGCGCGATTGCGGTGGGGCAAATTTTGGGCATGCTGGGCCAGACGCCGGCTGCCGGCCTGCCGCTGGTCACCAGTTCCGCTACGCCCCAACCCAGCGCCGATTGGCTGCACTTCTACAGCGAAGCCTCACGTCTGGCGTTTGCCGACCGCGCACAGTACGTGGCCGACCCCGCTTTTGTGCCCGCGCCCGGCAGCAACTGGCTCAGCCTGCTCGACCCGACTTACCTGGCCGAGCGCGCACGCCTCATCAGCCCCACACGCATGCCCAGCGCTGCAGCGGGCCAGCCCAACGGCGTCAAAAGCAGCTTCGCGCCCATGCCACATCAACTGGAATATGGCACCAGCCACATCAGCATCGTGGACGGTCAAGGCCGCGCGCTGGCTATGACCACCACCATCGAAGACGCGTTTGGCTCCAGGCAAATGGTCAAAGGCTTTTTGCTCAACAACCAGCTGACCGACTTCAGCTTCCGCCCCACAGACGCACAAGGCCAGCCGATTGCCAACCGCGTCGAGCCCGGCAAGCGCCCGCGCTCGTCCATGTCGCCCACGCTGGTGTTTGACAAAGCCACGGGCGCGCTGGTGATGAGCGGGGGCAGCCCCGGCGGCGCGCTCATCATTCACTACACGGCCAAGCTGCTCTACGGCAGCCTGAACTGGGGCCTGGACGCCCAGCGCGCCATCGACCTGCCCAACTTCGGCAACCTGGGCGGCCCGCTGCTGCTGGAAGAAAAACGCTTTGCACCCGCCACCGTCGAGGCCCTCAAAGCCCGTGGCGGCGAAGTGCGGGAACAAGCGCTGACCAGTGGGCTGCAAGCGATTGAGCGCACGCCCAGCGGGCTTTTTGGCGGAGCTGATCCAAGGCGCGAAGGCGTGGTGATGGGCGACTAAAGTCAGCGTATGCAAATTTTCCACAACACCCGTCATGCCGAACACGTCGGCCGCCAGGAAATGTTCCGCGGCCGCCTCGTCGATTGCCACGAAGTTCCGGAGCGGCTGCAACATGTGCTGGCTGAATTGGCCCGGCGCCCGGTCGGCAAACTGCTGACGCCCTCCCCCGACCTGCCGCTGGACGCAGCCCTGCGCCGCGTGCACAGCGCCGACTACCTGGACTTTTTGGCCAGCGCCTGGGACGACTGGGTGGCGCTGGACCCGGCCAATGCGGCGCGGGATGCGCTGCCGTCGGTCTGGCCGTTGGCGCAGCCGCATGCCTTTCGGCTGGACACGCCGCCGCTCAACTTTGCAGCGCGGCTGGGGCAGTACGCTTTTGACGCGGGCACGCCCTTAACGGCGGGCAGTTGGGCTGCGGCGCGTGAAGGTGCGGCCTGCGCACTGGCCGCCGCGCAAGCCCTGCTGGCGGGCGAGCACAGCGCCATGGCTTTGACCCGACCGCCGGGCCATCATGCGGGGCCGGGCTACATGGGCGGCTATTGCTTTTTAAACAACGCCGCCATCGCCGCGCAGGCCCTGCGCGACGGCGGGCTGCAGCGCGTGGCCGTGCTGGACGTGGACTACCACCACGGCAACGGCACGCAGACCTGCTTTTATGGGCGGACCGATGTCTTCACCGCTTCTATCCACGGCGACCCGCGCACCGAATACCCCTTCTTTCTGGGCCATGCCGACGAACGCGGCGCAGGTCCTGGCGAAGGCTTTAACCTGAACCTGCCTTTGCCGCGCGGCACGGGTTTTGAGGCTTGGTTTGACGCCTTGCAGCAAGCGCTGCAAGCCGTGGCCGACTTTGCGCCGCAGGCGCTGGTCGTGCCGCTGGGCCTGGACACTTTTGAGGGCGACCCGATTTCCGGCTTCACGCTGCGCTCGGCTGATTACCTGCAAATAGGCCGGGCGCTCGGTGCGCTGGGCTTGCCCACGGTATTTACTTTTGAGGGCGGCTATGCCGTGGCCGAGGTGGGCGTGAACGCAGTGAACGTTCTAGAGGGCTTTCAACGGTAAGTCGTGGACTCGCTCCAAAGCCTCGCGAGGATTACCTTCATGGGGCGAGAGAAGTTTGCTCACATCGTGAGCAGCCGCAGTGCTAGGCGAAGGTGTCATTCATGGATTACACTTTTCCTGATGTTTGAGATCCTCAAGACGGCCGAATTTGCGAACTGGGCCAGCCAGTTACGCGACAGGCAGGCCGCCGCTCGCATCGCCGCAAGGCTTCGGCGGGCAGAGTTGGGCAATCTTGGCGATCACAAATTCTTGCGAGACGGCGTGAGCGAAATGCGCATTGACTCGGGCGCTGGCTACCGCTTGTACTTTGCACGACATGGCAACGTTGTCATTGTGTTGTTGTGCGGGGGCGATAAATCGACGCAAGGCAAAGACATTGACAGGGCCATTGCCTTGGCCCATCACTGGAAGGACTGAACCATGCCTACTGACCCCAATCCGTTGACGATCGACATTCCCGAGGGTTTTAGCCGCTGGAGTGCGCTGGATCATCTCCAGACTGAGGAGGATATGCAGCTTTACTTGGACGCATGTTTTGCAGAAGACGAGGGCGACGGGCGGCTGATCAATGCGGCTTTGGGTGACATTGCCAAAGCCCGCGGCATGACCCAATTGGCGAAAGACACGGGGCTCACCCGTGAAGGTTTGTACAACGCGCTATCCCCCAAGGGCAACCCAGAGTTCTCGACCATCTTGAAGGTCACCCGAGCCTTGGGGCTGAAGCTCACAGTGACGCACTTTTAAGAGCTATTTGCGGCTTCAATGCCTCGAACGCAGGCCGGCGACTGGGCGGGACGGCACCAGGCTTGCCTGCTGTGGCCTATGACAGAATCGACGACCACCCGCCCGGCCTCTTGGCCGTGCTCATAGCCTCTTCACCGCCTCTTCGCAGCCGCTTCGCGTCTCCCTCACCCATGGCCATCCCCCAATCTTTCATCCAGGAACTGCTGGCCCGCGCCGACATCGTGGATATCGTCGGGCGCCATGTGCAGCTGAAAAAGGGCGGCGCCAACTTCATGGGGCTGTGCCCCTTCCATGGTGAAAAGTCGCCTTCGTTCTCGGTCAGCCCGGCCAAGCAGTTCTATCACTGCTTTGGTTGCGGAAAAAACGGCAATGCCATTAGCTTCTTGATGGACCACGCGGGCATGAGCTTCATTGAAGCCGTGGAAGACCTGGCTCAGCAGTACGGCCTACAAGTGCCGCAAGACGACGTGAGCCCGCAAGACCGGGCGCGTGCGGCGCAGGCCCGGCAGCAGCAAGCCACGCTGTCGAGCGTGCTTGAAAAAGCGGGCGCCGCGTATATCAAACACCTCAAAGCCTCGCCCCGCGCCATCGACTATTTCAAAGGCCGCGGCCTGTCAGGTGCGATTGCCAAGACCTTTGGCCTAGGCTACGCGCCTGAAGGCTGGCGCAGCCTGGCCAGTGTTTTTTCCGACTACAACGACCCGCTGCTGGTTGAAAGCGGCTTGGTGATTACCGGCGAGCCGGGTGAAGAAAACCAGGCGGGTGAAGCCAAGCGTTATGACCGTTTTCGCGACCGCGTGATGTTCCCGATTCGAAACGTCAAGGGCGAATGCATCGGCTTTGGCGGACGCGTGCTGGGCGACGACAAGCCCAAGTATTTGAATTCGCCAGAGACGCCCGTCTTCAGCAAGGGGCGCGAGCTATACGGCTTGTTTGAAGCCCGCACCGCCCTGCGCGAACACGGCTACGCGCTGGTGACCGAAGGCTATATGGACGTGGTGGCGTTGGCGCAACTCGGCTTTGCCAACGCCGTGGCCACGCTGGGCACGGCCTGCACGGCCGAGCACGTGCAAAAGCTGTTTCGTTTCACTGACAGCGTGGTTTTCAGCTTTGACGGCGACGGCGCGGGCCGCCGGGCGGCGCGCAAGGCGCTTGAAGCCGCCCTGCCCTTTGCTACCGATGTGCGAAGCGTCAAGTTTTTGTTTTTGCCGGCCGAGCATGACCCGGACAGTTTTATTCGTGCCAATGGCACGGACGCCTTTGCGGCCATGGTCAAGGCCGCCGTGCCGCTGAGCCGCTTCATGGTCGATGCCGCCAGCCAAGACTGCGACATGGACACGGCCGAAGGACGCGCCCACATGGCCAGCAATGCGCGCGGTCTGTGGAGCTTGTTGCCCGATGGCGCGCTGAAAAGCCAGCTACTGGCCGAGATTGCCGAGCAAGTGCAAATCGACAGCCGTGAGCTGCTTCAACTGTGGCAACCCGCCAGCGCCAACCGCAACCGCAACCGGTCGGGTACGAGCACGGGTCCAAGCAAGCGTGCGCCACGCGCCGAGTCTGCGCCACAGGCTATTGGTTACGCCGGGGACATGGGTGAAGAAGCGTTCCGCTCAAGCCCGCCCAGCTACGCCGGCTACGACGACACCAGCGATGCACAGTTTGCCGGCCTGCTGCCCGACGGACCAGGCAGCAACGAGCCGCCCGCCTACGGAGGCTATGGCGATGCAGATGGCGCCGTGCCTTTTTACGGCGACGGCGCGCCGGCCAAGCGCACGTATGGCCAAGGAGGCCAAGGCGGTACTTACGGTAAAAGCGGGAAATACGGTTCGGGTAGTGCCAGCAGCCGAGAGAGTTGGGCCGCCTCCCGCGCGCCCGCACGCCGTGTCATGGGCCGCATCACCCCAGCCAGCCGCGAGGACCGTGTGCTTCGCGCTTTGCTCACCGAATCCCAGGCCTGGGATCGCCTGAGCCCTGAGGAGCACGCGATGTTGTCGGGCTTGCCCGCGCCCCACGGCCCGCTGTTTGTGTGGCTTGAGAGCCAGCTGCATGAACACGGCCCCCAGCCCTGGGCCGCTGCCCGCGAGGCCCTCCGCGGCCATGCGCATGAGCGTTACGCGCTGGGCCAACTGGCGCAAATTCCTGAAGGCATCGAGTCCGACTGGGCCGAGGTGCGCGCCATACTGGACGCCCTGCTCGACCTTGGTCGCAAGCAAGAGCTTACGGCGCTGGCCTCCCGTGCCGGCAGCGATCCGGCAGCCATGGCCCGTTACCGCGAGCTGTCTGCCCTGCTGAAAAGCCGCTGAACGCGGAGCTCAGGCGGCAGCGAGAAGCGGCCCCATGAGGTTTCAGAAAACGCTAAAAATCTGCTGAAAAAATGGGCATGTGGGTATAATCCGTTTTTTCGTCACGGCAAGCGCGACAGCAGCACCTCCGGCATCGGCTCCCCTGCACAACAGGGCCTCTTCGGTACAGAGCCAACTCCTCCGCAAGGACTGCACCCCAAATGTTCGCCCAGACAGCTTGCCAAAGCCTTCGGTCATCCCCAATTGCAGCAAGCCGCGCCTTTTGCGTGCAGCGTGCCCTTGTGAAGTTGTTTTTGTAGACATCTGGAGTTCGCCATGCCCTCTCAGTCGAAGAAGCCCATCAAATCCGCTGCCAAAGTTGCTGCAAAGACGGCTGCCAAGCCAGCCAGCAAAGCTGCCTCAAAGCCTGCGGTCAAGTCGGCATCAAAGCCAGCCGTGAAACTCGCAAGCAAAGCACCAGCCAAAGCACCCGCCGCCAAAAAAGCGGTGACCCCCCTGACGAAAACTGCCAAGGCCAAGCCCGCCCCCAGCACTGCCAAGCCAGCCGCCAAGCGCGCTGGCACCGCTCCGCTGGGCTCGGCAGGCAAGCCCTCCTCGAAGCCTGATCCCCTGAAGAAAGAGACGTCTGTGTCGTCAAAGACCCCTGCCCCCGATACCAAAGCTGCCGTTAGAGTGAAAGCGTCGGCCAATACAACGCCAAAAGCCGCCGCCAAGAAAGAAGCTGAACTGAAAGCCGCACCTGCCACGGCTGAAACCGAAGCACCGGCCAAGAAAAAGCCAGGCCGCCCGCCCAAGAACCCCGTCGCCGCCGTTGAAGGCAGCACGGGCGCCAAGCGCGGCCGCAAGCCAAAAGCCGCTGCCGGTGATGTCGAAGAAGACATGTCCGACATTGAGGAAGACCTCGTCGGCGAACCCGTTGCAGAGACGACCGAAAAGGTCAAGCCGCTGCGCATGAAGATCAGCAAGGCCAAAGAACGCGCCTTGATGAAAGAGTTCGGCCTGGACGAAACCGTCCTGTCTGAAGAAGACATGGCCAAGCGCCGCCTGCGCCTGAAAACACTGATCAAGATGGGTAAGACGCGCGGCTACCTGACGCACGGCGAGATCTCCGACCATCTGCCCGACAAGCTGGTGGACGCCGAGACCATGGAAGTCGTGGTCAACATGCTCAACGACATGGACGTCGCCGTGTACGAGCAGGCGCCTGACGCTGAGACCTTGCTGCTGAACAACACCGGCGCCACCGTGGCGACCGAAGAAGAAGCCGAAGAGCAAGCTGAAGCTGCGTTGTCCACCGTGGACAGCGAGTTCGGCCGCACGACTGACCCGGTGCGCATGTACATGCGTGAAATGGGCACCGTTGAGCTGCTGACGCGTGAAGGCGAGATCGAGATCGCCAAGCGCATCGAAGGCGGCTTGATGAAGATGATGGAAGCCATCTCGGAAAGCCCGGCCACGATTGCTGAAATCTTGCGCCTGGCCGCAGAAATCCGCGAAGGCAAGATCGTCATCTCCACCGTGGTGGACGGCTTTTCGAACCCCAACGAGGCTGACGACTATGTGGCCGAGGAAGACTTCGACGAGTTCGACGAAGAAGACGACGACGACGGCAAGGGCGGCTCCAAGGCGCTGACCAAGAAGCTGGAAGAGCTGAAGAAAGAAGCGCTGAGCCGCTTCGACAAGATCGCTGAGCACTTCGAAAAAGTGCACAAGACCTACGACAAGGAAGGCTACGGCACGCCGACTTACCTGAAGTCGCAAAAGGCCTTGAGCGACGAGTTGATGACCGTGCGCTTTACCGCCAAGACGATTGAAAAGTTGTGCGACTTGCTGCGTGCCCAGGTGCTGGACGTGCGCAAAAAAGAGCGCGAATTGCGCCGCATCATCGTGGACAAGTGCGGCATGCCGCAGGAGACCTTCGTCAAGGACTTCCCACCTAACTTGCTCAACCTCAAGTGGGTTGAAAAACAAGTTGCGGCCAACAAGCCGTGGTCTGTGGTGATGGCGCGTAACGTGCCCCCGATCCAAGAATTGCAGACCAAGCTGGCCGAATTGCAGTCGCGCGTGGTGGTGCCTTTGACTCACCTCAAGGACATCAACAAGCGCATGAACGACGGCGAGACCAACTCGCGCGATGCCAAGAAGGAAATGATCGAGGCCAACTTGCGTTTGGTCATCTCGATCGCCAAGAAGTACACCAACCGCGGTCTGCAGTTCCTGGACTTGATTCAGGAAGGCAACATCGGTTTGATGAAGGCGGTGGACAAGTTCGAATACCGCCGCGGCTACAAGTTCTCCACGTACGCCACGTGGTGGATTCGCCAGGCGATTACGCGATCGATTGCTGACCAGGCACGCACCATCCGTATACCGGTGCACATGATCGAGACCATCAACAAGATGAACCGTCTGTCGCGCCAGCACTTGCAGGAGTTTGGCTTTGAGCCGGACGCCAGCATCCTGGCCGAAAAGATGGAGATTCCTGAAGACAAGATCCGCAAGATCATGAAGATCGCGAAAGAGCCGATCTCGATGGAAACGCCGATTGGTGACGATGACGACAGCCACCTGGGCGACTTCATTGAAGACAGCGCCAACACCGCACCGCTGGAAGCCGCGATGCAGGCTGGCCTGCGCGACGTGGTCAAAGACATCCTCGACAGCCTGACGCCGCGCGAAGCCAAAGTGCTGCGCATGCGCTTTGGTATCGAGATGTCCACCGACCACACGCTGGAAGAAGTGGGCAAGCAGTTTGACGTGACGCGTGAGCGGATTCGCCAGATCGAAGCCAAGGCCTTGCGCAAGCTCAAGCACCCTAGCCGCAGCGACAAGCTGCGCAGCTTTATCGACACGCTGTAAAGCGGTTCGGTTAAAACGGGCGACAAAAAGCGCCTGCCACCTTGCGGTGACAGGCGCTTTTTCTTGGGAACGCGCTTTTTAGCCCTCAGCCACCTGATGGTTCGCCATCAACTCCAGCGAGCGAACCAAGGCAGAGTGGTCCAGGTCCTGCATGCCGTTGGCGGCGCAAACCTGCATGAGCTGCGCAGCGCCTGCCGTTTGCGGCAGTGCCACACCCAGCGCGCGCGCGCCGCTCAGGGCCAGGCTCAAATCCTTC
>CAZNQE010000039.1:0-22139 GCA_964575005.1 uncultured Polaromonas sp. | reverse complement strand
TACATCGTCGCCGCCAGCCGCACGCCCATCGGGCGTTCGCACCGCGGATTTTTCAAGCACACGCGGCCTGACGAGCTGCTGGTCAGCGCCTTGCGTGCGGCGCTGGCGCAAGTGCCTTCGCTGGACCCGAAAGCCATTGAAGACATCATTTGCGGCTGCGCAATTCCTGAAGGCCCGCAAGGCCTGAATATCGCGCGCATCGGCGCGGTGCTGGCCGGCTTGCCGACCAGCGTGGGCGGCATTACCGTCAACCGCTTTTGTGCGTCGGGCTTGTCGGCCGTGCAAATGGCGGCGGACCGCATTCGCGTGGGCGAAGCCGACATCATGATTGCCGCTGGCACTGAAAGCATGAGCATGGTGCCTATGTCGGGCAACTCGCCGTCCCTGTCGCCAGCGATGTTCAAGCATGACGAAAACGTGGGCATTGCCTACGGCATGGGCTTGACGGCTGAGAAGGTGGCGCAGCAATGGAAAGTCTCGCGTGATGCGCAAGACGAGTTCGCTGTGGCCTCGCACGCCAAGGCGCTCAAGGCGCAGCAGGCAGGCGAGTTTGATGCCGAGATAACGCCTGTTGAAGTGACGGATCGCCGGCCTGATCTGGACAGCGGCGAAGTGCACAAGACCACGCGCATGGTGAGCCTGGACGAAGGCCCACGCGCCGACACGTCGATGGAAGGCCTTGCCAAGCTCAAGACGGTGTTTGCAGCGCGCGGCTCAGTCACCGCAGGCAATTCATCGCAGACTTCAGACGGCGCGGGCGCGTTGATTTTGGCGAGCGAAAGAGCCATCAAGGAACACGGCCTCAAACCCCTGGCGCGCTTTGTGAGCTACGCCAGCAAGGGCGTGCCACCGCACATCATGGGCATTGGCCCCATTGAAGCGATTCCGGCGGCGCTGCGTTACGCAGGCCTCAAGCAAGACGACATCGACTGGTTTGAATTGAACGAGGCTTTTGCGGCGCAGTCGCTGGCCGTTATCAACACGCTGGGCCTGAACGCAGCCAAGGTCAACCCCATGGGCGGCGCGATTGCGCTGGGCCACCCGCTGGGTGCGACGGGCGCCATTCGCTCGGCCACCGTCATTCATGCGCTGCACAGGCATCAGCTGAAGTACGGCATGGTGACCATGTGCGTGGGCATGGGGCAGGGCGCTGCGGGGATTTTTGAGCGTGTCTGATCTCGCGCCGGCTGAGGTGTACGCCTTCAACCACCCTTTCGACGAAGCCATCGCGCTGCAAGCGGTCGAAGGCCAGCCCGGCGTTTACAAAGGCACGCCCAGCCAGGCCTACTGGAACATGGTCGGCCCTTTCGGTGGCACTACCGCAGCGACAGCCTTGCAGGCCGTGCTGCGCCATCCCGACTTGTTGGGCGAACCGCTGTCATTGACCGTGAACTACGCGGCGGCCCTGGAGGCCGGTGATTACGAGGTGACAGCGCGCCCGGTGCGCACCAACCGGTCCACCCAGCACTGGACGGTCATGCTCACGCAGGCCAATGCTGAAGGCCAGCCCGCCGTGGTGATGACCGCCACCCTGGTGACCGTTGCGCGCAGAGCGACCTGGAGCCAGAACGACAGACCGCTGCCTGCCGTGCCCGGGCCGCAAGAAGCCGAGCGCACGCCGCTTTACAAAGGCGTGGAATGGATCAACCGCTATGAGATGCGCCCCGTGCACGGCCACATGCCAGCCGTGATGGACGACAGCGGCGAGCACAGCCTGACGCAGCTCTGGCTGCGTGACAGCCCGCCGCGCCCATTGGACTTTCCTGCGCTGGCGGCCATGGCCGACGCGTTTTATCCGCGCGTGTGGCTGCGCCGCGCGAGGCGTGTGCCGGCCGGTACGGTGTCATTCACGGTTTACTTTCATGCCGGCAGTGCGGAGCTGGCCGAGTGCGGTGACGGCTACCTGCTTGGGCAGGCCGAGGCGCAGGCTTTTCGCAATGGCTTTTTTGACCAGTCGGCCCTGCTATGGTCACAAGCGGGCGTGTTGCTGGCCAGCACCCATCAGATCGTTTACTACAAAGAGTGAAAGAAAGACAAGCATGAGCAGCACCCAAGACATCCTGGTCCACACCGAAGCGCATGTGATGACGCTGACCATCAACCGGCCGGACAAGAAGAACTCCATCACCGCGGCCATGTACGCCGCCATGGCCGATGCACTGGAAGCCGCACGCGATGACAACTCCGTGCGCGTGCTGGTGTTCCAGGGTCATGCCATGGTGTTCTCGGCTGGCAACGACATCGCCGACTTTCTGAACAACCCGCCTGCGACGGCCGATGCGCCGGTGTTCCGTTTTCTGCGTGCTGTGAGCAGCTTTCCCAAGCCCGTGCTCGCTGCCGTGTGTGGCCCGGCCGTGGGCATTGGTACCACGCTTTTGCTGCATTGCGACTTGGTCTACGCCGGGGACAACGCTGCGTTTTCCATGCCCTTCGTCAACCTGGGCTTGTGCCCCGAGGCCGCGTCCAGCCTTTTGCTGCCGCAGCGCGTGGGTTACCAGCGTGCGGCTGAAGCCTTGCTGATGGGCGACCCCTTCATGGCTGAAACAGCGCTGGAGTGGGGCCTGATCAACCGCATCGTGCCGCCCACTGAAGCCAATGCGCTGGCCCAGCAGCAAGCGCAAAAGCTCGCCGCCAAGCCGCTGCCCTCCCTCATCGAGACCAAGCGCTTGATGAAAAAAGGTACGGCCGCCGATGTAGACGCGCGCATGAATGAAGAAGCTGCCAGCTTCGGCCGCATGCTCAAGGAGCCCGCTGCACGCGAGGCCTTCACCGCCTTCATGGAAAAGCGCCGGCCGGACTTCGCCAAGCTCTGAGGCCGGGCGGCCCGGGTGGCTTAAAGGCTGAGCCACAATCCGGGCATGACCTCGACCCGATCTGCTGCTGCGCCTGTGTCCTTGCCCCCTGAAGCCCTGGCCTTTGAGACGGAGTTCATCGCGGGGCTGACGGAGCTCTTCGAGCACAAGATCGTCTTCAACCAGGTGCTGGGCTTGAAGGTCGTGTCCATCACGGCCAACGAGGTGAAGGCCCGCATCGACATGCGGCCCGAACTTGTCGGGCACTTCTCGCACAACCGCGTGCATGGCGGCGTCATCAGCGCCGCGCTTGACGCCTTGGGCGGCCTGGCTGTGATGGCCGCCATCGGCGCCCGCCACATGGACGAAGCGCCTCAGCAGCGGCTGCATCGCTTTGCCAAGCTCGGCACCATTGACTTGCGCATCGACTACCTGCGCCCCGGCATCAGCGATCACTTTGATCTGAGCGCCGAAGTGCTGCGGCTGGGCTCGCGTGTGGCCAGCACGCGCATGGCCTTTCATGGCGCCAACGGCAAGCTGCTCGCAGCCGGCTCGGCCGCTTACATCGTCTCCTGACCTTCCTCTTTTCAAGCTGTCCCCCTCTGTGACTTTGCAGAGGGCGCACCTCAGCTCATCCGGTGGCGTAGTCGTTTTCTCCTAGGTCGTCCCGCTTGGGACGTGGACCTTCGTACCAGTGCAATCAGGACGGCGTTCTCATGCGCCGTGCCCGCTTGGTTTTTAAAGTCAAGTCAAGTTCGTTAAGCCAAACATTTCCTTGTTGGTAGCGAACTGCAAGACGACCACATGACTGCACTGCCTGGAGACCGCCATGCCTTTCCTCGATCCGGGGTTTTCTGCCATGGCGCACTTTTTAAGGGACGAGGCGGGCGCTTCACCGTCAGAGTTTCTGCTTGTCTGTTCGCTGGCCATCGCCTTGCTGGGCTTGCTGGTGCTGGCCTTCGAGCAGGGCTTGAAACTCAAGCCCGCCTGAACGACTGACGCCCAGCGCCGAACAAGCCATCAAACAGCCATTCGATCCGCCATGGACAACACCCAAGCCTTTGCCGAGTTGATGTGGATGCTGCTCAGCGATGTGCGCAACAGCCTGTTGCTGAGCTTGCTGGCAGTGGCCTGCATCGTCGATGTGCGCAGCTTCAAGATCCCCAACTGGCTCACCTTTGGCGGCGCCGCGTTGGCCTTGCTGCACAGCGCCATGGTGCCCTTTGCCGGAGGCCACGGGCTGCTCTGGTCGCTGGGCGGCTTGGGCGTGGGCCTGCTCATCATGCTGCCCGCTTACGGCCTGGGCGTGATGGGCGCCGGCGACGTGAAGCTGATGGCGATGGTGGGCGCTTTCCTGGGCCTCACGCCCACGCTCTACGCCGCGCTCTTTGTATTTATCTGTGGTGGCGTGCTGGCCGTGGGCCACGCCATCTTGCGCGGCGCCCTGCTGCGCATGGCGCTCAACGTCAGGGACATCTCGCAAGGCGCGCTGTATGCGGTGCTCGGGGGCATGCGGCCCCATGCGCAGGCATCGCTCGCCCCCTCCATCGGAAAGATGCCTTACGCGCTCAGCATTGCCTTGGGCACCACGCTCTTCATGGTGGCTTCGCAGCTGGGCTATGCCCGCTAGCCCCATCACACACATTCTCAAACGCCCTGTTTAAAGAAGCCGACTCATGAAAAACCTCAAAGCCTTCGCTTTGCTCTTCCTGGCTGTGCTGATCGGCCTGGCCGCTGCGGTGTACGCCGCCAACATGGCCTCCAAGCAGACCGTCGCCTCCAACAAGGTGGTGGTGGCTGCGGTCGATATTGATCTGGGCGGGCGCATCACGCCACAGATGCTGACCACCATGGACTGGCCTGCAGGCTCAGTCCCTGCCGGGGCCTACAAGGACATCAGCGAACTACAGGACCGCGTGGTGAAGGTCGGCGTGATGAAGGGCGAGGCCGTGATCGAACGCAAGCTGGCGCCCCCCGGCTCCAAGGGCGGCCTGTCGGCGGTGATTGCCGAGGGCAAGCGTGCCATGACCGTGCGTGTCAATGACGTGGTGGGCGTGGCCGGCTTTGCGCTGCCCGGCAATTACGTGGACGTGATGGTCAATGCGCAGCAAGACAAGGGCGCTGGCGGTCGTGGTGAAGAGAACCGCCAGATCAGCAAGACCGTGCTGGAGCATGTGCTGGTGCTGGCCGTGGCGCAAGAAGCCAACCGCGACGACACCAAGCCGCGCGTGGTCAGCGCTGTGACGCTGGAGCTCAGCCCCGAGGACTCTGAAAAACTGGATTTGGCGCGCAGCGTGGGCACCTTGTCGCTGGTCTTACGCAACCAGGTGGACAAGGAAAGCGTGGCCACGCAGGGCATCACCAAGAGCCAGCTTTTCAACCCAACGAGCACCACCAACGTGGTGCCGGTGAAGTCGGCCCCGGCCAGCGCCGTGGCGCGACCCCGGCCCCAGCCGGTGACCAGGACGGCGGCAACTGCCGCGCCGACAGCCCGTGCGCCGGTCTGCGTCGAGGTGATTCAGAACGGTAGCCAGGCTTTGAATTGCTTTTAAAAAAACCGTCAACGAGGGATCTGTTTTGCAACATAAAAACCACCTGAGAACGTCGGCCAAAAGTGAGTCGGCTAAATGTGCGTCGGCCAAAAGTGCAGCGACCAAGTGCGCAGCGGTGCTGACACTGCTGGCCTGTGCCTTGAGCTCGGTGGCCCTGGCCCAAAGCCAGGCGCCAGCCACCGGCGCTGCGAGCGCGCGCACCGCGCGGCCCAGCACTGCGCCTTCGCCCGCCTTGCAGCCTTGCGCCTCCGTGTCGGTAGACCCGCCCAGCATGGTCACGCTCGGCAAATCCAGCGTGATCCGCTTGCCAGTGCCCGTCGTCCGCATGGTGGTGGGCGGCCAGTCCAACAGCCGCACCTCAGCGCCCACGGCAGAAACCACCTTCAACGCACCGGCAGGCGCAGGTGGGGCGCAAGCCGCGCCACGCCAGGCTGAATCAGACGGCGTGGCCGGTGTCGAAATCACGCTGCTCAGCCCGACCGAGCTGTACTTTCTGGGCAAGAAGTCGGGCGCGATGAACATCATCATGCAAGCCAGTGACGGCCGCTGCTTCATTCGGGACATCGTGGTGACGGTGGACCCGGGCACCCTGCAGGCCAAGCTGGGCGAACTGATGCCTGAAGAGACGCAGATCAAGGTGCGCGGTGCCGAGAACGCGCTGGTGCTCAGCGGCACCGTGAGCGATGCCGTCAAGCTCGATGAAGTCATGAGCCTGGCCACGTCTTATGGCGACGGCAAGAAAGTCGTCAACATGCTGCGCTTGTCCTCGCCGCAGCAGGTGATGCTGGAAGTCAAGATTGCTGAAGTCAGCAAGACTTTGCTGGACCGTTTCGGCATCGACTATTCCCGCTTGCTGACCAACGGCAGTACCTCCCGTGTGATGTCGGGCATCTTTGGCGGCGCGCCAGGGGTGTTCGGTCGCTTCGCTGACGGTGCGGGCAGCATCGCAGGCTCGGCGGTTGCGGGCGTGGGGGGCGCATCGGCTGCTGCCACCGGCACCTTGTCGGCCACCGCAGGCAGCGCCACCTTTTTGGGTATTGATGCGCAAAAGCGCGATGGCCTGGTGCGCGTGCTGGCCGAGCCCAACATCATGGCCATCAGCGGCCAGTCGGCCAGTTTTCTGTCGGGCGGCCGCATCTTTATCCCGGTCGCGCAAAACCGCGACGGCGGCGGCAGCACCATCAGCCTGGAAGAAAAAGAGTTCGGCGTGGGGCTGAAGTTCATGCCCACCGTGCTCGACGGCACGCGCGTCAACCTCAAGCTGGTGACTGAGGTGTCCGAGCTTGCGCAAACCGGTTCGGCCTTCACCACCGTGGGCGGCGTCACCTCCGTTCTGCCATCCATCAGCAGCCGCCGGGTAGACACCACGGTGCAACTGCAAGACGGCCAGAGCTTTGCGATTGCCGGCCTGATCAAAAACAACATGACTGAGAGCATCAGCCGCTTCCCCGGCCTGGGTGACGTGCCGCTGGTGGGCGCTTTGTTTCGCTCGACTGAGTTTCAGAAGGACCAGACCGAGTTGATCTTTGTGGTCACGCCGCGCCTGGTCAAGCCGCTCATGAAAGCCGCCGTGCTGCCCACGGACAACCACGTCGAGCCGAACCGCGCCGAGGTGCTGTTCATGGGCGCCTCTGAAGGCAAGAGCCCAAGCCCGACTTCCCCTGCGACATCGGAGGCCCCATGAATAGCCAAGAAAGCGCTCACCCCATGAAAAAACGCACGCTCGTGTCCTTGCTGACGCTCTTGTCACTCATCTCGCTGGCCACGCTGGTGGCGCTGCTGGCAGGCTGTGGCTCCACCACGCCGACCTACGACACCAAGTTTGGCGACGCTGTGCGCCAGGCCCGCTTCGACATGACGATGAATCCCAACGCCGGCCAAAACCCGGACCAGGTGCTGGGCATGGACGGGGTGTCCGCCAAGGAGGCGATGACGCGCTACCAGGGCACTTTCAAGGCGCCACCGCCTGTGACCAATGTGATCAACATTGGCGGAGCGGTGGGCGGGAAATAAGAGGAGAAATCACAGCATGGGATGCATGGAGGAGACAACTATCAGCAGCGCCCCAAGTATGTGATCGGTGATTCAGGCAATTCGACTTGCCCAATTTTTCTAGCGGCTTTATCAATTCACTTTAAGAGGTTTATCAAATGAACAAGTTCATCAAATCTATCGGCTCTTCTGTCACTGCTTTCGCTAAAGAAGAAGAGGGTGCGCAGGTTGTGGAGTACGCATTGATCATTGCGGTGGTTTCTATCGGCTTGGTGATCTTGCTGTCCACCTTGCTGGACGGCACGACCGGTGCCTTTTCGACTTTCGTCGATCGCGTGAGCGCTTGCCTTGGAACTTCCACCTGCGTCTAAGGTCCGCGGCCAGCCGCCGCTTTGAGCGGCGGCTGGCTTTTGGATGCTTCGATCCACTCATGCCCAACAGGAGTCAAGCCGTGAAACGCGCCCCATCCAAGCCAAGCCAACAAGGTGCTGTCATCGTTACGGTCGCGATGATGCTGCTGTTCCTGCTCGGCTTCACAGGCATTGCACTGGACTTCGGCCGTCTCTTCATCGTCAAGACCGAATTGCAGACCGCCATGGACAGCTGCGCCCTGGCCGCTGCGCAAGAGCTCGACGGTTCGAGTAGCGCCATCACGCGCGCCACGGCAGCCGGCCGTACGGCAGGCAACCTGAATAATTTCAATTTCCAGACATCGCCCGTCGGGCTGGTCGATGCCGATGTGCAGTTCAACGACACGCTCGACGGCGTTTACGACCGTGTCATCTCGCCCGCCAATGCCCGCTACGTGCAGTGCCGCCAACTCAAGTCGGGCATTGCGCCCTGGCTTTTAAAAGCGTTCACGGCCTTCAGTGGTGAGTCGGGCTACGCCGCGTCCAAGGGCGTCGAAGCAGCGGGCACCGCCACGCTGGCGTCAGCGCAGACCAACTGCTTGATGCCGGTGGCCATGTGCAAGCGCCCAACGAGTGAGCGCACCAGCGCGGCGCCCTGGGGCTATGTGCGGGGCGACTGGGTCGAGGGCGTGACCAATGACACCAAGAACAGTGAGATATCCGAGTTGTCGGGCCAGTTCAAGTGGATTGATTTGGGAGACAACGACGCAGGAGGCACAAGAGGAATCAAGGACTTGTTGGCGGGCACCGACCAATGCAACTTGCCTGGGACATCCACCCTGATCTCGGAGGCTTCTGGCAAGCCAGGCAAGAGCAATGGTGCCGTGGCGGCATGGAACACACGTTTTGGCATTTACACCGCAAGCTATGACGCCGCCACCAACGTGCCCGACCTGACGGGCTACGCCTGGTACCACGACGGGGATCGGAGCACGTTGCCCGCTGACAAGCGGGGGCGGTACGACGACACGTCCAGCCACGGCTTTGCGTATCAGCGGGCCAATAACACGGCCTTCCAGTCAGACGCCAAGGACTATGACCAGGGTGGACTCGCTGTGAAAGAGGGCTCCAAAAAAGCAAGTCCGACCGTCCATGCCAACGGAGCGAACCGCCGCATCATCACGATCGGCGTGGTGGAAGACTGTTCCGCCGCCATCAAGCTGGTGGACTTTGCCTGCATGCTCATGCTGCATCCACTGCCGACCAACGCCAATGGCAAGCAGCCCAAGATGTGGCTGGAGTTCATCGGTGACGCCAGCAGCCCGACCAACAATCCCTGCGCAACCATCGGGCTTCCGGGCGGCTCCGGCAGTTTGCGCGTTCCCACGCTGGTGCGCTGATGCGACGTACCCAGCCTCGCTCGCTTGCAGGGCCCAGCCATCGCCTTCAGTACAAAGGTGTCGCGCTGGTTGAATTCGCGCTCGTCTTGCCCCTGCTGCTGGTGGTGAGCTTGCTGGTCACCGAGCTGGGCCGCGCGCTGTACCAGTACAACACCTTGGCCAAGGCGGTGCGTGACGCGGCACGCTACCTGTCGGTGCAAGACCCCAGCATCAAGACGACGGACCCGGCGCGCGTCTTGACCGCGCGTAACCTGGTGGTCTATGGCAGCCCCCAGCCGCCAGCCGACGCTGCTCCCCTGGCCCTGGATCTCAGCCTGGCCAACGTGCCTGACAGCAACATCACCTGGTCCACGCAAGGCAGCAATCCGCTCATCAATACGGTCACCGTGCAGATCACCGGTTATGCCTTCAGGCCGCTGTTGGGCAGTGCCTTCGGCGTGCAGTTCGGCAATGCGGCGGGCCTCATCCCTTACGGCCCCATCAGGGCCACCATGCGGGCGCAGCTATGAAAAGGCATTCGCAACGCGGCGCAACAGCGGTTGAATTTGCGCTGACCTTGATTTTTTTCCTGACGGTGGTGCTGGGCATCCTGGACTTTTCCCGGATGCTCTGGACCTGGAATGCGGCCAACGAGGCCACACGCTGGGGCGCGCGAACCGCGGCAGTCTGCGACCAGGGCGCGGCCGCCGTGGTGCGCAACATGCAGGTCTTCTTGCCGCAACTGACCACTGAAAACGTTCAGGTCACTTGGTTTGATGAGGCGGGGCAAGTCAGCACGACCTGCGATGCCACCAGCTGCGCAGGCGTGGAGGTGCGCATTCGCGACTTGAACTACCAATGGATATCGCCCGTGGGTTTTTCAACCTACGGTGCCATCGGCATGCCCGGATTTTCAACTTACCTGCCCCGCGAAGTGATGGGCCAGGACCCCGAGAGCAGCACTGTCTGCAGCTGAGAATTTTTCCCTATTTAGATCTCTGATCCGCCAAAAAGTTAGCCATGAAAATTGCCTTGATTTCCCCAAACCCGGCGCACCTGGACGAGATGGGCGGTCACCTGGACAAAGGCAGTCACCAGACGCGCCGCGTATTAGGTGGCAAGAGCCGCATGCGCGAGATTGCCGAGCAAGACGCGCCCGACCTGATGCTGGTGGATGGCATGTGCTGCGACCCGGCCGAGTTGACTCAGGTCGAGCACATCACCACGAACTATCCAAACACCGCCGTGATCTTGCTCTGCGCCTCGCAGACGCCGGAGTTTTTGATCAACTCCATGCGCGTCGGTGTGCGCGAGGTGCTGCCGTCTCCGGCATCGGCCGAGTCGCTGGACGGTGCGCTGGCGCGTGTAGCGTCCAAACTCAAGCCTGTGAGCCGGCGCGAGCCGGGCAAGGTGCTGGCCTTCATGTCCTGCAAGGGCGGCAGCGGCGCCACCTTTTTGGCCGCCAATCTGGGCTTTCAATTGGCTGAAACCAAGTCCGTCTTGCTGGTGGACTTGAACCTGCAGTTTGGCGATGCGCTGTCTTTTGTGCATGAAGGCACGCCGCACGCCACCTTGGCTGATGTGTCGCGCGACATCAGCCGGCTGGACGCGTCCTTTCTGTCTGCATGCACCGTGAAGGTGGCACCCAACTTTCAGGTGCTGGCGGCGCCTGAAGACATGGCCCAGGCCATGGACATCAAGCCTGAGCACATTGACGCCATTTTGGCCGTGGCTGCAGCGCACTATGACTTTGTGTTGCTCGACATGAGCCGCACGCTGGACACGCTGGCCATCAAGGCGCTGGACCGCGCGAACCAGATCTTTCCCGTGCTGCAGGCGGCGTTGCCTGGTGTGCGCAACGCCAGCAAGTTGCTGGCGGTTTTCAGGTCGCTGGGTTATTCGCCCAGCAAGATCGAGGTGATCGTCAATCGCTACGAGAAGGCGGGCCCGGTCAGCCTCGACGGCATTCAGCGTTCATTGGGCGTGACCAGCTTGCGCACGGTGCCCAACTCTTACAAAGAGGTGAACGACGCCATCAACAACGGCACGGCCCTGGCACAAGAAGCGCGATCCAACCCCGTCACCCGCAACCTGGCTGAATTTGCACTCGCACTGAGTCCGCGTGCTGAAGAAAGCCGCAGCCTGCTCGGCCGCTTGTTCCGTCGTTCTTGATCCCAGGTTTCTGAATCCAGCCCGCAAGAGAAAGCCGCCGTATGTCGCTTCGTGAAATTTTCAAGGCCCGGCCTATCGAGCCGGTGCTGGAGGCTGTGCCCGCACAGCCCGCCTCGTCTCCTGTGCCTGCCCTGCCTGAGACAGCGCCTGAACCCCGGCCCATGCCCGCTGCGGCAACCGGTGCCTACCAGTTGCTCAAGGAGCGCATGCACCTTAAGCTGCTCGACAAGTTCGACTTGACGGTGCTTGAGTCGCTGCCCCCCGATGCGCTGCGCCATGAGATCGCGGTGATGGTCGAAAGGCTGTTGCTGGACGACCTGGCCGCCATCAACGATGTGGAACGGCGTTCGCTGATCCGCGACATCCAGCATGAAATGCTGGGCTTTGGCCCGCTTGAACTGCTGATGACTGACCCCACGGTGTCCGACATTCTGGTCAACACCTACCAGCAGATTTATGTGGAGCGCAAAGGCCGTCTGGAGCTCACGAATGTGACCTTCACCGACGAAAAACACCTGCTGCGCATCATCGACAAGATCGTGTCCCTGGTGGGTCGGCGCATCGACGAGTCCAGTCCCATGGTGGACGCCCGACTGCCCGATGGCTCGCGTGTCAACGCGGTGATCCCGCCCGTGGCGCTGGACGGGCCCATGATGTCGATTCGCCGCTTTGCGCACATTCCGCTGAAGATGCACAACCTGATTGACGGCGAGCATAAAAGCCTGACGCCCGACATGGCGCTGATGCTGGAGGGCCTGGCCAAGGCCAAGGTCAACATGATCATCTCGGGCGGTACAGGCGCCGGCAAGACCACCTTGCTCAACATTTTGTCGGGCTACATTCCGACCTCTGAACGTGTGGTCACCATCGAAGACGCAGCTGAGCTGCAGATGCAGCAGCCGCATGTGATCCGCATGGAAACCCGGCCGCCCAATATCGAGGGCAAGGGCGAGATCACGCAGCGGGCGCTGGTGCGCAATGCGCTGCGCATGCGGCCGGACCGCATCGTGATTGGCGAGGTGCGCGGTGCCGAGGCGGTGGACATGCTCCAGGCCATGAACACCGGCCACGAAGGATCACTCACCACCATCCACGCCAACACGCCGCGCGACGCCATTGCCCGGCTTGAAAACATGATCGGCATGGCCAACCTGAACTTACCGCATCGCGCCGCCCGCCAGCAGATCGCCTCGGCCATCACGGTCGTGGTGCAGGCCCTGCGGCTGTTGGACGGCAAGCGCAAGATCACCAGCATCCAGGAGATCACCGGCATGGAGGGCGACGTGGTCACCATGCAAGAGCTCTTTACCTACAAGCAGACTGGCATCGGCCCGAACGGTGAGGTGCTGGGCTACTTTCAAGCCACCGGCGTGCGGCCCAAGTTTGGGGATCGTCTGCGTGCCTTTGGTGTGCTGCTGCCTGAAGAAATGTTCGACCCCACGCGGCAGCACCACTGAAAGAGGCCGACGATGAATGCACTCAACATCAACCCGGTGCTGGTCACGGCGAGTCTGACCTTTGTGGCGGTGCTTTTGCTGCTGGTGGCCTTGAATGTGCTCTGGCAAAACTACAAGGGGCCGGCAGCCCAAAAAATTGAACGCCGCTTGCGGGCATTGGGCGCAGAACATGATGGCAGTGCCCAGACCGCGTTATTGAAGGCGCGCATGTTCAGCCAGGTGCCCTTGATTGACCGCTTGCTCCTGAATGTTCCGCTGGCTCAGCGCCTGGACCATTTCGTCTTGCAGTCCGGGCGCGAGTGGCCTGTGTTCCGGCTGCTGCTGGCCAGCCTCTTGATCGGCTTGCTGACACTCAGCGCGCTGTGGGCTTTGGGGCGCCAGCCTTTTTTGCTGGCGCTGGCCGTGGGTGTTGCAGTGTCAGCCTTACCCTGGCTGTACCTGGCCCGCCTGCGCAGCCAGCGTCTGGTCAAGCTGGAAGTCCAGTTACCCGAAGCACTGGACTTGATGGGCCGCGCGCTGCGTTCAGGCCACGCTTTTTCATCTGCCTTGCAGATGGTGGGTGACGAGATGCCAGACCCCATTGCCAGCGAGTTCCGGGCGGTGCATGACGAGGTGAACTTTGGCGTGTCACTGCAACAGGCGCTGACCAATTTGACAGAGCGCGTACCGCTGACAGACCTGCGCTATTTCGTGGTGTCGGTGCTGATTCAGCGTGACTCCGGCGGCAACCTGACCGAGGTTTTGGGTAACTTGAGCCGTCTCATCCGCGAGCGGCTGAAGCTGCTGGCCAAGGTGCGCGTGCTGTCATCTGAAGGGCGGCTGTCCGCCTGGATCCTTGCGCTGATGCCCTTCGCTTTGGCAGCCCTGATGAATATCTTCAACCCCAAGTTCATGTCGCCCTTGTGGACGGACCCCATCGGTATCGACATCGTGAAGTACATGCTGCTGCTCATGGCCTTTGGCGTGGTGATGTTGCGCTTCATCGTGCGCATACGTGTTTGACGAAAGGGTTGAATATGTTGCTACCTCTTCTGGTTTTTTTGGCGGTCACTTCATGCGTGGCGGGCTTGCTGATCTGGTTCACGCCGACCCGAACCGAGCAGCGGCTGGAAGCCATGGCGGGCGGACCAGATCGGGCCTGGGCCGCGACGGTGGTGCGCTTGGCCGGGCCCTTGGCCAAGCTGTCCGCCCCACCCGGTGACTGGGATGCTTCGCCCCTGCGCGTGCGCTTTTTCAATGCCGGTATACGTCAGGCTTCCGCCCAGCCGGTTTACTACGCGGCCAAGACGGCGCTGCCGCTGGCTTTTGGCTTGGGGGCTTACCTGGTCATGGGCGTCATGGGTGCGAGCGAAGGCTTGGTGCTGCTGCTCTATGTCGCCATTGGCGCGATGGTGGGCACCTACATCCCCAACCTGGTGCTGTGGTGGCTGGTGCGCCTTCGTCAGCGCGAGATCTTTGAGACCTTCCCCGACGCGGCGGACCTGATGCTGGTTTGCGTCGAAGCCGGTCTGGGCCTGGACGCGGCGCTGTCAAAAGTGGCCGAGGAGATCAAGATCAAGAGCGTTTGCCTGGCTGAAGAGCTGCATTTGACCAACCTCGAAATGCGCGCCGGCGGCACCCGCGAGAAAGCCCTGCGCAATCTTGCAGCTCGCACGGGGGTTGAAGAGCTGGGGACTTTTGCCGTCATGCTCACCCAGGCCGACAAGTTCGGCACCAGCATTGGCGAGTCGCTTCGGGTTTTTTCAGATGACCTGCGTCACAAGCGGCAGGTCAGGGCCGAGGAAGCCGCAGCCAAAGTACCAACCAAGATGCTCTTGCCTCTGGTGGTGTGCATTTTTCCGTCCATTTTGATGGTCATCCTTGGCCCTGCCGGGATTCAGATCATCAGAACCTTGATGCCCATGTTTGCCGGACGCGGCTGACCACGCGCAGCGCAAAAGCTCGGCGGGCTTTCTCAGTTGGCTTTTTCAGCCTCCACGCCCAACTGGTGCTTGACCGCATACACATACAGCTCCAGCCGGTTGCCGATGTCGAGCTTGTGATAAACCGATGTGAGGTGGTTGCGCAGCGTGTGTTCGGAAATAAAGAGCCGCTGCGCCAATTCCTTGTTCGATGCGCCTTGGCCGTCCACGATCATCTGGATGATCTTGCGCTCGCGGCCGGTCAGGCTGGCCTGCTTTTCAGCCTCGGGGCCCAGCTTGGCGGCGGCAGCCGGGTCCATGAACTCGGTGAACACCCGGCCCAGCGTGCCACGGTCCAGCCAGAGCTCGCCCTCATGCGTTTTTTCAATCGCCTTGAGCACATGCTCGGCCGACGCGTCTTTGCGCAAGATGCCGCGCGCTCCTTTTTGCACCGCTTGGTCCAGCACGGCCTGCTTGCGTTCGCCGGTGAGGATCAGCACCCGTGTCACGGGGTTTTGCAGGAGGCGCGGCAACAGATCCAGCCCACTCTTGCCGTCAAGGTCCAGGTCGAGCAGAACGACGTCAGGCACCGCCTGGCCCTGGCGCGCCAGGCGTTCCAGGGCCTCTTCAGGGGAACGCGCGGTGGCCACGACTTCCATCTTGGGCTTTTCACCGCTGATCAATTTGTCCAGGCCCCAGAGCATGGTGGGGTGGTCATCAATGATCATGACTTTGATGGCTTGCGTCGTTTGCATGGGATCCTTCCTAAACAGATTCATATCGGCAGGGCAATCTGCACCGAGGTGGCGCCGGCCTGGCCCGTGGCCACTCGCAGCTTGCCGCCTAAAGCCAGCACACGTTCTGTGATGGAGCGTGGGCTGAATTCGGCCGCAGGCACGTCGCCACTGGCGTTGTCTATTTGAATGTGCAGCCAGCCGTTGCTTCGCTTGAGTTCAAGCAGGCCGTGCTGGGCGTGGGTGTGGCGGCAGATATTGCTCAGGCCCTCACGCACGATGTGCAGGACCTCGGCCTTCATGCGGTCATTGATGCGCAGGTCAGGCTCGGCTTTGAGTGCGATGTCCACACCATACAGCGCCTTGATCTGGGCCGCCTGCTCGCGCAGCACCGAGGCAAACTGCAGCTCGTCGCCGCCACTACTGCGAAAGGTGCCCGCATAGTGCCGCAGATCGTCAATCGCATGGCGCGCCACTTCGTCGAGCTTGTCCAGGTCCTCGATCAAAGGGTTGCCGGGTGCGGCTTTCTTGCGTACCGCCGCCAGCCCAAGCGCCAGGCCGATGTAGGGCTGCACGGCGCGGTCATGAATGTCCATGGCGATTTTTCGGCGTTCCTGCAAGGCCGCGTCTGAAGCCATGCGGTCCACCAGCTCGATGTTCTCGATCATGGGAAAAGCCTGGGCCACGATGTGAGCCAGAAACAGCGCGTCAGACCGGTCAGGGTGGCGCCGCTGCGTGACCACGAAGATGCGCCCCTGTGTGCGCCGCAGCGACAAGTGCGCGCTGATAAAGGCCTGCCCGTCGAGCAAGTCCGCCAGCGTCTGCCCGCTTTGGGTGTCGCTGACCTCGCTCCACAGCGAGGTCTCGGGGTTGTGGCTTTGCAAGCTGGCCCAGCGTTGCAGTGGCCAGCGGCTGCGCGCAAACAGCAGCACACGTGTTTGGTCCAACGCCAGCAGCGGTGCGGCGGCCTCGGCGTCCAGGCTTTCGGCCTGCACACTTTGCTGTTGTCGGCCAGTGCGTACCAGGCGCATGTGGCAGGCCCCGCTTTCCTTGTCGCGCAGCACCAGCACGCAGCTGCTCGCGCCAAAGAAATCGCGGATTTTTTCAAGCACACGCGTCACCGTGTGGTCTACGCCAAAGCGTGGGTTGGACAGTTGACTGACGTCACGCAGCAGTGCCAAACGGCGGTTGAGTGCGACCTTGGATTCGCCCCAATAAGCACTGATGTAGCCCAGCGCCAGGAGGAAACTGCTGCGCAACAAGAGACGCGGCGGGTTGGCGTCGGCACCGGGGAAATAGGCCGTCAGCACAAACAGCGCCGTGGCCACCAGCGTGACGCGTGCACCCTCTTCAAACCCCCAGCGGAAGGCCGCGGTCAAGACGGCGAACAGAAAAAGCAGGAACAGGAGGCTGTGACCGCCACCCGTCAGGGCCACAAATACCGCGTACCAGACCACGTCCAGCCAATGCCCCAGCTTGCCCAGGGCAACGGTTTGCTGTCTGAGCGACAGGGCATGCAAAACGATGCCGTGCAACACATACGCTGTGAAGAGCACCCAGATCGGGCCACTCCCCCTAAAGCTGGCGGGGTCGATGAGGGAGGCCAGCAGCACGGAGGTCGCCAACACCAGACGCATGGCGCTGACCAATTGCGCATCCGCCGCATTGGTGGCCAGGCCAGAGGGCGTTTCGTCGTGTTTGTCCAGACCGTCCGCAAGCATCTGTTGGTGTCCCGCCAGGCGGGTTCGCTGTTAGTGTTTGGACCCAGTAGCAACTCTACTCAATCGTTACAAATAATAGGCGAAACTGTAAGCATCGAATAGCACGAAAAATGATGAGCTTGCCAGCGTCGAGCTTGGCTCATCGGTGGGCGTGGCCCTGCTGGTTCAGTCGAGCGCGGTCTTTTGGATGGGGCGTGGCTTGCCGGCGTCGTCAATCGCCACATACGTCAAACTGGCTTCGGTTACTTTGATGTAACGGCCTTGTCGGTTGTATCGCTCCGCATAGACCTCGACCTGCACCGTGATCGAGGTGTTGCCGATGCGGCTGACCGACGCAAAAAACGACAAGATGTCGCCCACCCGCACCGGTTGCTTGAAGATGAACTGGTTGACCGCCACCGTGGCCATGCGGCCATCCACATAGCGCGCTGGCACCACCGAGCCTGCCAAGTCCACCTGAGCCATCACCCAGCCGCCAAAAATGTCGCCGTTGGCATTGCAGTCCGCCGGCATGGGAATGACCTTGAGCACCAGCTCTTTGTCAGTCGGAAGTGTGACGGGCGAGCCGATGGCCGCTTGCGTGTTCATGTGGCGTGGCGTGGCGGGGCCGGAAGCGCTTGAATCGAGGGACATAGGCACAATCAAAGATCAACAGTTGATTAGATTGTGCTTCATGCGTTCTCGAGCTACCCCTGACATTCTGGCCATGCCTGGCACTGCCGCCGGCAAACCCGTCCCCGCCCCCCGGTCTGACCTGGACACCCTCAAACGGCTCTTTCCCTACTTGTGGGACTACAAGTGGCGGGTGATGGCCGCCCTGAGCTTCATGATTGCGGCCAAGGTGGCCAATGTGGGCGTGCCCCTCTTGCTCAAGGACTTGATCGACACCATGAGCTTCAAGCCCGGTGCGGCTGCGGCGGTGCTGGTGGTGCCGGTGGCGTTGCTGGTGGCTTATGGTTTGCTGCGGCTGTCCACGTCGCTCTTTACAGAATTGCGCGAACTGGTGTTTGCCAAGGCCACAGAAGGCGCTGCGCGGCGTATCTCGCTGGAAGTGTTTCGCCATCTGCATGCGCTCAGCCTGCGGTTTCATCTGGAGCGGCAGACCGGCGGCATGACGCGCGACATCGAGCGCGGCACGCGCGGCGTGCATTCGCTCATCTCGTATTCGCTTTATTCCATCGTGCCCACGCTGATTGAAGTGACGCTGGTGCTGACGCTTCTGGCCGTCAAGTTCGACGTCTGGTTTGCGGGCATCACCATCGTGGCGCTGGTGCTGTACATCTTTTTCACCGTCACCGTGACCGAATGGCGCACCCAGTTCAGAAAGCAGATGAACGAGCTGGACTCTTCAGCGCACAGCCGCGCCATCGACTCCTTGCTGAACTACGAGACCGTCAAGTACTTCAACAACGAGGAGTTCGAGGCCCGCCGCTATGACGAGAACCTGGACCGCTACCGACGCGCTGCCGTCAAGAGCCAACGCACGCTGAGCCTGCTCAACACCGGCCAGCAATTGATCATTGCCATCGGCTTGGTGGCCATGCTCTGGCGCGCCACCCAGGGCGTGGTCGAAGGCCGCATGTCGCTCGGCGACCTGGTGATGGTCAACGCCTTCATGATCCAGCTTTACATCCCGCTGGGCTTTTTGGGCGTGATCTACCGCGAGATCAAGCAAAGCCTGACGGACCTGGACAAGATGTTCAACCTGATGGAAAAAGAGCGTGAGATTGCCGATACGCCCGGCGCGCGGCCTTTGCAGTTTTCATCGGGTGCGGATGGCCAGTTGGATGCTGGCGTGCGCTTTGAAAACGTCAGCTTTGCCTACGACCCCAGCCGGCCCATCCTGCACCGCATCAGCTTTGAAATTCCCTCGGGAAAAACCGTGGCAGTGGTCGGCTCCTCGGGCGCAGGCAAGTCCACGCTGGCGCGCCTGCTGTTCCGCTTTTATGACGTGAGCAATCCGCAAGAAGGTGGGCGCATCACCATCGGCGGGCAAGACATCAAGCAAGTCACGCAGGCCAGCGTGCGCCAGGCCATCGGCATCGTGCCGCAAGACACGGTGCTCTTTAACGACACGGTGGAATACAACATCGCCTACGGCAAGCCCGGCGCCACACGCGCCGAAGTGGAAGAAGCCGCCCGCGCTGCCCGCATTCACGACTTCATCAGCAGCACGCCCAAGGGCTACGCCACCATGGTGGGCGAGCGCGGCTTGAAGCTTTCAGGCGGTGAAAAGCAGCGCGTGGCCATCGCCCGCACGCTGCTCAAAAACCCACCCGTCGTGATCTTTGACGAAGCGACTTCGGCGCTGGATTCGACCAACGAGCGCGCCATTCAGGCCGAGCTGCGCACCGCCGCGCAAAACAAGACCACGCTTGTCATTGCGCACCGGCTTTCCACCGTGGTGGACGCCCATGAGATATTGGTCATGGAAGCCGGTCGCATCATTGAACGCGGGCACCACCTGGACCTGCTGGCCCAAGGCGGGCGCTATGCCGAGATGTGGGCCATGCAGCAGCAGGGACAAGATTTGTAGTATTAAAGTTATAAAACTAGCTCAACTCTGCTTCACAATGGCACCCGCAATGGGTAACAGCAGGGTGTCGAGCAATGAGCAAATCCGAGGCAGAAACCAGATCTCAGCTGATAGATAAGCAACTCGCGCAAGCAGGCTGGAACGTCAAAGACCTCAAACGCAACCGGGACCGCTTTCCCGCCGACTTCCTGTTTCAACTCACGCAGGATGAAAAAGCCGAGGTGGTCGCAAATTGCGACCACCTCCAAAACCTAAGGTTTCCCAAGGCACTGCCGTTTGCGTTTACCGAGCACGGGGCGATTCAGGCTGCCAATGTGATGGCCCAACGCAAGTTCCCCGTAGAGAACCGGCTGGGCTCTGGCGACTTCAACCCCACCAGCAACAAGATCAAGGTGATGACCATGAAGGTCAGCAAAGGCTTGGAATTCCCGCTGGTGGCGTTATCCGGCGTGGGGCATATGCCTGGGGCGGGGGTGGATGAGAAGGAAGCGGCGCGGGTGTTTTATGTGGCGGCTACGAGGGCTACGCAAAGGCTGGTGATGGGGGTGGGTGGGCAAGGCACGCTTGGTCAGACTTTGCTAATGTGAAGTTTGTAGATCAACTATTAAGTTCTGAGCAACCCTCTCTCAACTTTCAAATTCAATTTACACGATCTATGAAAATCAAATCATTAGCGATCCGAAATTTCAGAGGCATTAGCAACCTCGAAACAGGCTTGCTCGGCGACACAATAATCGTCGCAGGCCAAAATGGTTCAGGAAAATCTTGCATTTTTGATGCGATCCGCTTACTGAAGTCAGTCTATGGTGGGTATCAACAGAATGAGTGGCAACATTTCTTCGCTGAATTCCAAATTCAACTGCATGGGGGATCGAAAAATTTGAAAGGCCTATTCAACGACTCAACAAAATCTGTTGATATATCGGTTGAGTTCCAAATACGCGATCGTGAAAAAGCCAACCTTAATCAGAACGCAGCCGCGCTACTCGAAGAAACAATTTGGCAAACTTTACTTCCCGAGGCTTTTCAATACGGCGGGTATAACAAGGCGCTGTTTTCGAATCAGTTTCGAGAACGTCAGCCAGAAGTAACCGCAAGGGTCAATTCAGAGCTACCCAGATTTTTGGCGGAATTAGGTTCAGAAGTCCTTTTCGGAAGAGTAATCATTGCGCCAACCGGACAAATCGTTATCACCCCATCTTTAGTTTTACAAGTCATCTTTTCAAACTATCGACCGCGAGAAATAGGTGTCATCGACTTTCATGGCGCTCAACGCCACTACGGACGAGAGAATGTCCAAGGCATCAATTTAAATTTGGATCAAACCAATCAAACTCGTAGCCAGAGCTCACTATATAACTACAACGCAAAGTACAATAATGTTAAAAGCGAGATGGCCGGTAACTACATCGCAGAGATGCTGGCCGAGGCTGCTGGCCCCGGCTTACCGGAGGATGAAACAAGTCTTGCCGGTGCAATGATTGAATTGTTCAGTGCATTTTTTCCAGGCAAGGAATTTCTTGGTCCTAAACCAACTCCCGAAGGAAGCCTATCTTTCCCAGTGCGAATTTCTAATGGAGCAGTACATGATCTAGATGAATTGAGCTCTGGTGAAAAAGAAATTCTCTACGGGTATTTGCGTATCCGAAGCTCCGCGCCCAAAGATTCAATTATCTTGCTAGATGAGCCTGAGCTACATCTAAATCCTAGGCTAATTCGTGGACTCCCAGAGTTCTATCGAAAGTATTTAGGTGAAGCACTTAAAAATCAACTTTGGTTAGTTACACACTCAGATGCCTTAATTCGTGAGGCCGTTGGCAAGCCAGGTTTTAACGTTTTTCACATGCTCCCATGCGGAACAGAAAATTCGGGCTCTTCACAACTCAGACCACTGGTCGCTACAACAGATTTAGATTCCGTGATGACCGATTTAGTCGGTGATTTGGCGGCATATCGGCCCGGGGGTAAGGGTTTAATTATGGAGGGAGGTGGAGATTCCGACTTCGATAGAACCTTCGCACTTGCGCTTTTCCCCGCTGAGCTTCAAGGTATTAATTTAATATCTGGATCGAACAAAGCAAAGGTTCATGCACTACATGAGGTGCTTGCAAGGGCTTATGCAAAAGGAGATTTGCCAACAAAGTTCTTTGCCGTAGTAGACCGTGATTCAGAGCAGCGACAAACACTTTCTGATGGGGTAACCCGATTTGCTTGGGACGTTTATCACATTGAAAATTACCTCCTTGAACCAAGCTTTATTGCCGAAGCTGTGAACGCATTTTCCTTGACGAATAGCATGACGCCAGAAATAGCGTATGAGAAACTCAGTACCGCCGCACGCCAAGTGGTGCCAAGCGTATTGATACATCGGATTACCGAGTTCGCAAACTCTAAATTTCTGTCAGGTATCAATCTCGGGTTCGATCCTTCGACTTCGGCTGTAAGCGGGGAGCTTCGAAATGCAATTGAGAGATCGCTCCAGAGAGTTCAGGCTGCAATATCAGGAGAGCTTACTGAACAACTTCTCGCTGAAAAGGAAGCTGAGCTACGGAG
>CAZNQE010000038.1:0-22554 GCA_964575005.1 uncultured Polaromonas sp. | reverse complement strand
GTGCTGGCCTGCCACGACTGCGGCTGGAAAAGCGAGTGCCCGCATTGCAGCGCCTACCGCGTGTTCCACAAGCTGGACCGCACGCTGCGCTGCCACCACTGCGGCTTTACCGAACGCGTGCCGCGCGCCTGCCCCGGCTGCGGCAACGTGGACATTGCGCCGCTCGGCCGCGGCACCGAGCGACTCGAAGAACACCTGGCCGAGTTGCTGGTCGGCATCACAAGGCCTGACGGCACGCCGCTGCGCATCGCCCGCATTGACGCTGACACCACGCGGCTCAAGGGCGAACTCCAGTCGCAGCTGGCAAGCGTGCATTCGGGCGAGGTCGATGTGCTGGTCGGCACGCAGATGATCGCCAAAGGCCATGACTTCAGGCACATCACGCTGGTGGCCGCCGTCAACCCGGACGGCGCGCTGTTTTCCAGCGACTTTCGGGCACCCGAGCGCTTGTTTGGCCTCTTGATGCAGGCCGCAGGCCGCGCCGGTCGCAATGCTGCGCAAGGCGCACACAGCGAAATGTGGGTGCAGAGCTTTTATCCGCAGCACGCACTCTTTGCGGCACTGAAAAAACACGACTACCCGGGCTTTGCCGCGCAAGAACTGGCCGAGCGCGAAACAGCAGGTTTATCGCCCTTTGGCTTTTCCGCCCTGCTGCGGGCCGAGGCGCGAACGCAGGAGTTGGCGCAAAACTTTTTGAATGCCGCATCCAGCGCAGCGCAGGCGGCGGGCTTGCCCGGCGCCGAGCATGTCACGCCCTACCCAGCGGTGCCCATGACGATTCAGCGCGTGGCCAATGTGGAGCGCGCCCAGATGCTGGTGGAAAGCCCTTCACGCACAGCCTTGCAGCGCTTTTTGGCAGCGTGGCAACCGGTACTCACCGCCACCCGTCAGCAGCCAGAGTTCAAGCCCCTGATCCGCTGGGCCATCGACGTGGACCCGCTAGCGATTTAGTGAGCGGACCCAAGCGAAGCGCGTCTTAAGGTCTGGGGCCGGGCTGGGGCGGGCGGCCGATTTCTGGTACCCCAGTATGAGGCTGCCCGCCCCAGCCTGGCCCCAGACCTTCCCCGCTCCGTTCACACACCGAGGAGCTAAAACGCTCAGAAAAACGCTGCGCCAGTCACCAAGGCCACTGCCGCAGAGAAGCTCACAAACGCCAGCACGGTCGACAGCAAAATGATGCGCGCAATCCGTCCGTTGTCCGCACCAAAACGCTCCGCCAAGAGCGACACGTTGCTCGCGCTCGGCAAGGCCGACACCAGCACCAGCACCGTGAGCGCAAAGTGGTCCAAGGGCACGCCAAGTTGAATGGCGGACAGGCCCATGAGCCCGACCAAAAGCGGATGCATGACCAGCTTGATCAAAACCACCGGCACATAGTCACCCAGGGGCGTGGGCCGGGTCGCCGTCATTTGCGAGCGGGCCAGCACGGCGCCAATGGTGAAAAGCGCCACGGGCGAAGCAGCGTCGGCCAATAACCCGACGGTGGTGGCCACGGGGCCGGGCAGTTTGAATTCCATCGCAGAAGCCAGGGCACCCAAGCCGATGGCCCAGGGCAACGGATTGACGATCACGCCCTTGAACGCAAGCTTGACGGCGCGTGAGGCGCCGTGTTGGTCTGCGCCATCCAGACGCGACAGCGCGATGCACAAAGAAGACGTGATGATCATGTCCACCGCGATGGAGACAATCGCCGGCCCCGCCGCCTTGGCACCCAGCAAAGCCACCAGCAACGGTACGCCCATGAAGCCGGTGTTGGGAAAAGCCGCAACCAGTGCACCCAAGGAGGCGTCGTTCCAGCCGATATGACCGCGCCGCGTCACAAGGATGGTGAAGCTGACCATGATCAGCGCACACAGCAAATACACGCCAATGACGCTGGCGTCCAGCAGCTGCGCAATCGGCGTGCTGGCGCCAAAGCGGTACAGCATGCAGGGCAAGGCAAAGTACAGCACGAAGCTGTTCAAGCCAGGAATTGCCGCCTGCGGCAGCATGCCGCGCCGGGCGGCCACATAGCCGCACAACACCAAAGCAAAGAAGGGAAAAGTAACAAGGAGGATGCTGATCACGGACGCTATTGTCGCCGCTGGCACCGCCCATTTGAAGCGCCCCGGGGCTGACTCGCTATGATCAGCGCCCTCATGTCCACCCCACCCCTAGGCGCCCTTTCGACGACCGGCTTGAACCTGGCGCAGCAAGAAGCCGTCAACTACATGCATGGGCCTTGCCTGGTGCTGGCCGGCGCGGGCTCGGGCAAGACGCGGGTGATCACGCAAAAGATCGGCCGCTTGATCCAGGCTGGCCTCAAGCCCGAGCAGATCGCGGCCATCACGTTTACCAACAAAGCCGCCGCCGAAATGCGCGAGCGCGCCAAGGCCTTGATCGGCAAACCAGCGCGGGGCGTGCTGGTGTGCACCTTTCATGCGCTGGGCGTGCGCATGCTGCGGCAAGACGGCGGCGTGCTGGGTCTCAAGCCGCAGTTCAGTATTTTGGACAGCGACGACGTGACCGGCATCATCAAAGACGCGGGCGGCACCACGGATGCCGCGACGGCGCGCCAGTGGCAGTGGACCATCAGTGCCTGGAAGTCGGCCGGCCTGAATTCGGCACAGGCCGAAGCGCAAGCCGCCAATGATGAAGAAGTGGCGCTGGCCAGAGTGATGGCGCGCTATGAGGAGCGCTTGACCGCCTACCAAAGCGTGGACTTTGATGACCTGATTGGCCTGCCCTTAAAGCTGCTGCGCGAACACGCTGAAGTGCGCGACAAATGGCAGGCTGCCCTGGGCCACGTACTGGTGGACGAATACCAGGACACCAACGCCACGCAGTACGAAGTGCTCAAGCTTTTGGTGGGCGAACGCGGGCGCTTTACCGCGGTGGGGGACGACGACCAGTCGATCTACGGCTGGCGCGGCGCGACGCTGGACAACCTGAAAAGGCTGCCCCAGGACTACCCGACGCTCAAGGTCATCACGCTGGAGCAAAACTACCGCTCCACCAGCGCCATCTTGCGTGCGGCCAACAACGTGATTGGCCCCAATCCCAAGCTCTACCCCAAGACGCTTTTCAGCGAGCTGGGTGAAGGCGAGCCGGTGCGCGTGATGGACTGCGACAGCGAAGACCACGAGGCTGAGCGCATGGTGGCGCGCATACAAAGCCTGAAAGCCGGTGCTGAATTGCAGGCCGTTGGCAGCCAGTTCAAAGACTGGAAAGACTTTGCAGTGCTGTACCGCGCGAACCACCAGGCCAAGGTGTTTGAAAAAGCCTTCAGGCGCGCGCAGATTCCGTACAAGGTCTCAGGCGGCCAAAGCTTTTTTGACCGCGCCGAGATCAAGGACCTGTGCGGCTGGCTGCGCCTCTTGTCGAACAACGACGACGACCCAGCCTTCATGCGCGCCGTGACCACGCCCAAGCGCGGCATCGGCCACACCACCTTGCAAGGCCTGGGCACGTTTGCCAGCCAGTACAAGCTCAGCTTGTTTGAGGCGCTGTTCAGCAACTCGCTGGGCACGGCGCTGCCAGCCAAGGCCGTGGCGTCACTGCATGAATTTGGCCGCGCCGTGAACGACCTGGAGTACCGCGCCAAGAACACCAGCGGCGCAGAAGATGCACGGGCTTTTTTGAATGAGTGGCTCAAGGACATTGACTACGAAAAGCACTTGTACGACGCTGAGGACAGCGAAAAAGTAGCCGCTGCGCGCTGGACCAATGTGATGGATTTTTGCGACTGGATGGCGCAGCGCTGCGGTGGTGAGGCGCCGGACGCCAACGGCGGCGAAACCCGCGAACGCAAGAGCCTGCTCGAAGTGATTCAGACCATCGCGCTCTTGTCCACTATCAGCGAGCGTGAGGGAGAGCGCGACGTGGTGACGCTGTCCACCTTGCATGCAGCCAAAGGTCTGGAGTGGCCGCATGTGATGCTGGTCGGCTGCGTGGAGGGCTTGCTGCCCTTCAAGCTCGACGAAGAAAACGAGCTGGGCACCAACGCCGAAAGCATTGCGCAGCGTCTGCAAGAAGAGCGCCGCCTGATGTACGTGGGCATCACCCGCGCGCAGCGCACACTGGCCGTGACCTGGCTGCGCCGGCGCAAAAAAGGCCGCGACATGATTGCAGGCACACCCAGCCGCTTCATTGCCGAGATGGGCCTGGACAAGGCCACGGTACGCGAAGACCCGCGCGAGAAGATGCGTGCGCTGCGTGCCGAATTTGCCAAGCGTGCGGCCGACGGCGCAGCGGCGCAGGCGGCGGCTGAAGCCAAAACCGGCCTTTGACTGTGCGCTGATCCAAGGCCGCCAAGCCCTCAAAGTCCGCTGAAATAGCCGAGCTCACGGCTCAGATTCGGCGTGCTGTCCGGCATACAAGCGGCGGCAGCAAACTTAAGCTGGTGCATGTTTGCCCTTGACGACTTCACCCAGGCCAGTCTGGTGCTGGGCGTGCTGCTGATCGTCATGACGCTCAGCAGTTCTTTTATTGCGCGCTTGCCGCTGAGCGCGGCCATGCTGTACCTGCTGGTCGGCATGGGGCTGGGGCCGGCGGGCATCGGGCTGCTGGAACTGGACGCCCTGCAAGACGCCGCACTGCTGGAGCGGCTGACTGAGGTGGCGGTCTTGATTTCGCTCTTTGTGGCGGGCATGAAGCTGGACCTGCCGCTGACGGACAGGCGCTGGCGTATCCCCTTTCGGCTGGCATCAGTCTCCATGGTGCTCACGGTGGGCGCCATCTCGGCGGTGGGCTATTGGCTTTTGCAATTGCCGCTGGGCGCGGCCGTGCTCTTGGGCGGTGTGCTGGCGCCCACCGATCCGGTATTGGCGTCTGACGTGCAGATGGCTGACGCCAGCGATCGCGATCGTCTGCGCTTTGGCCTGACGGGTGAAGGCGGCCTGAATGACGGCAGCGCCTTTCCCTTCGTCATGCTGGGGCTGGGCTTGCTGTCACTGCATGACATCGGCGCCTGGGGATGGCGCTGGTGGCTGGTTGATGTGGTGTGGGCCACGGCGGCCGGCCTGAGCCTGGGTTACGGCCTGGGCGCGCTGGTGGGGCGGGCCGTGCTGTACCTGCGGGTGCATCACCGCGAGGCCTTGGGTTCCGACGAGTTCATCGCCCTGGGCTTGATTGCGCTGGCCTACGGCGTGGCCATTGCGTTTCATGCGTACGGATTTCTCGCGGTGTTTGCAGCCGGCTACGCCCTGCGGCAAATTGACCACGGCGGGACGGGCGCAGGCGCCGCGCCAGAGCAATTAGCCGGGGACACCAGCCAGGCGCCGCGCAGCCTGATGGAAGCGGTGCAACGATTCAACGCGCAACTTGAACACTTTGCCGAAGTCGGCGTGGTGCTGGCCGTGGGCGCGTTGCTGGTCACGGTGGAATTCAGGCCCGAGGCGCTGTGGTTCGTGCCGCTGCTCTTTCTGGTGATTCGGCCGCTGTCTGTTTACCTGGGCTTGGCGGGCTTGACCGGTCTGCCGGGCGTGACCGGGCAGGCCATGCAAGCACGGCAGCGCCGGCTGATGGCCTGGTTCGGCATCCGCGGCATTGGCTCTATTTACTACCTCATGTACGCCATCAACCACGGCCTGAGCGGCGACCAGGCGCGCACGCTGGTCTCGCTCACCATCGCGGTGGTCGTGGCGTCGGTGGTGGCGCACGGCGTGTCTGTGACGCCGCTGATGAACCGCTATGAGCGGTTGAAGAAAAAACCCAAACCTTGAGCGGCTGTCAACCAAGTAACCCTGCTCAGGCGCTCTGGCCTGCGCTCAAGCCAGGCTGCACACCGTCTTGGAGCCTTCCCAATTACTCAAGGCCTGACTCAGATCGACGCCCCGGCGCATGGCCGTCATTTCGGCCACGATGCTCATCGCAATTTCAGGCGGGGTGAGCGCGCCCAGGTTCAGGCCCACCGGGCCGCGCAGCTGCTCGGCTTCAGCGGCTGACACATCGAACTCAAGCAGGCGCTTGCGGCGCTGCGCGTTGTTGTGGCGCGAGCCCAGCGCGCCCACATAAAACGCCGGGGTGCGCAGCGCTTCCATCAGGGCCAGATCGTCGAGCTTGGGGTCGTGCGTGACCGCCACCACGGCGCTGTTGTGGTCCAGGTTCATGGCCAGCACCAGGTCATCCGGCATCAGGGTGGACAGGAGGGTCACACCGGCCATCACCTCCCAGCCTTCGTGGTATTCCGCACGCGGCTCGCACACCGTCACCTGATAGTCCAGCATGACCGCCATGGCCGCCAAGTAGCGCGACAGCTGACCGCCACCAACGATGAGCAGGCGCAGGCGCGGGCCGTGAACAGTCGTCAGGCTCTGGCCGTCATATTGCAGTTTGTCGCCTTTGGCCGCGGCCATGCGCACCAGGCCGGTGGCCATGTCGAGCCGCCGCTCCACGCGCTGATGCTGCTCGATCTGCACCAGCAACTCGCGCAACTGCGACTGGGGCGACAAAGGCTCCAGCACCACCTGCACCGAGCCGCCGCAAGGCAGGCCAAACCGACGCACCTCTTCGGCCGTCTGGCCGTAGGTGGTGGACTCGGGCATGCGCAAGGCCAGCTCGCCCGCCGCCACGCGGCGAATCAAATCGTCTTCAATGCAGCCGCCCGACACCGAGCCGGCCACCTGCCCGTCATCGCGGATGATCATCAGCGAGCCCGGCGGGCGCGGGGCCGAACCCCAGGTGCGCACCACGGTGCCCAGCACCACACGGTGGCCACGGCCTTGCCAGTCCAGAGCGGTGCGGATCACGTCGATGTCAATGCTGTTCATGGTTTCAGTTTGTTTTTGAGAGGGCTGGACGGGATTGAAATACCAACGCCATCTGCGCCGCACGCGCCACCGCCAGCACACCCAGCAAGGCCAGGGCTGACTTCACCGCCCAAGGGCCTTGCTGAGGAACGCAAACGCCCACCCAAACCAGCAAGACCGGCCCGAGCGCAAGCGCCATGACGCGGCCAGCCCAGGCCGACGCTGGCTTGGCCCTGACCGCTGGCGTGCGCAAGCGGCTGCAATGCACCGCCCAGGCCAGCGAAGGCAGCAGCATGGCCAGCACGCCGTGCGCCGGGCTGCTGCCGAAAAGCATGAGCGCGCCCAGCGCCAGAAGGCCCAGGCTGATGAAAGTCTGCACTTCTGAGGCAAGCCGTGCGGGGCCCAGCACGCGCAAGCCATAGGCCACGAGGCTAGGCAGGCCAGCCATCAAGGCCAGATGCGCCATCACCATGTCTGTCGTGCTCCAACCCAGACCCGCGCACCATGCATTGCCCAGCCACAGGCTACCCATCATCAAGCCCATGGCCGAGGGGGCCAGCAAGTCAGGCACGCCAGCCAGGCGACCGGGGCACACCAGCACCCGGGCAGTCGTGGCGCGCTCACGCGCAAACAAAAATACCGCGCACACCGCCAGCAAGATGCTCACGCTCCATGCAGCCCCATCGACTCCATAAACTCCATTTGCCCCAACAACAGTCGGCACGCCCCAAGCCAGTGCCACCGCGACGGCGGCGAGCACCGGATGCCAGGCCAACGGGCCGAGTTGAAACGTGCTGACGGGGTTGCGCGTCTCAATCAAAGCGCTCCACAGCCCCCACACCGCCGCTAAAAATCCCAAGGCCAGCAAGCTTGCGGATGTGTGCAGACCCAACGCACTGGTGGGCAGAAACACCGCACCGGCCGTCAACAAGCCGCAGCCGCCCACCACAGCCGGGGCGGCGCGCAAAGCCCAGGCACTGCCGCGGCACAAAAGCCGGACGGCCCACCACAGCGCCACCGGCAGCACACCACTGGCCAGCGACCAGCCCAGGCGCATGCCCTGCTCCCCCAGCCAGATCCAGCCGAGCAGCAGCACCACCCATTGCGCCACCTCGCCCGCGTGGACCCATGCGCCTTGCTGGCCTTCCAGAGCTTTCAGCTCAGACTGGCGCATAGCCGTGCAACTGGTCAGAGCCGCCTGCTGCATGAACGCTCACATTGAAGGACACGATGATGCGGTCAGCCGTGCCGTGGTAGGGCATGGCCTGATGCGCCAGCCACGAAGGAAACACCAGCAGCTGCCCCGGCACGGGTTGCACGTCGAGGTGTGCGTTTTGCAAATAGGCATTGCCAAAGTCCATGGCAGCGCCACCCAGTCGGTTGAAGTGCGGGCCGTAAAACCGCGTCACGCCATTGGCCACGCCCAGCACCGAATGTTCGCTGCGCTGCTCGGGCGGGTCGACCTGCACGCAATACACACCCGACCATGAACAGTTGCCGTGGGTGTGAACGTCGTGATGGCTGCCTTGGCTGGAAATCTGAAACCAGATGCCGCGCAGGGCGATCTGAAAACCCGGCTTGCCATCGGGCCAGGCACCCTGGTTGGCCAGCACCACGGTCTGGCGCACGCTGTCCACGATAAAGCGCACCAGTTGATCCCACTCGGCCAGGCGAATGCGCTGCAGCAGGTCGTCACGGCTGGCATAAAAAGGCTTGGCCACGCCGCCTGCAGTGGCTGCTGCGTCCGTGGCTCGCATGGTCTGAAAGACCCGCACCAGCACCGCGTTCACGGCCTCAGCCTCGGCCAATCGGTGCACGCCCAAAGGCGTGTGCCAGAGCTGGTGCAAGGGGTCGGGCTTGATCATGGGCGAAGGCAAAAAGCCATCAAGCTGCAGCTTGCAAATCGAGCGGCCACTTGAGTCGGTGCCCGGTGCGTGCGGCCAGCGCCTCAATGTCCTCAGGCGTATCCACGTCGGTGCGGTAGCGGTTGTTGCTGCTCGGCCAGGCGTGTACTTGCGCGGGGTGAGCTGCCTGCCACTGGCGGCAACCCACGTTCGCATCGCCCAGCAAAATCTGGTCGCGCACCTCGGCACTGAACATGACCGGGTTGCCCGGCAAGCCGTCCACCAGGGGCTGCACCACCTGAGCACCCGTCGGGCGTTTTTTGTAAGCGCCAATCAGGTCGTTGATGTCTTGCGAATTGATCAAGGGCTGGTCAGCCAGGGCCACCAGCACGGCGTCGAGCTTGGGCGAGAGCGCCTGCAAACCCAGGCGCAAGGATGAAATTTGTCCGGCATCCGGATCCAGGTTGCGCACCAGCGTGACGGGGAACTCCTTGACGGCTTCCTCGATGCGCTCGGCGTAGTGGCCCAGCACGACCACCACCTCGTCCACACCCGCGCCTGACAGCGCGATCAGCTGGCGGCGAATCAAGGGCACGCCGCCCAGCTCCAGCAGGCTTTTGGGCCGGTGCCCCATGCGCGAGCCAGAGCCTGCTGCCAGCAACACAGCGCCCACCATCACGCGGCTGTACAAGCCGCCCCCACCTTTCATGATGCAGCCCATGTCAGCCTCCGCAGCAAGATTTTTTGGCTGCTGCAGGTGCGGCAATAACAGCCTGGACCGCCGCCACTGGCGCAGCCATCTGCCCGCGCCGCGCCGCCACCACTGAAGTCAACACCGACAAGGCGATTTCTTCAGGCGTCTGCGCCCCAATGAACTCACCCGCAGGCGCCACGATGCGGGCCACGGCGGCCGGGTCTTCGCCACTGGCCACCAGGCTGCTGAGCAAGACGCCGGCTTTCTTGGCGCTGGCCACAAACCACAAGCCTTGTGGCTGCAAAGCCAAAGCCGCTTTCAGGCCCTGCACGTCGCGCCGGCCCTGCGTGGCCACCACCACAAAAGGCGATGCCAGCTGCGCGCAAACGCCGGCCACATCGTCACTGGCCAGCACGGTGTCGGCTTCCGGAAAGTCTGCCGCCACCGCACCCTGCGCCACCACCGCCACGCGCAAGCCGACGCGGGGCGCCAGGCCTACCAGGGCACGCGCCACGGGCGAGTCACCCACCACCGTCAAGGTGGCGGCCGGCAGGATGGGGTCAACGAACAACTCCAGCGTGCCACCCGAGTGGCAGGCCATGCCGAACTCCAGCACATCGCCCAGATCACGCTCGGCGCTTTCGTCTGAAGGCGCAATGCGAATCTTGCGCGCCTGCCCATCGAGCAGGGCCAGACGCACGGTCTTGATGACTGCAGGTTGTGCGCAACCACCACCGATCCAGCCATGGATCTGGCCATCGGCCGTGACCACAGCCTTGTCGCCAGCCTTGCCTGACGTAGGCGCCTGCGCGCTGAGCACCGTGACCAAGGCAAAGGCTTGTCCGGTGGTCTGCAGGCGCGCGGCCTGTGTGATCCATTCGTTGCGGTTCATTTGGTTCTCCTTGAATTCAATGGCCATGGCCAGCGGCCCTAGTGCAGCACATGGCGGGCAGCCACTAGGTCGGCCAAGCTGGCCAGGGGCAGAAAGCGATCAATGCTGGCGCGGGCGCGTTGCAAAGCCGCGGCGGCGGGCACTTGGCGCGTGGGGTGAAACCAGGTGATGCGGGCGCCATGCGCGCGCACTTCTTGCAGCGCAGCGGCCAGCAAGTCTGGGGCATCGGTATCAAACCCGTCTGAAAACACCCAGACGCGCGAACCCCGGTTGAGCTGCGCACGCGCATGGTGGCGGGCAAAGTCCTGCAAGCTGGCGGCAATGCGCGTACCGCCGCCAAAGCCCGCGGTGACAGCGTTGACTTTTTCTTGAATCACCGGCGTGTCGCGGTGCATGAGCGGCGTGACTTCAGCCAGCCGGGTATGGAACACAAACACCCGGGCATCGGCTTCCAGGGCAAAGGCACGGGCCACGCGCAAAAACAGGGCGGCATGAGACTCCATGGAGCGGCTCACATCGGCCAATATGAAAAGGCGTGGCGGCTCCTCGCGCCGGACTTTCCAGGCGGGCTGCATGAGCTCGCCGCCCCAGCCCACGCTGCGCCGCAAGGTCTGCCGCAAGTCCAGGCGCTGACCCCGCGGGGCCACGCGCCAGCGGCGTGTCGGGCGAGGCTGCAGCTTGGCCGTGATCTGCCTGGCGAGTTGGCGCAGTGCGCTCAGCTCTTGCGGCATCCACATTTGGCCGTCACGCTGGTGCAGGGCTTCGGTGCGGCTGGCGCCGCCTTGGGCACGGGGGCTGCCGGGGTCTTGCGCATCCGGCGCGGCGGAGGGCATGTCACCGGCCGTCTGGGGCATGTTTGCGCCGGGCAGGCTGGCACCTTGCTCGGCATTCATTTGCTCGTGCAGCGCCTGCATGCTTTGGCGCAGGTTGCGGCTGGGCCGCGTCTGCCCGCTGACTTTGACGCCACCACGCAATTTTTCTGGATGCCAAAAGCGCTCGTAAACGTCAGGCCAGAGTTTCCATTCACGCAGGTTGTGGCACGCAATGGCGCGCCAGGCGGCTTGCACCGGACGCTCTTGCAGGGGGCCAAAGTACAAGGCCGCTTGCAGCATGGCTTGCTGCTCGGCCACGCCGACTGTCAAGCCGTGCTCACGCAGCAGGGCGGCAAAGCCAGCCAGCCGCTCCGAGGCCGCGATGGCTGGCGTGGAGGTCATGCTTTTTCAGCCACGCCCACCGAGCGGCGGCCTTCCACCAGCTGACGCAGGCGGTCGGCGCCCATCAGGAAACGGTCTTCGCGGGTCTTGAGCAGGCAGCCCAGTGTGCCCAGCACCGCCGCCATGTCTTCGGGCAAGCTGTTGTGACCCAACTTGAACATCGCGCACACCCAGTCCAGGGTCTCGGCAATGCCAGGGATCTTGGCCAGGTCTTCACGGCGCAGGCGCTGCACAAACTGCACGGCGTCTTCCACCAGGCGCGTATCAGCGTCGGGCAAGGCGGCTTTGACGATGGCGATCTCGCGCGCCAGCGTCGGATAGTCGAGGTAGTGGTACAGGCAGCGGCGGCGCAGCGCGTCTGACAACTCGCGTGTGCCGTTGCTCGTCAAGATCACTTGCGGAATGTGGGTGGCGCGTATCGTGCCGATCTCGGGCACGGTGATCTGGTAGTCGGCCAGCACTTCCAGCAAGAAGGCTTCAAAGGCTTCGTCGGCGCGATCAATCTCGTCAATCAACAGCACACAAGGGCCCGTCTGGCTGATGGCCCGCAGCAAAGGGCGCTCCAGCAAATACTCGCGACTGAATACATCTGCCTCACGCACCCGACCCGAGCCGTCCTTGTCTGCTTCGTTCAAGCGGATGGCCATCAACTGGCGGCCGTAATTCCACTCGTAGGCCGCTTGCGCCAGGTCCAGGCCTTCAAAGCATTGCAGGCGCACCAGCGTGGCGCCTTGCTCACTTTGGGAGCGGGCCAGTGCAGTGGCCAACGCGGTTTTACCCACGCCGGCGTCGCCTTCGATCAACAAGGGCCGCTGCAAGGCCGACGCCAGCCACACGGTGGTGGCCAGGTCAGCATCGGCCAGATAGCCCGCACGCTGCAGCCGCTCGCGCAGCAAGCGCTCTTCAGTTGCAGGCAGCCCGGACAAGTCTGGCATCGTCATGCTCAGGCGCGCTTGCCGAACAAGCCGCCCAGCCAGCTCTTGATCAAGGCCCAAACGATGGCCAGGCCATTGATCTCTCGGGCCACGACGGGCGCTGTGGCGGCTGCGGGCTTGGCGGGCACTGAGTCTGCCGCACTGGCGCTTGAGTCAGCCGCAGTGGCGGCAGCAGCGCCGGAAGTGGCTGCAGCAGACCCTTGTGGCGCCGGCAAGGTCAGCGCCGTCTGGCGGAAGTTCTCAACGAACTGCGCGAGCAGCATGTCGGACACCTGCACCATCATGCGGCCACCGAACTGCGCGAACTTGCCGTTGACGATCACGGCCGCCTGGCCGTTGAGCACGCAATGCGCCGGGTTGGCCGGGTCGGCCGTGATGATCGCGGTCAGGTCCATGGAGGCGGACGAGCCGCCCTTGTCGGCGCCCTTGCCGCGCAAGACCATCTTGCGCTCATCGGCCACGGCTTCGATCACGTCCACCGTGCCGCCGAACTGCGCCACGGCCGGGCCGACCTTGACCTTCACGCCGCCCTTGTAAGAGGTCTCGGAGATCTGCTCCGTGATTTCAGCGCCGGGCATGCAGCCGGCCACCGCCTTGAGGTCGGTGAGCAGCGCCCAGGCGCGTGCTGCGTCCACATCGAGCGGGTATTGCTTGTCGAGTTTGACTTCCATCTTTTGTCCTGTTTAAAGAGCGGCGCCGTGCTCGCGCAGCGCTTTCCAAGTGCGGAAAGCGTTGTGCGGCATGTCCAGGTGCGTGACACCCAGGTGAGAAAAAGCATCGACCACGGCCGAGGTGAAGGTCGGGATCGAGCCCACGTGCGGTGATTCGGCCACGCCCTTGGCACCCAGCGGATGGTGCGGCGACGGCGTCACGGTGTGGTCGGTTTCCCAATGCGGCGTCTCCACGAAGGTGGGCAGGAAGTAGTCCATCAGCGTGTTGCCCAGCAGGTTGCCCTGCGCATCAAAAGGCATTTGCTGGCCCATGGCCACCGCAAAACCTTCGGTCAGGCCGCCATGAATCTGGCCTTCGATGATCATCGGGTTGATGCGGGTGCCGCAGTCGTCCAGCGCATAAAAACGGCGGACCTTGGTCTCACCCGTGGCGCGGTCAATGTCGACCACACACAGGTAGATGCCGAAGGGGAAGGTGAAGTTGGGCGGGTCGTAGTAGTGCACGGCTTCCAGGCCGGGCTCCATGCCTTCAGGCGGCAGGTGGTAGGCTTGCCAAGCCACGTCGGCCATGGTCTTGTACTTGCTGTCGTCGCCTTTGACCTTGAAGCGGTCCACTTCCCAGTCGAGGTCGTTCTCGTTGACTTCGAGCATGTGCGCGGCGATCTTGCGTGCCTTCGCGTGGATCTTGCGAGCGGCCAGTGCAATGGCAGCGCCGGCCACCGGCGTAGAGCGTGAACCGTAGGTGCCCAGGCCGTAAGGCGCGGTGCTGGTGTCGCCCTCTTCCACCTGAATCACTTCAGACGGAATGCCCAGCTCGGTCGCAATGATCTGCGCGTAAGTCGTCTGGTGGCCCTGGCCTTGCGTGATCGTGCCCATGCGTGCAATCGCGCTGCCCGTGGGGTGAATGCGGATCTCGCACGAGTCAAACATGCCGACACCCAGGATGTCGCAGATCTTGGACGGGCCCGCCCCGACCACCTCGGTGAAGGTCACGAGACCAATGCCCATCAGCGTCGGGCTGTTGGGGTCGGCGCGCTTGGCTGCTTGCTCGGCGCGCAGGCCTTTGTAGTCCACCGCGTCCAGCACCTTGTCGAGCGCGGTCTGGTAGTCGCCGGAATCGAAGTCGAAGCCGAAGGCGCTGCGGTAGGGAAACTGTTCTTTCTTGATGAAGTTCTTGGCCCGGATCTCTGCCTTGTCCATGTTCAGCTTTTGAGCCAGTACATCGACCATGCGCTCGATCAGGTAGACCGCCTCCGTGACGCGGAAGGAGCAGCGGTAGGACACGCCACCAGGCGCCTTGTTGGTATAAACGCCCTTGACGCTGGCGTGCGCAGCCGGAATGTCATAGCTGCCAGAGACGATGTGGAACATGCCAGCCGGGAACTTGGTGGGGTCAGCGCAGGCGTCAAAAGCGCCGTGGTCAGCCACCACATTCACGCGCAGGCCGGTGATCTTGCCGTCGGCCGTCGCAGCCAATTCGCCGTCCATGTGGTAGTCACGGGCAAAGGCGGTGGACGAGATGTTTTCAATGCGGTCTTCGACCCACTTGACCGGGCGGCCCAGCACGATGGAGGCCACGATGGCGCAAACATAGCCGGGGTAAATGCCGACCTTGTTGCCAAAGCCGCCACCGATGTCGGGGCTGACGATGCGCACTTTGGATTCAGGAATGCCCGACAGCATGGACACCACGGTGCGCACCACGTGCGGTGCTTGCGAGGTGATGTAGGTGGTCAGGTCGCCGCGGATCGGGTCGAAGGACGCGACGCAGCCGCAGGTCTCCAGCGGGCAGGGGTGCACGCGGGGGTAGTACATGTGCTGCGACACGGTCACTTCAGCTTTGTCAAAGGCAGCGTCAGCGGCGGCCTTGTCACCCGCATCCCAGGTGAAGATGTGGTTGTGGTGCTCGCGCTTGCCGTGGGCACCTTCGGTCTTGCCAGCCAAGTCTTCCCGGATGACGGGGGCGCCTGGTTGCAGGGCCGCATATGGGTCCAGCACCACGGGCAGTTCTTCGTATTCGATCTCGACGGCTTCCACCGCGTCTGCCGCAATGTAGCGGTCATCAGCAATGACGATGGCCACTTCCTGCATCTGGAAATGAACCTTGCCGTCCGCCAGCACCGCGGCCACGTCACCGGCCAGGGTTGGCATCCAGTGCAGCTTCAGAGGCTTGAGGTCTTCAGCCGTGAGCACGGCGTGCACGCCGGGCATGGCCAGCGCCGCTTCTTTGTTGATTTTCAGAATGCGGCCATGGGCAATCGGCGAGCGCACGATGTCCATGTGCAGCATGCCGGGCATCTTGATGTCGTCAACGTAGTTGCCCTTGCCCTGGATGAAGCGAGCGTCTTCCTTGCGCAGGCGCGAAGCGCCCATGCCAGCCAGCGCGAGTTCGCGGGCTTCAGCGGTTTGTACCGGTGCGTTCATGTGTGTCTCCGATCAAATGGGTGGCGCTTCAAGCCGCAACGGGCTCTTGCAGTTTTTTGGCGGCGTACTGGATGGCTTTGACGATGTTCTGGTAACCGGTGCAGCGGCACAGGTTGCCAGCCATGCCGTGGCGGATTTCGTCTTCGCTCGGGTTGGGGTTCTCTTGCAAGAAGCGGTAGGCGCGCATCAGCATGCCCGGGGTGCAAAAGCCGCACTGCAGGCCGTGCTCTTTGTAAAAGCCTTCCTGGACGGCATGCAAAACGCCTTTGTTGGCCAGGCCTTCGACCGTGAGCACCTCAGAGCCATCGCACTGCACCGCCAGGTGGGTGCACGACTTCACGGACTGGCCGTCAATGTCTACGGTGCAAGCGCCGCAATGGCTGGTTTCGCAGCCAATGTGGGCGCCGGTGAGGTGGAGTTCTTCGCGCAGGAAGTGAATCAGCAAGGTGCGCGGCTCAACGGCTTTTTCTTCCTTTTTGCCGTTGACAGAAATGGTGACGAGTTTCTTGGACATGAGGGATCTCCTTGATTTTTCTTAGGCGCACTGCGACCAGGCTTTGTTCAGGGCTCGCTTGACCATTTCGCCGGCCATGGCGGTCTTGTATTCGACGTCGCCGCGCAAGTCTTCAGCCGGGTCGCAAACAGCAATCGCCGCCGCAGCAGCGGCTTGCACATTGGCTGCGTTGAAGGGCTTGCCCAAGAGGGCGGCCTCGGCAGCTTCGGCGCGCAAGGCGGTCGGCGCGACGTTGGTCAGGGCGATGCGCACGTGGCTGACCTGGTCTCCGCTTTTACGGATGACAACTGCGCAGCCGGCAGTGGCCCAGTCACCTGTCTTGCGCTTGAGTTTTTCGTAGGCTGACCCGGTGCCGGGCGCAAAGGCGGGCACGCGGATTTCGCACATGACTTCGTTTTCTTCCAGCAGCGTCATGTAGGTGCCAAGGAAAAAGCCGTCCGCCGCCACCGTGCGACGGCCTTTGGGGCCTTCCAGCACGAAAGAAGCCTCAATGGCGATCGACAGCGCCGGGTGGTCGTTACCAGGGTCGCCATGGGCGATGTCGCCGCCAATGGTGCCGCGGTTGCGCACCTGGGGGTCGGCAATCAGCTTGGCCGCCTCACACAGCAAAGGCACCTTGGCTTGCAGGATGGGCGAGGTGATCAGGTCGTTTTCCACCGTCATGGCGCCGATCACCACGGTGCCGCCCTCTTCGCGGATGCCCTTGAGCTCCGGAATGCGGTTGATGTCGATCAGGTGCTCGGGCTGCGCAAAGCGCAGTTTCATCATCGGCAGCAGGCTGTGACCGCCGGCCAGCAGCTTGGCATCGGGGCCGAGCTGGCCGAGCAAGGCAACCGCCTCGCCCACGGTTTTAGGCGCGTGGTATTCAAAACGCGGTGGAATCATCGAGGTCTCCTCTAGCTTTTGTTGGAAAACAGCTCGCTAGTATTACGGAGAGTCGCATTCCGACTGAATAGTCAGGCTTTGCCCATCCCAGTCGTTTTTTGGTCGATATGCTGCACGAAATGCACTTTATCGTGCACGAAACGTAGGGATCAGATTTTCTGATCCTCGCAATCGGGGAATATCCTAGGGCTCAAAAAGCCTCGGTGTTTACCCTTGAAAAAGGTCCAAACCGGGGGAATTGGGCTTCAAGTCAAACCCAAGGCTTGCCGGAGGCGACCGACCTCAGCGCGCGAAACCGGAATAGGCTGGGTATTTTTTCCCTTCAGCAACACATGGGTTTTGCTGCCCTCACGGCCCAGTTCCTGCACCCCGTGCAGGTTGACGATGAAACTGCGGTGCACCCGAATGAACAGCGCAGGGTCCAGGCGCAGGGCCAGATCCCCAATGCTCAGGTTGCAAAAGTGATAGCCGTCACGGGTCTGCACGCGGGTGTAATGCGCCTGCGACTCAAGGCACAGCACATCGCGCGTGTCCAGAAAAGATACTTTTTGGTTGACCACCACGGGAATGCGCGACAAGCGCATGTTTCGGGCTGGCGCCTCGGCTGCGGCGGGCTCCTGGCTGACCACTTGGGTGACATCGTAAAAAACCAGCGCAAAACCGGTGGTATCGCCCTGTTCGTTGCCCAATCGACTGACCTTGATCAACAGCACTTGTTCAGGGATGTTGATGATCATGGTCATCGGAGCGGCATTGGCCATGGGGCAGCCTGAGGCCTCGTCCAGCAAGAATTTGACTTTGGGCTGGGACCGCGCAGGGTGAAAGGACGTCACCAGTTTGTCGAAAGGCTGCTTCTCATTGACCGGCAGCACGCGGCGGGCAAAGTCGTTCATGGCCAGCACTTTGCGCTGCGCATCCAAATGGATCACGCCGACGTCAAATTTTTCAAAAAGGTAAAGGCTGGGATTGGCAGCGCTCGCGTGACTCATGCTGATATGTCTCTGGATTTGCCGGGGAACCGGTCTGTTGTTGGCGCTTGAAATACCGTCGCGCTTTTTTTCGAGATTAACTGATTCGAACGATTCCCATCGGCCCAGCAGGCTCCAACTGGCCCCAGCAGGCGCCATCAGGCACCAACCAAGCCCGCCATCTCCGCCCGCAAAAAGCCGAGAAAGCGCTCTGCCGCTGGCGACAGGGGGCGCTGGCGCAGCCAGGTCACGCCGATGGGGCGACGCGGGTCGGGCAAGGCCAGCGGCAAGATGCTGAGCATGCCGATCTGCACGTAGTGCTGGGCCACGAGCTTGGACAACAGGCCGATGGCCAGCGTGTGCTGAAGATAGCCTGCGATGACGCTGATGGCCAGGGTTTCAATAGCGTCCAAGGGCAAGGCCATGCCCTGCTGACGCAGGGCCACTTCCAGCGGCTCACGTGAAAGTGAACCGCTGGGCGGCAGCACCCACGGAAAATCCTGCAGATCTGACCAGCTGATTTGGCTGCGACCGGCCAGCGGGTGATCAGGCCGCACCACCACCACATTCAGGCCGTCGTACAGAGGTTCTTCGCGCACATCGTCGGCGGCCCGGGTCATCAGCCGGCCGATCAGCAATTCAAGCGTGCCACTTCGCAACTGCGGCAACAGGTTTTCCATGGAGCCTTCATTGATCATGACTTGGCTGGAAGGGAAAGCGCGCTTGTACGCCGCCAGCGCCCGCGGCAGCAAGGCTGTGGCCACCGTCGGGAGCGCACCCAGCAAAATTTTGCCGGCGGCACCCGTCTGCAGCGCGTGCAGGTCTTCTCGCGCCTGCTCCAGCCCGGCCATCAATTGGCGGGCGTGACGCACCAGGCATTCGCCAAAGGCGTTGGGCGTGACACCGCGCGCATGCCGCTCGAACAAGGTCATGCCCAGACCTTTTTCAAGCTCTCCCAAGGACAGCGAGACTGCGGGCTGCGACAGGTTCAGGCTGGCTGCAGCGCGCCCGATGTGCCGAAAGTTGTCCAGCGCGACCATCAGTTGCAGGTGGCGCGGCTTGAGGTTGGCGCGGATGTACCAGTCGAGTTGGGCCATGTCAGGGCAAGTGCAGTTGCTGCGGTTGGAAGGTTCGGCTCGGCTTCTTCATAAGTTATGCAAATGATAAACAGGGAAATACTGGCTGGTTTATTTATGGCGTATCCCCACAATACGCGGCAAGCCCTCCATTCACTCCTCCATCCAACAAGCGGAAACCAACATGACCCAACCCTGGCCGGTGGTAGACACCCATTGCCACGTGATCGCCCCCGACACCCAGCGCTACCCACTGCAACCCATGGGCGGCAAGCAATCTGACTGGTCGCGTGAGCGCCCCGTGGACGACCGCGGCATGCTGGCCGCGATGGCCGAGGCCGGCGTGGCGCAAAGCGTGCTGGTGCAGGCCTCGACCTGCTATGGCCACGACAGCAGCTATGTGCGCGACTGTGTGCGTGCCCATCCTGAGCACTTCATTGGCGTGTATTCAGTGAACCTACTGGCACCCGACGCTGCGGTGCAGGCGGCTCGCTGGCAAGCCGAGGGCTTGTCGGGCATGCGGTTTTTTGTGGCCGGGCATTCGATGGCGGACCACAGCATTCGGCTGGACGACCCGAAGGCGCGCCCGGCATGGCAGTACGCCAGCGACGCTGGCATTCCGGTCTGCGTACAGATTCGCGCTGACGGCTTGCCTCAGATTGAAACCGTGCTGCAAGCCTTTCCCCAGGTCACGGTGCTGCTGGATCACTTTGCCCGCCCGGCACTAACCGACGGCGCGCCCTATCGCCAAGCCGATGCCCTGTGGGCGCTGGCCCGCTTTGACAAGTTGAACTTCAAGCTCACCACGCACAACCTGCTCGAATCCGCGCAGGGTTCGAGCACGCCGCAGGCCTTCTGTGAAAAAGCCGTGGCCGTATTCGGAGCGCGCCGCATTGCCTGGGGTTCCAACTTTCCGGCCTCGGGCAATACCTTGGCGCACCAGTTGCAACTGGCGCTGGATGCAACGGCCACGCTAAGCGAAGAGGACCGCGCCTGGATTCTGTCGGGCACGGCGCGCCGCCTGTACCCGGCGCTGGGCACGGGTGCAATGAGCAAGGCCGCGTGATGGCCGCAGAATCGCTGCGCCTGAAAACGCTGCTGGGTGACTACCCCAACACCCGCGCCTTGCGCGCAGGTCAACTCCCGTCCGACTTATTCGAGCTCGAATACGCCGACGTCAGGACGCCCAACCGCGCCTTCAAGCAAGTGGTGCGCGAGCTGAGCTTTGATGTCGCCGAACTTGCCCTGGTCACCTACCTGCAAGCCCGCGCCTACGGCAAGCCGCTGGTGCTACTGCCTGCCGTGGTGGGCGCTGGGCGCCAGCAGCACCACTGCCTGGTCTGCCACGCCGACCGAGCCTTGCGCGCAGACCAGTTGCAAGGCAAACGGGTGGGCATACGCGCTTATGCGCAGACCACGGTGACCTGGGTGCGCGGCATCATGGCGAGCGACTACGGCGTGAACCTTGACGGCGTGCAGTGGGTCACATCGGAAGACGGCCACCTGGCCGAATATCCAGACCCGGCCAGCGTGTTGCGCGACAGCAGCGGTCGCAGCGCGTTTGAATGCCTGGTGGCTGGCGATCTGGACGCCGCCATCATTGGCACCGACCTGCCAGACGACCCACGGCTGATGCCCGTGCTGCCAGCCCCGCATGAAGCCGCCAAGGCCTGGGCCGCGCGACATTCCATGGTGCCCATCAACCACATGGTGGTGGTGAGCCAGACGCTGGCGCAAGAACGGCCCGACGTGGTGCGTGCGCTGTACCAAAGCCTGGCCACGAGTAAAGCGCTGGCCGACGCATCCCACGCATCCCACGCAGACCTGCCAGCCAAGAGCCAAGACCTCACGCCCTTTGGCGTTGAGCCCAACCGCCCGGCGCTGGAACTGCTGATCGACTACGCACACGCGCAGGGTCTGATTCCACGGCGCTTTGCGGTGGACGAGATTTTTGAAGATTTCAACCGCATCATGAGCTGATGCCATAACGGAGACTGGAGAACACAACATGCAAAGACGCGAATTAATCAAACTGCTGAGCGCCGTGGGCGCCACCCTGGCCCTGCCAGCCCAGGCCCAGGTGGGCGGCAACATCAGCCGCATCGTGGTGCCTTTTGCTGCCGGCGGCGCACGCGAATTTCCGGCGCGTGCCATTTACCAAGAGCTCGGCCGTGAACTGGGCCAAACCTGGATCGTCGAGTCCAAGGCCGGCGCAGGCGGGGCAATCGGTACGGTCGCGGTGGCCAAGGCCGAGCCCGATGGCCGCACGCTGCTGATGGCGGCCTCCAGCCATTTCGTCACGGCCGCCATGGGCGCCAAACCCAGCTACGACCCAATCAAGGATTTCCAGCCGGTGGCGATGCTCGGTGACCAAAATTACCTGCTGCTCATCAGCGCCGATTTGCCAGCCAAGACCGTGGCCGAGTTCATTCAACTGGCCAAAGCCAAGCCCGGGCAGATGAACTACGGCTCAGCCGGTGTCGGCAGCTCCACCCATTTGGCGATGGCCTATTTCGCCAAGTCAGCCGGCATCGACATGGTGCACATCCCCTACAAAGGCACGGCAGAAGCGGCCAACGACGTGAGCGGCGGCCGGGCGCAGGCCATCATCGTGCCGACCGCTGGCTCAGGCGCTTTCCGCCAAGACACACGCCTTCGCGTGCTGGGCATCACGGGCCGCAAGCGCAGCCCTCTGGTGCCCCAAGTGCCCACCATCGCCGAGTCGGGATTGCCGAACTTCGAGTTCGAGGCCTGGTTCGGCCTCTTGGGCCCGGCCGGCATACCACGCGCCACGGTCGAGCGCATCAACGCTGCAGTCAACAAGATCATTGCCACCAAAGAAGTCAGCGAGCGCCTGCTGGCCTTGGGCCTGGACTCGCAGCCCCTGTCTGTTGACGCCTTCCAGAAGGTGTTTCAGCAAGACCGCGACCTGATGCAAAAGATCGTCAGGGACGTTGGGCTCGAGAGCAAGAGCTAACGCAGAAGAGGCAAAAGCGGCAAAAGAGCAGCCCCAAAGAAAAACGCCGCAGTCCTTGCGAACTGCGGCGTTGAATCTGGTGGTGGAGTATAGCACTCCCGATGACGACCCTCCCGTAATTTTGCGCCAATGGTGGCAAAACGCCCGGACAGTTGGGAAATCCGAGGAAGGAAAACGATCTTCGATGATCCCCCACCACTTCCCGGCTCATCACGAACGACCACTCACCAGACCGACATGCTTCCGTGCGATGGTGATCTGGATCACCGGCATGCATCGACTTCCCTCTCCTCATCTAGACCATTGTTGACTTTTCCCTTTTTGGGAAATACAATGCGAGTCTGACCATGAACACATCATCCCTACATGCGAATTCTGGGTTTGCCCATCCTCGAGGCGTTCAAAAAAAATCATGCAGCCTCGCGTGGGCCACTGGACGCATGGCAGACAGATGTCGAGCGTGAGAACTGGAAAACGTCTCATGACATCAAGCGCAGATACAGAAGCGCGGATTTCTTGGCAGACAACAGAGTCATCTTTGACATCAAGGGTAACTCATACCGGCTTGTGGTCAAGGTTCGATATCAGAACGGACTGGTGTTGGTTGAGTGGGTCGGGACACATGCCGAGTACGACAAGAAAAAGTTCTAGGCCAACGTGTGTAAGACAAGAAAACGACAAGTGGAGATGGCGATGAATGTGAAGATCATCAAAAGTGCGAAAGACTACGAA
>CAZNQE010000037.1:0-22638 GCA_964575005.1 uncultured Polaromonas sp. | reverse complement strand
ATGCCCTTGAGCACATCGGCCACCGGAAAGTCCACGTCATTCATGCGCCTGAACACGGCGTCGTCCAGCCCGTCCAGGCTGACGGTGACGCGCTGCAAGCCGGCGTCCTTCAGGCTCTGCGCTTTTTTTGCGAGCAGTGAAGCGTTGGTCGTGAGCGTGATGTCCAGTGGTTGGCCGCTGGGCGTTTCGATGCGCGCCAGCATTTCAATCAAGACTTCAAGGTTTTTGCGCAGCAGCGGCTCGCCGCCGGTCAAACGAATCTTTTCAACCCCATGCGCCACGAACAGGCGCGCCAGACGCGTGATTTCTTCAAAGCTCAGCAGCGAACTCTGCGGCAAGAAGGCGTAGTCCTTGTCAAACACCTCCCGCGGCATGCAGTAACTGCACCGAAAGTTGCAGCGGTCTGTGACGCTGATGCGCAAGTCCCGCAGCGGCCGAGCCAGGGTGTCGGCCAATAGGCCGGTGGGCGCGGCCAGGTGGGCAGGCACGGTAGGCACCCGGCTGGCGTAGCGGATGTCGGCAAGGGGAATGTATTTGTCAGTCATGGGGGCGAGGGTCGAATTTACCTCATCGCCTTGTTCCAAATAGTGGGAATATTTAAACCCGCCCGGGTAAGTCCGCTTGATCGCTGCGAGCCGATCAAGACAATACCGATGAACGCGCGTCCATCGCCGTCCTCAACCACCTTTAGCTGAGCCCCCAAGGAGACCTCCATGATTCGCAGAACCCTCATCAGCCTGGCTGCCAGCGCAGCAGTTGCCGCCTTTGGCGCCATGCCACTGGCCGCATTGGCTCAGGCCGACTATCCCAGCAAGCCGGTCAAACTCATCGTGCCTTTTCCACCCGGCGGCACCAGCGACGTGATGGGTCGCATGATTGCCGAGGAACTCGGCAAAGTCATGAAACAGCCCTTCATCATCGAGAACATCGGCGGTGCGGGCGGCGTGATCGGCACGGAGCGCGCCTTGAAGACTCCCGCCGACGGTTACACCCTGATCCAGACCGGCATTGGCCAGAACGCCGTAGCGCACGGCCTGGAACCGCTGCCCAAGTACAACTCCAACACCGACTTTGCGCACATCACGCAAGTCCATTCCGGCCCCAACGTGCTGGTCGTGCATCCGAGCACGCCCTTCAAGACGCTCAAAGAGCTGGTGGACTACGCCAAAGCCAACCCCGGCAAGCTGGACTATGGTTTCACGCCGGCGGCTTCTGGCCACATGGCCATGGAACAGTTCAAGCAGACGGCGGGCCTGTTCATGCTCGGTATCCCCTACCGTGGCGGCGGCCCCATGATGACGGACATGCTGGGCGGCACCATCAAGCTGATGTTCATTAACCAGGACGTCGCGCTGCAGCACGTCAAAGCAGGCAAGCTGCGCGCACTGGCCGTCAGCAGTGCGCAACGCAATCCGCTGTACCCCGACGTGCCCACAGTGGCCGAGTCCGGCTTCAAGGGTTTTGAGGCGCTGTCATGGTCTGGCCTGTCCGCGCCCAAGGGCACACCACAACCGATCATTGACAAGCTCGAAGCCGCCATGGCGCAGGTGATGCAGTCGCCAGCGATCAAGCAGCGCATGGAGTCGGTTGGCTTTGTGGTGCCCACACAAGGCGCCAAGCCTTACGCCGAGTTCGTCAAGAGCGAAGAGGCGCGCTGGACGCGCGTGATCAAGACCGCCGGCATCAAGATGCCTTGAGCCTGGCTGCCGTCATGACATCAAGTTTGGGTGCCGACCGTATCGAATCGGTCGAGGTCTCCCTCGTCGTCCTGCCCTTGGCTGCGCCTATCAGCGACGCCAAGGTGCTCACCGGTCGTCAAAAACCGCTGACCGAAGTCGTTTTCACGTTCGCGGAAATCCGCACGCGCGACGGCTTCGAAGGCATCGGTTTTGGCTATTCCAAGCGCGCCGGCGGCGCCGGCATGTTTGCGCATGCGCAAGAGATCGCGCCCAACTTGCTGGGCGAAGACCCGAACGACATTGCCAAGCTTTGGGACAAGCTGATGTGGGCGGGTGCGTCCATGGGCCGCAGCGGCATGACTTCGCAAGCCATCTCGCCTTTTGACATTGCGCTGTGGGATTTGAAAGCCAAACGCGCCAGCTTGCCGCTGGCCAAACTGCTGGGCGCGCACCGCGACAGCGTGCAGTGCTACAACACCTCGGGCGGCTTCTTGTCCACGCCGCTGGACCAGATGCTAAAAAACGTCGAGGCCTCACGCGCCAGCGGCATCGGTGGCATCAAGATCAAGGTGGGTCAGCCTGACTTGGCCACAGACCTGAAACGCGTCAAGGCCGTGCGCGACTTGCTGGGCGAGGGCTTTCCCCTGATGGTGGACGCCAACCAGCAGTGGGACCGGCCCAAGGCCCAGCGCGCCTGCCGCGCCTTCGAGCCGCTGGACCTGACCTGGATTGAAGAGCCGCTGGACGCTTATGATTTTGAAGGCCATGCGGCGCTTGCCGCCAGTCTGGACACGCCGATCGCCACTGGTGAAATGCTGACCAGCTTTGGCGAGCACACGCAACTCATCACGGGCAAGAGCTGTGACTTCGTGATGCCCGATGCGCCGCGTGTGGGCGGCATCACGCCGTTTTTGCAGATCATGAATCTGGCCTCATTCAAGGGCTTGAAACTGGCGCCGCATTTTGCGATGGAGATTCATCTGCACCTGGCCGCTGCTTATCCTGAAGAGCCGTGGCTGGAGCATTTTGAATGGCTGGAGCCGCTGTTCAATGAGCGCCTGGTTTTGCAGGACGGCCGCATGCTTGTGCCTGACCGGCCGGGACTTGGGTTTTCCTTGAGCGAGCAAGCCCGGGCCTGGACCACGGGCAAGGCGAGCTTCGGCAAGCGGCCCTAGCTGCTTTCCCGCTCGATGATTTCAAAGCCCATGTCGGTCACGGCCGGCTGGGCTGGGCTGGCTGCTTCGCCGCCCTCCAAAGTGCCGCCATTGGCATGCAGCCGCGACAGCAACAACTCCCCAGCACGGCGGCCGATGTCGCGCGAGCGAACGCGCACGCTGGTGAGCGACGGCGCGCAGACCGAGGCAATCGGCAGGTCTGAAAAGCCGACCACGGCCAGGTCTTGCGGCACGCGCAGGCCGCGCTTTCTGCATTCAGCCAGCGCGCCCATGGCCAGGGTGTCGTTGCTGCAAAAAACGGCTTGTAGCGCGGGCTGTCGGCTGAGCAGCGTAGACAGGCTGTGCGCACCGTCTTCCATGCTGGACGGCGCCTGGACGGAAATCGCTTCGGGCGCAGCCAGTCCCGCTTGCACAAGCGCCGACGTCAGGCCGCGCTGGCGCTTGTGTGAACGCACCTCGTCAGCGCCTATGTAGCCCACGCGCTGGCGTCCGCGTGCCAGCAAATAAGCGCCTACGGCAACGCCACAGGCTTCATTTGAAAACCCCACCACTTGGTCAATCGGCTCGTCGGTCAGGTCCCAGATTTCCACCGTGGGCATCCGCAAGCGGCGCAGCTTCGCGGCAACGGCGGGGAGGTGCACCACACCCGTCAGCATCAGCGCATCGACCTTGCGGCCAATGAAACTGTCGATGAGGCGGGCTTCATCCTCCAGCCGGTAGCCTGACTGGCCCAGCATCAACTGGTAGTTGCTTTTGCCCAGGGTTTCGGCCAAGCCGTCGAGCGCATCAGCAAACCAGGCGTTGGCCAGCGTGGGAATGACAGCGCCCACGATGCGCGATCGCTTGGAGGCCAGGCTGCCGGCCATGAGATTGGGCACATAGCCCAAGCGGCTCACGGCGTCTCGCACTGCCGCCAAGGTGGCTGGCGACACCTTGTCAGGGTCACTCAAGGCCCGCGAGACGGTGACCCGCGCCACGCCTGCTTCGCGCGCCACATCTTCCATGCGGCTGGTGAGGTGGCTGGTCACGCGGCTGCTTTCATGCTGGGCAAGCGCGTTTTTTTTAGCGACCTTTGGCCTTGCGCCACACCGCAAAGTCATCCTTGGACTGCTGTTGCGTGGGCGGGTACAGGCCGATGATGCTGCGGCCCTTCAATACTTCTTCAGTCACGAAATCTTCAAAGGCGGTCATCTCTACCGCCTCGTCAGCCACCTCGTCCGCCATGTGCGCGGGGATGACAAAAACGCCTTCCTTGTCTCCAACGATCACGTCGCCAGGGAAAACGGCCACGTCGCCGCAGCCAATCGGCACGTTGATGTCCATGGCCTGGTGCAGCGTAAGGTTGGTCGGCGCTGAAGGCCGCTGGTGATAAGACGGAAAGGGCAGGGCTGCGATTTCAGGCGAATCGCGAAAACCGCCGTCAGTGACCACACCGGCCACACCGCGCACCATCAGGCGCGAGATCAGGATGGAGCCAGCCGAGGCGGCGCGTGCGTCTTTGCGGCTGTCAAAAACCATGACCGATCCGGGCGGGCAGGCCTCGACGGCTTTGCGCTGCGGATGCTCGGGGTTCTGGAACACTGTCATCGGGTTCAGGTCTTCACGTGCCGGGATGTAGCGCAGCGTGAAAGCCTCGCCCACCATGTTCGGCAGGTTGGCGTTGAGCGGACGCACGTCTTGAATGAACTGGTTGCGCAGGCCACGCTTGAAGAGTGCGCTGCACAGCGTGGCCGTGCTCACGGTCATGAGCTTGGCGCGGGTGCTGTCTGAGAGAGCCATGTGTTTTTCTTTCTTGTTTTAGAAAACTTTTTAGAAAATATCGGGCTCGCCCACAGGCGCGCCAAACGATGTTTCCAGGTAGTCAAAGTCGCAGCCTTGGTCGGCCTGCATGATGTGCTGGCTGAACATCCAGCCGTAGCCACGCGCAAAGCGTTTGGGCGGCGCGACCCACGCGGCTTGCCGTGCGGCCAGTTCTTCGTCGCTCACTTCCAGATGAATGCTGCGGGCGTCCACATCCACACTGATCATGTCGCCGGTTTTGACAAGCGCCAGCGTGCCGCCCAGGTACGCTTCGGGCGACACATGCAAGATGCAGGCGCCGTAGCTGGTGCCGCTCATGCGCGCATCCGAGATGCGCAGCATGTCGCGCACGCCTTGCTTGACCAGCTTGGTCGGGATCGGCAGCATGCCCCACTCAGGCATGCCGGGGCCGCCTTGCGGGCCGGCGTTACGCAGCACCATGATGTGCTCCGGCGTCACGTCCAGGTCCGGGTCATCCACGGCTTTCTTCATGCTCGGGTAGTCGTCAAACACCAGGGCCGGACCCGTGTGCTTGAACAAGTGCGGCGCGCACGCGCTGGGCTTGATGACGCAGCCGTTGGGTGCCAGATTGCCCTTGAGAACGGCCAGCGCGCCTTCGGCGTAAATCGGATTCGACAGCGGCCGAATCACGTCGTCGTTATAGACCTCGGCGCCCTCGATATTCTGGCCGATGGTCTGGCCTGTGACGGTCATGGCATCGAGCGCCAGGTGCTCCTTCATGACATTCATCATGGCGCGCATGCCGCCGGCAAAGTAGAAGTCGGCCATCAAATACGTGCTGCCGCTGGGCCGGATGTTCGCAATCACCGGCACCTTGCGACTGGCTGCATCGAAATCTTCCAGGCCAATGGCGCAATGCTCACCCGCGCGGCGCGACATGGCCACCAAATGAATGATGGCGTTGGTCGAGCAGCCCATGGCCATGGCCACCTTGATGGCGTTCTGGAAGGAGTCGCGCGACAGGATCTTGGCCGGCGTCAGGTCGTCCCACACCATGTCCACGATGCGGCGGCCGCAATCAGCGGCCATGCGCACGTGGTTGGAGTCGGTGGCCGGAATGGACGACGCGCCCGGCAGGGTGAAGCCGCAAGCCTCGGCAATGCCGGTCATGGTGCTGGCTGTGCCCATGGTCATGCAATGGCCGTGGCTGCGCGCAATGCCGCCTTCCACTTCAATCCACTGCTTGGCCGTGATCTTGCCGGCGCGCCGCTCGTCCCAGTACTTCCAGGTGTCTGAGCCGGAGCCCAGCGTTTGCCCTTTCCAGTTGCCGCTTTGCATCGGCCCGGCGGGCATGTAGATAAAGGGGTAGCCGGCGCTGAGTGCGCCCATGATGAGACCGGGCGTGGTCTTGTCACAGCCGCCCATCAGCACCGCGCCGTCGATCGGGTGGCTGCGCAGCAGCTCCTCGGTCTCAATCGCCAGCAAATTTCGATAGAACATGGTGGTCGGCTTGACCAAGGACTCCGACAGCGAGATCGCCGGCAGCTCAATCGGGAATCCACCCGCCTGCAAGATGCCGCGCTTGACGTCTTCCACGCGCTGCTTGAAGTGACCGTGGCAAGTGCCAATGTCGCTCCAGGTGTTGATGATGGCGATCATGGGTTTGCCAACCCAGTCTTCGGGGCCGTAGCCGAGTTGCATCACGCGTGAGCGATGGCCAAAAGAGCGCACGTCGTCAGGCGCCATCCAGCGGGCGCTGCGCAGTTCTTCGTAGGATTTGCGGGTCATGGCTTTAGAGGTTCAAAGCGTTGTTGGCTTCAGCAAGGCTGGCCCTGGCGGGCGAGCAACCAGGCCGGCGCGTCTTGCAGCGCGACGGGGCGCAAGAAGCGGTCCAGCGCGGCGTCGCCCACCGACGTGGTCATCGGCTGGGTAGACGAAGGCCACGGGCCGCCGTGCTGCTGCGCGGCCGTCACAGCCACGCCGGTGGGTACGCCGGCAAACAGCACGCGGCCGGCGATTTGCGTCGCGCCGCGCACCAGGTGGCGGGCTTCTTCGTTTTCAGTCTCGGCGCCCCAGATGGTGACGGTCAGGCTGCCGCCCACGGCCTTCAAGACGTCCAGCACTTGCGCAGCACCTGATGCGCGAACGATGAGGCTGGACGGGCCGAATACTTCTTCGCGCAGTGCTTCTTTGGCCATGAAATCAGCGGCCGACACTTGCGCCAAGAAAGGGCGCGGTGCTTCGGGCGTGCCGGCTTCATGCACGAGCGGCGTGACGCCTGCCGCCAGCATGTGGGCCACGCCCGCATCAAAGGCGCTGCGCATGGCGGGCGTCAACATGGCGTGCGGCTTTTGCGCGGCCAAGGCCGGCACCAGCGCTGCCACAAAGGCGTCGCTCGCCGCGCCGTCTTGCAAAACGATCACGCCTGGGCTGGTGCAGAACTGACCGCAACCCAGCGAGATGGAGCCCGCCAGCGTGGTGGCCAGCTCAGCGCCTTTGCTGGCCAAAATGCCAGGCAGGGCCACGACCGGGTTGATGGAGCCGAGTTCGCCGTAAAAAGGAATGGGGCGGGGGCGGGCGTTGGCTTCAGCCTGCAAGGCCGCGCCGCCGCGTGTGGAGCCGGTGAAGGCACCAGCCGCCACCAGCGGGTGGCGCACCAGGCGCACGCCCACGTCAGAGCCGCCGCCTTGAATCATGCCGACGAGGCCGGCTGGCAGGCCTTCAGCCTTGAGGACTTGCTGCACCAGGCCGAACACGCGGTTGGACAAATGCAGGTGGCCCGAATGGGCCTTGATGACCACCGGGCAGCCGGCAGCCAGCGCCGAGGCGGTGTCGCCGCCCAGCACGGAGAAAGCAAACGGGAAATTGCTGGCCGAGAACATGGCGACCACGCCCAGTGGCACGCGCACGCGCACCATGGCGGGGTGGCCCACAGGCGGGCCGCCGGCCACGGCCGGGTCGTCGGTAAAGGTAAAAGACTGGCCGCGCTCGGCGATGTCGGCAAAGCGGCGCAACTGGAACGCCGTGCGGTCCAGCTCGCCGTTCAGGCGAACGGGGCCGAGCGCAGTTTCTTCGTCGGCCAGGGCCACCAGGCCTTCACGGTCGCTTTCGAGCGCTGCCGCCAAAGCGCGCAGCAAGCTGCCGCGCTTGGCACCACTGATGCTGGACCAGTCACCAAAAGTGGCGTGTGCGGCCAGGGCTGCGGCATCGACTTGTTCAGGCGTGTGGGCGGGCAGGGGCGCGCCAAAGGCTTCACCGGTACGGGCTTTGAAGGATTGCAGTGTTTTCATGGTTTGGGTCTCTGAGGGGGTTTCGGTTGTTGTTGTGAATTGGGGTCGCTCAATGTGGGCTGAGGGCTGAGCTTACGCGTCCGTCGATCCTAATGAACACGCGTCCATTCACCAAGCTGGCTTGCCCTGATGGCTGCTTTGTCGCCAGAGCCCTGTCCCACATGTTGGAAAATGCGCGCCATGAAACAAAACGCGGGCGACGGCACGGCTTCCCTTGAAAAAGCCATGGACATTCTGGAGGCTGTGGGCGCGGCTCCGCGCGGCCTGTCTCAAACCGAACTGGCCGCTCAACTGGCTTTGCCCCGCACCACGCTGTACCGCCTGCTGGCCACCTTGGTGGCGCGCGGCATGCTTCGGCGCGACCCAGCCCGGCGTGTTTACGGCCTGGGGCCGCTGTGTTTTGAGATGGCGCGCAGCGCTTACGCCGCGCCTGATTTGTCGGCCGCGGCCAGCATGGAACTGCGCGCTCTGCGCGATTTGACGGGTGAGACCTCTTATCTGGCCACGCTGGACGGGCTGGAGATGCTCTCGCTGGAGCGCTGTGACGGCGCGCACAGCCAGCGCTCGCATTCGGCCCTGGGCCAGCGCAAGCCATTGCACTGCACCAGCCAGGGCAAGGCCGTGTTGTCCGTGCTCGACGACGCGACCCGCGACCAGTTGCTGCGCGAGATGTCGCTCAAAGCCGTGACGCCGCGCAGCATCACCGACCGCAGGCGGCTGCTCTCTGAACTCAAGATCACCGCGGCTCGTGGCTGGTCGGTGGACGACGAAGAAATCGTGCTCGGCGTGCGCTGCGTGGGCGCGCCCATCGTGGACGCCGCGGGCAAGGTGCGCGGCGCCATCAGCGTGGCCGGTCCGGCTTTTCGCATGACCATGGAGCGCGTGCAGGGCCTGGGCCCCGAGGTGGCAGACGCCGCCCGGCGCATCGGCGCGCAACTGCCGTCCAGCCCGTCATTGAGCGTGCCGGCCGTGGCCAAGGCGGTGCCGGGGGCCTGGGCCTTCAGGGGCGAGTTTGCGCGTTGGAGTGATGCGCACCATTGCCTCTTCTGGGCCGACAGCCTGGCGCCCAGCGTGCGTGTCTTTGACGGTGAGCAAGACCGTGAATTGGCCAGCTTCGATGCGCCCTTGATCGGCCTGGTGCTCTATGACGCCGGCTTGCTGGTGGCGTGTGAGGCGGGCTATCGCCACCTCGCTTTGCCGCCTGCAAAGCTGAGCGGCGCATCAGTCGCCCCAGAGCAAGTGCTCGATGTGTCCCCGCTGCAAACCTGGCCTGGCGCCGCGCCCACAGCCTTGTGCAGTGCGCCTGATGGTCAGGTCTGGATTTGCCAGCCGCAGGGTGCTGGCCGCTGGAATGTCAGCACTTGGCCTCATGAATTTGCGAAGCCCGGCCTGGCCTCGCCTAACGTGCCGAATGCGCCCGCTGCGCAATGGTCAAGCACCGAGCCACTGGCCGCGCTCGCCTGGGACCCCAGCGGTCAATTTCTCTACGGCCTGGCGCCTGAGTCTGGCGTCATCTTGGTGATGCAGCGCGGCCAAAGCGCAGTCCGACGCCTGGCCACCGTGCCCAAGGGGTCGGGCCGCCTGAGCGGCCTGGCCGTGGACGATGACGGCGGCGTGTGGACGGCGCTGCAAGACGGCTGGAGCGTGGTGCGCTTTGCACCCGACGGCAATCAGGACCGCGTGATTGGCCTGCCCGTGCCGTGCCCCAGTGATCTGGCGCTGGCGCCTGCCCAAGGCAAGGGGCCTGCTCGCCTGTTTGTGAGCAGTGCGCGGCAAGCGGTGTCGCTGGAGGCGCTGGGCAACGCGCCTTTGTCGGGCCGCCTGTTTTGCATTGAAGCGGTGAGCTAGCGTCGAGACTTGATCGCCTTAGCGGTAAGTGGCCAGGTGAATATTGGTTTCAGTGCCGCGAATGCCGCTGATCAGGCGCACGCGTTCCAGCACCTCTGACAACTCCTTCATGGACGCGGCCTCGATCTCGGCCAGCAAATCCCAACGGCCGTTCGTGTCGTGCAAGACCACCACGCCCGGTTCGCCCAGAAGGCTGGCGATGACTTGGCGGGTGGTGTTGCCGTCGACCAGAACACCCATCCAGGCGCGTATGCGCTCGGCTTGCGCATCGGGGCGAAGCTGGATGGTGTAGCCCACGATGATTTGCTGGTCTTCGAGTTTGCGCAGCCGGTTGTTGACCGTGCCGCGCGAAACCCCCAGCTTGTGGGCGAGGTCGGCAATGCTCAGGCGAGCGTTCTGCCGCAGCAGGCTGATCAGGCTTTGGTCGATGTCATCCATAGACAAAGTGTCATTTAGACCTGACGTTTTGGCAAACTTTTCTGCAAAACAGCATATTTCTGACGATTTACATTGACGTTGGTGGCCGCCAAACTTCTCCCATGAAAGTTCCCAGCCCAAACCAAATCCGTCCTGTTTCGGCCGTGCCCTCCACCACGCCGCTGTTCCTGAGCGCACCCGATGCGGTGTCGCTGGTGCGGCATCGAGGCCTCAAAAATTGCATCGCCGGGATTGCAGACAACATCCGGGCTGACTTTTTGCGATGGCCCGACTTTGACAAAACCGCCCGCGTGGCCAACCACTCCAAGGGCGGCGTGATCGAGCTGATGCCGATTTCAGACGACAGCACTTACAGCTTCAAGTATGTCAACGGTCACCCGAAGAACACCGCCATCGGGCTTTCAACCGTAATGGCTTTTGGTGTGCTGGCCGATGTGGCCACTGGCGCGCCCACGCTGCTGAGTGAGCTGACGCTGACCACCGCCATGCGTACGGCTGCCACCTCGGCACTCGCCGCCAAGACCCTGGCCCGCCCGGACAGCCGGGTGATGGCGCTGATCGGCAACGGTGCGCAGAGCGAGTTCCAGGCAATTGCCTTTCAGCACCTCGTGGGCATTGAAACGGTGCGCCTGTTTGACATCGACCCCCAGGCCACTGCCAAGCTGGTGGCCAACCTGAGCGGCAGCGGCTTGACGCTGGAGGTGTGCAGCAGCACGCGGCAGGCCGTGCAGGGTGTGGACATCGTGACCACGGTGACGGCCGACAAGGCCTGCGCCACCATCATCACGCCCGACATGATCAAGCCTGGCATGCACATCAATGCCGTGGGCGGCGACTGCCCGGGAAAAACCGAGTTGGCCGCTGGGGTGCTGGCGGCGGCCAAGGTGTTTGTGGAGTTCACGCCGCAAACCCGTGTCGAGGGCGATATCCAGCAGATGCTGGCTGACTTTGCCGTGACGGAGTTGTGGGAAGTCCTCAGCGGCGCAAAGACGGGCCGCGACAACGCTGCGCAAATCACGGTCTTTGACTCCGTGGGTTTTGCACTGGAGGATTTCTCAGCGCTGCGTTACATGCGCGACGCCGCGCTGGCGCTGGGCTACGGCGAGCGCCTGGCTTTGATCCCGCAACTCGCTGACCCGAAAAATCTGTTTGCCACCTTGCTGGCGCCTCAGCCATGCCGAGCCACGGAAGATCTGCCAAGTCCTCGGTTAGGCTTGCCGGCATGTCAATCATCTGCTTAGGCTCTGCCATCTGGGACACCATTTTCAAGGTGGAGTCCATCCCTTCTGCCGGCATCAAGGTGCTGCCGTCGCAAGCCGTGCAGGCTGCATCAGGCATGGCGACCAGCGCCGCTGTGACGATGGCCCGCCTGGGTGCATCCGTCGAGTTGTGGGCGCGTTTAGGCGCTGATGATGCGGGGCAACGCTTCATTCGGGAAATCAGCGAAGAGGGCGTTAACACCGACTTCTTGCGCCCGATGCCGGGCGTGGCCACGCCGTTTTCTTCCATCATCGTGGACGCAGCGGGCGAGCGCGCGGTGATTCCGTATTACGACCCGGCCATGCCTTCGGGCGCTGCTTGGTTGCCGCTGGAACGCGTGAAAAATGCCGCCGCCGTGCTGGTTGACGTGCGTTGGGTCGAGGGCGCCGCCGCCTTGCTGCAAGAAGCGCGGCGCTGCGGCGTGCCTGCTGTGCTGGACGCCGACACCGCGCCGCTGCACGTCTTGCAGGCCTTGGTGCCGCTGGCCACGCATCTGCTTTTTTCAGAGCCGGCCTTGCAGATTTACCAGCCAGGCCTTGCGCCAGAGGCGGCCTTGAAGGCCATCGCTGCCACGCACGACGCAGCCGTGGTGGGCGTGACGCTGGGCCCGGACGGTGCACTGTTGTGGCAGCGCAGCACGGGCCAGCTGCTGCACGTGCCAGCGCCTGCCATCACGGCGGTCGACACTTTGAATGCTGGGGATGTGTGGCACGGCACCTTTGTCTGGGCGCTTGTGCAGGGCTGGCCCATGGACAAAGTGCTGCGCTGGGCCAATATGGCCGCAGCCATGAAGTGCGAGGTGTTTGGGGGCGCCCGTGGCGCGCCCCGCTTGCCTGCACTTCAGGCGCGCCTGGCCACGTGGGACGCGGCCTAGGCGCTTTCGGCTGGCTCAGCCGTGAATCTGCATCATCAGTGGCACGATGAGCAGGGCCACGATGTTGATGATCTTGATGAGCGGGTTGATGGCTGGGCCGGCGGTGTCTTTGTAAGGGTCGCCCACGGTGTCGCCGGTCACGGCGGCTTTGTGTGCCTCTGAGCCTTTGCCGCCGTGGTGGCCGTCTTCAATGTATTTCTTGGCGTTGTCCCAGGCGCCGCCGCCGGTACACATCGAAATCGCCACGAACAAGCCTGTGACGATGGTGCCCATCAGCAGACCGCCCAGCGCCTTGGGGCCGAGCAGCAGACCAACTGCAATCGGCACCACCACGGGCAGCAGTGACGGGATCATCATTTCCTTGATGGCAGCGGTCGTCAGCATGTCCACGGCGCGGCCGTATTCAGGCTTGGCACTGCCGTCCATGATGCCTTTGATCTCGCGGAACTGGCGCCGCACTTCGACCACCACAGCACCCGCTGCGCGGCCCACGGCTTCCATGGCCATCGCGCCGAACAGGTAAGGGATCAAGCCACCGATGAAGAGGCCGACGATCACCATCGGGTCGCTCAAGTCAAAGCTGATGGCCTTGCCGTAGCTTTCCAGCTTGTGGGTGTAGTCGGCAAACAGCACCAGCGCGGCCAGGCCCGCCGAGCCAATCGCGTAGCCCTTGGTCACGGCCTTGGTGGTGTTGCCCACGGCATCCAAGGGGTCGGTGATGTCGCGCACGCTCTCCGGCAATTCAGCCATTTCAGCAATGCCGCCGGCGTTGTCGGTGATGGGGCCATAAGCGTCGAGCGCGACCACGATGCCGGCCATGCTGAGCATGGCGGTAGCGGCTGTCGCAATGCCGTACAGGCCGGCGAGCTGGTAGGACAACAGGATGGCGACGCAGACAAAAATCACGGGCCAGGCGGTCGAGCGCATGGACACGCCCAAGCCGGCAATGATGTTGGTGCCGTGGCCAGTGGTGGAGGCTTGCGCGATGTGCTGCACGGGTGCGTATTGCGTGCCGGTGTAGTACTCGGTCACCCAGACCAGCACGGCTGTCAGGCCCAGGCCCACGGCGCAGGCGCCGAAGAGCTTCATCTGGCTGCCGCTGGCGGCAATGGCGTTGTCCGGCATCAGCCAGGTGGTGACGAAATAAAACGCCACCAACGACAGGCCACCCGCAATCGCCAAGCCCTTGTAAAGCGCGGGCATCACGTTGCGCATGCCTGGCGAGGCCTTGACGAAGAAGCATCCGATGATGGACGCCACGATGGAAACAGCGCCCAGCGCCAGCGGGTAAAGCACGGCGTTCATGGGAGCTGCCGTGACCAGCAGCGCACCCAGCACCATGGTGGCAATCAGCGTCACGGCGTAGGTCTCGAACAAGTCTGCGGCCATGCCGGCGCAGTCACCCACGTTGTCGCCCACGTTGTCGGCAATCACGGCCGGGTTGCGCGGATCGTCTTCAGGAATGCCGGCTTCGACCTTGCCCACCAGGTCCGCGCCCACGTCCGCGCCTTTGGTGAAGATGCCACCGCCTAAGCGCGCAAAGATGGAGATCAGCGAGGAGCCGAAAGCAAAACCGATGAGCGGGTTCAGCAGGGCGGTCAGGCTGGCGCTGGGCGTGAGGTTGCCATTGCCCACCAAAAACCAGAAGAAACCCGTGACGCCCAGGAGACCCAGGCCAACCACCAGCATGCCGGTGATGGCGCCGCCGCGGAAGGCTACATCCAGCGCGGGGCCGATGCCGCGCGTGGCTGCTTGCGCTGTTCGCACGTTGGCGCGCACAGAGACGTTCATGCCGATGAAGCCGCAGGCGCCAGACAAGAAGGCGCCGATGACAAAGCCGGCAGCGGTCTTACCGTCCAGAAAGACCGCAATCAACACCGCCAGCACCACGCCGACGATGGCGATGGTTTTGTACTGTCTGGCCAGGTAGGCGGCGGCGCCGGTCTGTATGGCAGCAGAGATTTCTTGCATGCGCGCGTTGCCCGCGTCTTGCGAAAGAATCCAGCTGCGCGCCCAGAAGCCATAAGCCACGGCAATCAAGCCGCAGGCGAGCGCGAGAATCAACGCTGAGTTGCCAAGCATAAGTGTCTCCATTTCTTAGTCTTAGGGTATCGGTGCAACGCTGGGGTTCACACCGCCTTGCGTTGCTTCCTCAGACCCGGGACTTGAACCGGACGTGATTGGCCAACGAGAGAAATTTAACGCCAAAACATCACACGCCGCCGGTCAGTAAGCCTCGGATCAGTAAAATGAGGGTAAATACCGACTGATTACAGCCAGTTGATGCACGGTAAATGTTGATCTGGCCCGGCCGTCCCTTTTTGTCCTTCTTCGTAACTCCACGGTACCTCTCGTACTGAACCCAAGCCCATGTCACTGTCCAAAGTTTCCCCCGGCAAGAACGCTCCTGAATCCTTCAACGTGATCATCGAAATCCCGATGAACGCCGACCCAGTGAAGTACGAAGTGGATAAAGAGTCCGGCGCGATTTTTGTGGACCGTTTCATGAGCACAGCCATGCACTACCCGACCAACTACGGCTACGTGCCGCAGACCATCAGCGGTGACGGCGACCCGGTCGATGTGCTGGTGATCACGCCTGTGCCCTTGATCCCTGGCGTCGTGGTGCCTTGCCGCGCCATCGGCATCTTGAAGATGACCGATGAAGCCGGCGAAGACGGCAAGGTACTGGCCGTGCCGACCGACAAGATTTTGTCAATCTACAGTCACTGGAAAAAGCCGGAAGACCTCAATCAGCTGCGCCTGAAAACCATCGCCCACTTCTTTGAGCATTACAAAGATCTGGAAGAGGGCAAGTGGGTCAAGGTGCAAGGCTGGGAAGGCCCGGACGCCGCCAAGAAGGAAATCACGGACGGCATGGCCAACTACCAGAAGTCGCTCAAGGGCTGATTCCCTTTAGTCCGTCGAAAAAAAGCGCTTGCGACTTAGGTCGCAAGCGCTTTTTTTGTGGCCGCATGAAGCGCGAATCAGTGCGGGACGATTTCGAAACGCGCCTCGGCGACCTGCGCGCGAGCCTCGGCGTTCAAGGGCTTGACGGCGGCGGTAATCGCTTCGGACTCGGCCTTTTCCCAGAGCACGATCAGAGATTCGGCGTCCGCCTCGTCTTCATTGCCCAGCTCATCGGCGGGCTCATCATTCGGCTCATCTTCAAGGTCTTCCGCCAGCGCCTGCGCCAGTTGATAGGCTTGCAGTGCCAGCAGCACCTGCTCGGCACCGCCCAGCGCAAGTTCGAGTGCTACCCGAAATCGCGTCTCGGCCGCAAGGCGATCTGCGGGCGCAAGGCCAGGGCAGTGCACCAGTTGAACGTCGTAGGCAGGCTGGGCGGGGGAGGATGTTGGCATCAAGGTCTTTCGTGCAAGGCTCTGCGGCAAAGGGGGAGCGGCTATATTGGCGCGCTGAGGCGGCGGATTGTCCTCCTTTGTCCCTCTACTAAAAGGCGTTTGAATCATGGCGATTGGCTGGATGACCGTATTGCAGAGCGTGCCCTGGACCGATGTGGTGCGCAACGCGCCCAAGGTGGCGGCGGGCGCCAAAAAGCTGTGGGACACGCTGGGCAACCGCAAGGGCGAGAGCGCAGCTTCGACCGAACTGGACACCGCCGTGCCGACAACGCCCATGACGCTTGCTGAAATGCAGGAGCGCCTGAGCTTGTTGCAAGAAGGTACGGCTGAACTCAAGCAGCGTTTGATTGAATCGACGCGCCTTATTGATGCATTGGCCGAGCAAAATGCGCAGCTCGTGGCCAGCACCGAGGCGCTGAACCGACGCCTGAAGTGGCTGAGCGCTCTAGTGCTTGTGCTTGGCGTTGCGGGTGGCGCGGCCTGGATGCTCCGCTGAGCCCCAGGCCCTGAAGTCGGTCTTTTAGTCTCTGGCTTCGCTTGCCCGCTTGAACGGATTGCGGCTTTCAAGGTCCGCCATATAGTTTTCAATGCCAGCGCCTTCACGCTCCAAAAAGCGCTCGACGGCATCTGCAAATGAGGGGTGCGCCAACCAATGAGCGCTGGTGGTTTTGACGGGCAGCAAGGCGCGCGCCATCTTGTGCTCGCCTTGTGCGCCCCCTTCAAACCGGTCCACGCCATGCTCAATGCACCATTGCAGCGGCTGGTAATAGCAGGCCTCAAAGTGCAGGCAATCGACCCGCTCCAGCGCGCCCCAGTAGCGGCCGTAGGCCACGGACGGGGCCGCCCCCTCTGCGGCGCTCGACAGGGCGATCAAGCTGCTGGCGATCGGCTGGCCGTCGCGCTCGCCAACAAACAGCAGCCAGTTTTCAGGCATTTGCTCGGCCATGGCCTTGAAGAATTCACGGCTCAAGTAGGGCGCGTTGCCATGTTCGTAATAGGTGCGCTCGTAACAGCGGTAGAAAAAGTCCCAGTCCGCCGGGCTGATGTCGCGGCCACTCGACCAGCGGAACTGCACGCCGGCCTCAGCTACCTTGCGCCGTTCCTGCCGGATTTTCTTGCGCTTGTCCTGGCTCAGCGAGCCGAGAAAAGCCTCGAAGTTGTCAAAGCGGCCCGACCAATGAAACTGGACCGTGTGGCGCAGCATGAGCCCAGCCTCTTCGCATGCGGCCACGTCTTCGTCAGACGTGAATAAAAGGTGCAGGGATGACAAGCCTTCGGCTTCACACCAGGCGACCAGCGCCTTGACCAGCAGCACGCGGGCCTCGGCATTGACGGCCAGCAGGCGTGGGCCCGGCACCGGCGTGAACGGTGGCGCGACCAGGGCCTTGGGGTAATAAGTCAAGCCATGCTGGGCGTAGGCGTTCGCCCAGGCCCAGTCAAACACATACTCGCCGTAAGAGTGCGTCTTGAGGTAAAGCGGGCAGGCCGCCAGCAAGGTGTCGCCTTCAAAGACGGCGATGAAACGCGGTGTCCAGCCGGTGGTTGGCTCGGCGCTGCCGCTTTCGTACATGGCAGCCAGATAGGCGTGGCGCATGAAGGGGTTGAGCGCTCCATCACCTGCCTGGCTGGCCAGCAGAGCGTCCCACTGGGCGGCGGGCAGCGCTAGCGGGGACTCGAGCACCCGAATGACATAATCGTGATCGTTCGTTTTCAATGGTTTTCTTTGTTTTTTGCGCTGATCTTCAAGCCGAGCCTGTGCTCATAACTTCCCCGCCCATGCTACTGAAAATTTGCGTTGCTCAACTCAACTATTGCGTCGGCGATATGGCCGGCAATGCACGCAAGATCATTGATGCAGCGCGCCAAGCGTATGCGCAAGGCGCACGCCTCGTCTTGACGCCCGAGCTGGCCATTTGCGGCTATGCCGCTGAAGACCTCTTCTTGCGGCCCGCGTTTCTCAAGGCCTGTGATGATGCCGTGGACCAAGTGGCCCGCGAGTTGGCCGGGTTAAAGGGACTCGTCGTCGTGGTCGGTAGCCCGACGGATGGCGATAGTGGCCTGGGCTTCAGAGGTAAAAGCGTGAGCGTGGCCCAGCGCCACAACGCCGCCCATGTGCTGCGTGAAGGCGCGCGCGTTGCCAGCTATGCCAAACAAGAACTCCCCAATTACCAAGTCTTTGACGAGCGCCGTTACTTCACTCCTGGCCACGGCAGCTGCGTGGTGCAAGTGGGCGAGGGTGCTAACAGCGTGGCGGTGGGCCTGCTGATTTGCGAAGATGCCTGGTTTGAAGCCCCGGCTGAGCAAGCCCTTGCGGCGGGTGCCGAGTTGCTGGCCGTGATCAACGCCTCTCCTTTTCATGCCGGCAAGGGCGCCGAGCGAGAGCAAATGATGGCCAAGCGCGCCCAAGCCACCGGCTTGCCGCTGGTCTTTGCGCATCTGGTTGGCGGGCAAGACGAAGTGGTGTTTGAAGGCCATTCCTTCGCGCTGCAGGCAGACGGTTCAGTGGCCGCACGTGCCCCGAGCTTTGTCGAAGCCTTCTTTGAAGTGAGTGTGGCGCGGCAAGGCGATGCGCTGCAACTCACAGGCCCGGTGGCTGCTGAGCGCAGTGCTGAGGCCGACCTGTGGGACGCCCTGGTGCTGGGCGTGCGCGACTACATCGGCAAGAACGGATTCCCCGGCGTGTTGCTGGGCCTGTCGGGCGGAATTGATTCGGCTCTGGTGCTGGCCATCGCCGTCGATGCGCTGGGCGCAGACAAGGTGCGCACGGTGATGATGCCGTCGCCTTACACGGCTGATATTTCCTGGATCGACGCGCGCGAAATGGCGCAGCGCATGAAGGTTCGCTACGACGAGATTTCCATCGTGCCGCAATTCGAGGCCTTCAAGGCGGCGCTGGCTACTGAATTCAAGGGACTGTCCGAAGACACGACGGAAGAAAACATCCAGGCCCGCATTCGCGGCGTGATCCTGATGGCGCTGTCCAACAAGTTCGGTTCGATCGTGCTGACCACGGGCAACAAGAGCGAGATGGCCACGGGTTACTGCACGCTGTACGGCGACATGGCGGGCGGCTTTGCCGTGATCAAGGACTTGCTTAAAACCACGGTCTTCAAGCTGGCCCGCTGGCGCAATGAAAACGATCCCTACGGCACGGGCATTTGCCCGATTCCCGAACGCATCATCACGCGCCCGCCAAGCGCCGAGTTGCGCCCCGACCAGACTGACCAGGACAGCTTGCCGCCCTATGAGGTGCTGGACGCGATCTTGCAGCGCTACATGGAAAACGATGAGAGCATTGACGCCATGGTGGCCGAGGGATTCGAGGCCGCGGTCGTTGAGCGCATCACGCGCCTGATCAAGATCAATGAGTACAAGCGCCGCCAGGCGCCGATCGGGATCCGGGTTAGCCACCGAAGCTTCGGCAAGGATTGGCGCTATCCTGTGACGAGTAAATTTCGGGCTTAAGCCTGCTCGGCCTTTGCCGCCTCTATTCGCTATTTAAGAAAACTGAAAACGGAGTCTCTGTGAAGCAAATTACCGCCATCCTCAAACCCTTCAAGCTCGAAGAAGTTCGCGAAGCGCTGGCTGAATGCGGCGTGACCGGTTTGACAGTGACAGAAGTCAAGGGCTTCGGCCGCCAAAAGGGTCATACCGAGCTGTACCGCGGCGCTGAGTATGTCGTGGACTTTCTGCCCAAGGTCAAGGTTGAAGTCGTGGTGAAAACCGACGACGTTGACCGCTGCGTGGACGCCATCGTTCGTGCTGCACGCACGGGCAAGATCGGTGACGGCAAGATTTTTGTCACTAGCGTCGAGCGTGTGGTGCGCATTCGCACCGGCGAAATGGACGAAGCGGCGGTCTAAGCCAAAGCTTGTCCGGCCGACCCGATCGGGCTTAGATCTGGTCGAGTTGAGTGGCTGGATCCGCGCGGCGTGCTTCGCTAATCAGCGCCTCAAGCAAAGGCGTGATGTCTGGTCCGGTACGGATCAGACTCATTTGCCCGGCATTCATAAAGCCCTCTCGAACCGAACTTGCCAGGAAGTCCAGCAGGCTGTCGTAATAGCCATTCAAGTTGAGCAAGCCGACCGGCTTGTCGTGATACCCGAGCTGGCGCCAGGTCCAGACCTCAAAGAATTCCTCAAAAGTGCCGATGCCACCCGGCAAGGCCAAAAAGGCGTCGGCATGCTCGGCCATGATGCGCTTGCGCTCATGCATGTTTTCCACTACATGCAACTCGGTGCAGCCGGTATGGGCCCATTCTTTTTCAACCAAGGCTTTTGGAATCACACCGATGACGCGGCCGCCTGCGGCTAAGCATGCGTCTGCCATGAGGCCCATCAAGCCGTTGTGCCCACCGCCATAGACCAATTGGCCGCCTTGCCCGGCGATCCAGCGACCCACCGCGACAGCTGCCTCAGCGTAATAGGGTGAAGCGCCCTCACGGGAACCGCAGTAAACACAGAGCGAAAAAGAGGGCACCTGGTTCATGGGGTGGCCGTAGCCTTCTTTGCCTTCTTGGGCGCTGGCGGCTGCTTATAGGTCTCCAGGCGCGTGCGGGCCAGCGCGTCATGCCAGAACTGGCGGCGCGGATGAAAACGCGACAAGATGGCCCAGACGGCAATCCATCCGGCCACGAGCACAAGAGCCTGCCGCACGTCCACGCCTGCCAGCCAACTGGCCGCAAGCGGCGGCAAAAACCACAACCAGCTCAGGACGTAGCGCAACAAGGCGCGCTGCTGGGTGAGGGGTTTGCCTTGCAGGTCGGTGACGCGAATATTCCAGGTCTTCATGGCCAGGGTCTGACCGTGTGACCAGAACCAAACGAAATAAATGCCAAAGACCAAAAAGATGAATGCTTGCTGGCCATGCCGGTTGTCCAGCGCGTGGCGCGTTTGGGTCAGGGTGCTGAAAAGGTAGTCGGTAATAAAGACGACGCCGAACATCAGCATGCCTTCATAAAGCCAGCAGGCCATGCGTCTACGCAGGGAAGGAGTGAGTTTGTCGTCAAGCATGGCCGCGAAGTATTGCAGAGGTCAGCCGGACAGGCCGGCTCGAGGCTTATTTTGCCGCTGCTTGTGCAGATTTCGGCTTTCGCCGTTCAGCGTGCAAGTTCAGCGTTCCAGGCGTTCGCTGCGCTCAACAGGCGCTGCCGCGCCCGGCAGCGTGGCCAGTTTTTGGGGTGCCACCGGTCGGGTCGCCGGCGCGGCGCCGACGCGGGGTCGGCTGGCTTTTTCGGCAAGCTTTTTACGTTCGTCCTGGCTCAGCGCCTGGTAAGCGTCCCATTTGGCTTTTTTTTCCTCTGCGCTGAGTTCCCTGGCGATCTCGGTGGTGGCCGCAAAATTCAGTCGTGCCGCGCTCCGCTCTCGCGCACTCAACCCCACCCACTCGGACATGCGCCCATGCATCTTGGCTTGGTCGGCCAGGGACAAGGCGGGATAGTTGCGAGAGACTTCAAGCCACTTGCGTTGCTGGCCTGCGCTCAGGCCGTCCCAGGTGGCTGCCAGGGGAGCGAGGGCTTGGCGCTGTTGAGGTGTGAGTGCGCCCCAGGCCGGGCCGGGCGACTCGACCTTTGCCGTCTGAGCCAAGCTCACCTCTGCCGCGCCCAGCCCAAGCAGTGTGCTGGCGCAGATGCACAGCATCCGCAAGGCTGTGAGTGGCGATAGGGGCAGGTTTAAAGGCATTGTGCGCAGGGCTCAAAGACTTCAGTTGTCGGTTTTCAAAAACTGTAAAAAGCCAGGGTCGGCAAAAGCGGCCACTGGCAAATCGTCGGTCAGCAAGGCGACGTCAACTTCTGCAAGTTCACGGGCACGGCTGTCGTTCTGAATTGAATTGATGAGCAAGAGGCCTGCGACCAGCGCCAGCAGCGGGACGATCGATCCGATGCGTCCCCACCAACTCACAGGCTCGTCGCCCTGCCAGGCCAGCGATGCATTGCCCGCGCCCAGCACGGCTGTGGCCGATGCGCGGACGGCTTTGCGCTGCGCCAAGGCCCGGCTTCGGGCGAATCGCAAGCGCTCGGAAATGTCATGCGGCACGTCGGCATGGGGCAGGCTCAGGTAGGCCGCCAGGCGCAAGCCTTGCCGGTCTTGAAGAATATCGTCGTGGTTAGCGGAGGATGAAATTGAATTGATCATGGTTTGATTCCTAGGGCGCTCAGCGCTTTGCTGAGTGCCTGTACTGCCCTTGAACAGTGCGTTTTCACACTACCTTCTGAACAGCCCATGGCCGTTGCTGTTTCGGCAACGTCCATATCCTCCCAGTAACGCATCAGAAAGGCTTCGCGTTGACGTGCTGGAAGAGCCATGATCTGCACTTCGATCGCACGCACGATTTGTGCCCGCTCAGTCACGTCTTGGGCACTCAGTGTTTGCTCTCCCGGCTCTACTTCGGATGCCGTCTGGAAGTTTTCAAGTAGGTCAAAGTCGCCATCCTCGCTGCTCGCCTCCATGTCGTTGAGGTTGGAAAAGAGCGCGCTTCGGGTCTTGCGGCGGCGAAACCAATCCAGGATGTTGTTGGAAAGGATGCGCTGGAACAGCATGGGCAGCTCTGCAACCGGCTTGTCGCCGTAATGCTGAGCCAGCTTCATCATGGTTTCCTGAACGATGTCCAGGGCGGCCTCGTTGTCCCGCACGTGGTACGCGCTTCGCTTGAAAGCACGTTTTTCCACGCTCCTCAAGAAGTCCGACAGTTCTTTTTCGCTTGCCAACGTGGATGAGTTCTGCATTCGGCAGCGGCCGGTTGGCCTGGATCTGTCCGAGCGCGCGAATTATGGCACCGCTGGGCTCCTCGGCCGAGGTGTCATAATGCGCGCTGCAAGTCAAAAGGCAAACGGGTCACGACTCGGCGGAATATGAATCTGCTCATGGTCTTGGTCTCAAGTCTCAACGCTGTTTCATAAGAACGGGCGAAGAGGCACCCAAGGTATTTCGTTAGAGAAATTCACAAAGGTTC
>CAZNQE010000036.1:0-23180 GCA_964575005.1 uncultured Polaromonas sp. | reverse complement strand
TGTCTGCCCTGTTCAACACGGTGCTCAAGCACGTGCCTGCGCAAAAGGGCGATCCTGCAGCGCCTTTGCAGCTGCAAATTTCCGCGCTCGACTTCTCGACTTTTGTCGGTCGCATCGGCGTCGGCCGTATCAGCCAAGGCACCATCAAGCCCATGATGGACGTGGTCGTGATGGAAGGTCCAGACGGTAAGGCTGTCAAAGGTCGTATCAACCAAGTGCTGACTTTTCAAGGCCTGGAGCGCGTGCAAGCCACTGAAGCCGGCCCCGGCGAGATCGTGCTGATCAACGGCCTGACCGACATCGGTATTGGCGTGACCATCACTGATCCAGCGACTCCTGCGCCATTGCCCATGCTCAAGGTGGACGAGCCTACGCTGACCATGAACTTCTGCGTGAACACCAGCCCGCTGGCTGGCCGCGAAGGCAAGTACGTCACCAGCCGCCAGATCTGGGACCGCCTGCAAAAAGAACTGCAGCACAACGTTGCGCTGCGCGTGAGCGAGACCGACGAAGAAGGCATTTTCGAAGTGATGGGCCGTGGTGAATTGCACCTGACCATCCTCTTGGAAAACATGCGCCGCGAAGGCTTTGAGATGGCCGTGTCCAAGCCCCGCGTTCTCTTCAAAGACGTTGATGGCGTCAAGCACGAGCCAATCGAGTTGGTGACAGCCGACATTGAAGAGCAGCACCAAGGTGGCGTGATGCAAGCCTTGGGCGAGCGCAAGGGCGAGCTAGTGAACATGGAGCCGGACGGCCGTGGTCGTGTGCGCCTCGAGTACCGCATCCCTGCACGTGGCTTGATTGGTTTCTCGAATGAATTCTTGAACTTGACCCGTGGTTCGGGCCTGATCTCCAACATCTTTGACAGCTACGAGCCGCACAAGGGCGAGATCGGTGGTCGCAAGAACGGCGTGCTGATTTCCATGGACGACGGTGAAATCTTCACCTACGCCCTGGGCAAGCTGGACGATCGTGGCCGCATGTTCGTCAAGGCGAACGATCCGGTGTACGAAGGCATGATCGTCGGCATCCACAGCCGTGACAACGATCTGGTCGTGAACGCCACGCGTACCAAGCAGCTGACCAACTTCCGCGTGTCCGGCAAGGAAGACGCGATCAAGATCACGCCACCGATCGAGCTGTCGCTGGAATACGGCGTCGAGTTCATTGAGGACGACGAGCTGGTCGAGATCACGCCCAAGTCGGTGCGCCTGCGCAAGCGTCACCTCAAGGAAAGCGATCGCAAGCGTTTCGGCCGCTAAAAGTCTGGCTTTTGCCTGAAAGGGCAATCGCATGAAGCGCACCGCGGGCCTATGGCTTGCGGTGCGCTTTGCACGTTTTGCATCCCAACATCTCCGCAATCACGCACGTTCACAGCATGAAACTCACGCACAGTCGCGCCGTCCTTGTCATGGTGGCGGTCACCTTGATGTGGTCCATCGCCGGTGTCGTCACGCGCCATCTTGAGCAGGCCCAAAGCTTCGAGGTGACCTTCTGGCGCAGTCTGTTCACGCTGATCTCGCTGCTCATCATCCTGCCTGTCGTGCAAGGGCGCGAGGTGTTCACGCGCATCAGGCAGGCGAGGGCGCCACTGTGGATTTCAGGGGTGTGCTGGAGCGTCATGTTCACCGCTTTCATGGTGGCGCTGACGCTGACCAGCGTGGCCAATGTGCTCGTGACCATGGCCGTTGGTCCGCTGATGACTGCGCTCTTGGCGCGCATCTTCATCGGCCACCAGATTCCCTTGCGTACCTGGCTGGCCATCGTGGCGGCAGGCCTTGGCATTGGCTGGATGTTCGGCAGCCATTTGCTGATGGGCGGTGCGGCCAATATGGGTGCCGGTGGTGGCTCGCAAGTGCTGGGCACCATCGTTGCCTTGCTGGTGCCGCTGGCCGGTGCCATCAATTGGACAGTGGTGCAGCGCAGCCAGGCGCATGGCGAAAAGATTGACTTGGTGCCTGCCGTTTTGGTGGGTGCCTTCATTTCTTCGCTGGTCACTTTGCCCTTGGCTTTTCCCTTTGCTGCGTCGTTGCATGACATCGGCCTGCTGGCTTTGCTGGGCCTGGTGCAGCTGGCCATCCCTTGCGTCTTGTCGGTCTATTGCGCCCGCATCTTGAAAGCACCCGAAATCGCCTTGCTGGCCTTGCTTGAAGTGATCTTCGGCATCTTGCTGGCCTGGGTCGGCGCCAATGAAGTGCCTGGCGCGAGCGTACTCACAGGCGGCTCGTTGGTAATTGGCGCGCTGCTGCTTAACGAACTCGTGGGCTGGCGACAGCGCGCTTGAGTTTTAATTTTTCAGGATTTTTGATGAACGTGCCTTCCGCCCCGACCACTCCACAGCCCGCCACTTCTGAAGCGGCGCATGTCATCGTCGAAAGGCGCGGCAGCGCTGGTCTCATCACGCTGAACCGGCCCAAGGCGCTGAACGCTTTGTCGCTGCCCATGGTGCGTGCGCTGACTGAAGCCTTGAATGCTTTTCGCGCGGACCCGGCTGTGCTGCTCGTCGCCATTCGCGGCAGCAACAAAGTTGCCCAACCCGGCACGGCAGCGGCGCTCTTTGGTGGCTTTTGCGCGGGTGGCGACATCCGGTTCTTTCATCAAGCCGCACTGGCGGGTGATTCTGCGCTGGACGATTTTTTCACCGAGGAATATCGGCTTAACCACTTGATCCACAACTTCGGCAAACCCGTGGTCGCCTTCATGGACGGCGTGGTGATGGGCGGCGGCATGGGCTTGTGCCAAGGCGCCACCCTGCGCGTGGTGACCGAACACAGCAAGCTGGCCATGCCTGAGACGAACATCGGTTTGTTCCCGGACGTGGGCGGCGGCTATTTCTTAAGCCGCTGCCCGGGTCATGTGGGCGAATACCTGGCGCTGACCGGCGAAATCATCGGCGCGCAAGACGCCGTGCAATGGGGATTGGCTGACGTGGAGATTGAGTCAAGCAGCCAAGCCGCGCATTGGCAAGTGCTTGGCGAGCAGACCTTTGCCAACGCGGCTGATGTGCAGCCTTGGCTCGATCAGCAGTTTGGCCGTAAAGCCTCACCGCTGGCTACAGAGCCACACATTGACGCCGTGTTTTCGCTGCTGCGCGTCAAGCACATGATCGACGCGCTGGAAAAAGACAAAGACAACCGCTGGGCGCAAAAGACGGCCAAGGTGCTGCGCAAGCGCTCACCGCTGATGCTGCATGTCACGCTGGAGCAGATCCGCCGAGCACGCGGCATGAGCCTGGCCGACGACTTGCGCATGGAACGCGACATGGTGCACCACTGCTTTAACCTGCGTCCGGCAGCGACCAGCGAAACGGTGGAGGGCATTCGCGCCCTGGCCGTGGACAAGGACTACGCGCCCAAGTGGAGCCCGGCGCGCATTGAAGACGTGAAGCCTGGCATGGCCGATGGATTTTTCGTGAGCCCTTGGGCGGCTGAGGCGCATCCGCTGCGTGATTTGACTTGAGGTGCCAGAGCTTCTTTCCATCCCGTTCGTGCTGAGCTTGTCGAAGCCCTTCGACAAGCTCAGGGCGAACGGCGGATGAGGCTCTCCGGCGAACGGACGAAATTCCTCAAGCGTTCAACGCCTCAAGCAACTCCGTCTCAATCGCAATCTGCGCCTTGTTCTGCTGCAACTCAGGCCCGTCGATCAAGAAGGTGTCTTCCACCCGCTCGCCCAGCGTGCTGACCTTGGCCAACTGCAAGTTGATGCGGTGCCGCGCCAGCACACGGGCAATCGAGTACAGCAGCCCCACGCGGTCGCTGGCCGATACGCTGAGCAGCCAACGCTGCGCTTTTTCGTCGGGCCGCAAGTCCACGCGCGGCGTGATGGGAAAGCTTTTGACGCGGCGTGACACGCGGCCTTTGCCGGGCGGCGGCAGCGGGCCAGCGGCTTGCAAAGTGCGGTGCAGGTCTGCTTCGACCATGGCCGCCATTTCCCGGAAGTGCTCAGACAAATCGGGACTGTTGACCTGGAAGGTGTCCAGTGCATAGCCGTTGTTGGCGGTATGAATCTTGGCGTCCAGAATGCCGAAGCCCGCAGCATCAAAGTAGCCGCAGATGCGGGCAAACAAATCAGGCGCATCGGGCGTGTAAACCAGCACCTGCATGCCTTCACCGGCGGATGACCGGCGCGCACGCACCACCGTCTGGCCCGTGCCTACATGACGCGACAACTGCCGTGCGTGCCACGCAATGTCAGCGGCTTCATGGCGCATGAAGTAGCTCACGTCCAGCGTGTTCCACAAGGCTTTTTGCGATTCAAAAGGCTGGGCGTGCAAGGCCAGCAAGGTCAAGGCATCGCGCTTACGTGATTCGACTTCAGCTTGCGGGTCTGGCGCGCGGCCACCCAGCACGCGCAGGGTGTAGCGGTACAGGTCTTCGAGCAGCTTGCCTTTCCAGGCGTTCCACACCTTCGGGCTGGTGCCACGAATGTCGGCCACCGTTAGCAGGTACAAAGCCGTGAGGTAGCGCTCGTTACCCACACGCCCGGCAAATGCCGCAATTACCTCGGGGTCGCTCAGGTCTTCTTTTTGAGCGATGCGGCTCATGGTGAGGTGCTCACGCACCAGGAATTCGATCAGCTGAGTGTCTTCATTGGCAATACTGTGCTGGCGGCAAAACAGACGCACGTCGGCGCAGCCCAGCTCCGAATGGTCGCCGCCACGGCCTTTGGCAATGTCGTGAAAGAGGGCGGCGACGTACAAAATCCAGGGCTTGTCCCAGCCGGCTGCCAGTTGCGAGCACATGGGGTATTCATGCGAATGCTCGGCCATGAAAAAGCGGCGCACATTGCGCAGCACCATCAAGATGTGCTGGTCCACCGTATAGACATGAAAGAGGTCGTGCTGCATCTGCCCGACGATCTTTCTAAACACCCACAGATAGCGGCCCAGCACCGAGGTCTGGTTCATCAGCCGCATGGCATGTGTGATGCCTTCGGGCTGCTGCAAGATCTTGCGGAAGGTGTCGCGATTGACTGGGTCGCGCCTAAACGCCGCGTCCATCACGCCGCGTGCGTTGTAGAGCGCGCGCAGCGTGCGGGCAGACAAGCCATCGACGCCGACAGACGTTTGGTAAAGCAAAAAAGTTTCGAGAATGGCGTGCGGCTGGCGCTCGTACAAATCGTCGCTGGCGACTTCGATGCGGCCGGCTTTCTCAAAAAAGCGTTCGTTCAGCGGGCGCAAGGGCAGGGTGCTCGGGTTCAAGCGCTCTTCGATGTTCAGCAGCAAGATCTGGTTGAGCTGCGTCACGGCCTTGGCCGCCCAGTAGTAGCGCCGCATCAGCGCCTCGCTGGCGCGGCGTGGCAGGCGGCTGCCGTCTTCGGCCAGACTGGCATAGCCAAAGCTGTTGGCCACGGCGGTTTGCAGGTCAAATACAAGGCGGTCTTCGCGCCTGCCGGCCAGCATGTGCAAGCGGGCGCGGATCAGGCTGAGCAAGGCTTCATTGGCCCGGATTTGCTTGACCTCAAAGGGTGTGGCCAGGCCGTTGCGCGCCAACTCTTCCCAGGATTTGCCCAAACCAGCTGCACGGGCCACCCACAAAATCACTTGCAAGTCGCGCAACCCACCTGGGGACTCCTTGCAGTTGGGCTCCAGCGCGTAGGGCGTGTCTTCAAACTTGTTGTGCCGCTGGCGCAGTTCCAGCGTTTTAGCGATGAAGAAAGCCTTGGGGTCCAAGGCTTCGTCGAGCCGCTGGCGCACGGCTTCATAGTTGAGCTTGCAGCCGGCCAGCCAGCGCGCCTCCAGCAAGGATGTCTGCACTGTCACGTCCTTGGCGGCTTCGTCTGCGCATTCAGACAGCGTTCGCACGCTGGAGCCAATCTCCAGGCCACTGTCCCAGCAGGCGCCGATGAAGCCTTCGATGGCGGTCTTGAGTGCCGCGCCGGCCTCACCTTCGAGCGCCGTGCCGTCGGGAAGCAGCAAAAGCACATCCACATCGGATTGGGGAAACAGCTCGCCCCGGCCGTAGCCCCCGACGGCGACCAAGGTGCAATCGGGCGGCATGGCCGCGCGCTTCCAAAGCTGAAGCAGCGTGGCGTCGGTGTGGCGTGCCAGCTTTTGCAGCAGGCTGCGGATACCGCGGATGGAACTGCCGCCGCCCGCCAATGTGGCCAGCAGGGCGGCCTTGCCGCTGCGGTGGAGTTCGCGCACCGAGCTCAGGTCCGCAGTGCTGCTCACCTTATTAAGCGCCCGCGGTCGCGGGAGACTCAACCGAAGCAGCCGGTGCCGCATGGTGCGCAGCAACGAAGGCAGGCACAGGCGGGCTGCCAGCCGAAACAGTCAGCACTTCATAGCCGGTCTCGGTCACCAGCACCGTGTGTTCCCACTGGGCTGAGAGCGAATGGTCGCGCGTTACGATGCTCCAGCCGTCTTTTTCGGGGCCGTCCTTGATGTCACGCTTGCCGGCATTGATCATGGGCTCGATGGTGAAGGTCATGCCGGGCTTGAGCAGCTCAAGCGTGCCAGGGCGGCCGTAATGCAGCACCTGCGGCTCTTCATGGAACTTTTGCCCAATGCCGTGGCCGCAAAACTCACGCACGATGGAAAAGCCTTGCTTTTCAGCAAAAGTCTGAATGGCGTGGCCAATGTCGCCCAGCCGGATGCCCGGCTTGACACGCATGATGCCTTGCCACATGGCTTCGTAAGTGATGTGGCACAGGCGCTTGGCGGCAATCGAAGCTTCACCGACCACGTACATACGTGAGGTGTCGCCATGCCAGCCGCCTTTGATGACGGTCACGTCGACGTTGACGATGTCGCCTTTTTTCAGCGGCTTGTCGTTCGGGATGCCGTGGCAGACCTGGTGATTGACCGACGTGCACAGCGACTTGGGGTAGGCGCCATAGCCCGGCGGCTGGTAGCCCAGCGTGGCCGGAATGGTGTTTTGCACCTCGGTCATGTAAACATGCGCCAGCCGGTCGATTTCGTTGGTCGTGATGCCGGGCTTGATGAAAGGCGTGAGGTAGTCCAGGACCTCTGAAGCGAGGCGGCCTGCCACGCGCATGCCTTCAATGCCGGCGGCGTCTTTGTACGTTGTGCTCATAGGGACGGGATTATCCCACCAGGGCAGGTCGGCTTGCAGGCCCAAGGTGATGCGCTATAGGTGTTGTGCGAAAGGCGGGGATCGGGCCGGACAGCTCAGGCGCGCTGATAAAATTCGCTCCACACCTGACCTTGGACGGCAACTCGCCGCCCCCATCCCCGGACCAGCCTTGCGCTGCACCTGACAACCACAAGGCCACCGCCACCGTGACCCTGCATCTGACGACTTTTGAGGGCGAATCCCGCGGGATCAACGCCCTGAGCGAATTCCGCACCCGCCAGCTTCTGCCCCGCCTGCAAGCCATCAACGACAAGATCACCCATGTGGCCGCGCGCCATGTGCATCTGGTTGCCACGGCCGAGCCCATGACGGCGGAGCTGGAAGAGCGCCTGGAAGCGCTGCTGAGCTACGGCGAACCATGCCGCCAGTGGCCGGCCAATCCGGCCAGTGCATCGCTTTACCTCGTTACGCCGCGTCTGGGCACGGTGTCGCCCTGGGCCTCCAAGGCCACCGACATTGCGCACAACTGCGGCCTGGCGGTCAAGCGCATCGAGCGGCTGACCGAGTACTGCCTGACCATCAAACCCGGCCTGCTAGGCAAGACCTACCTGACGCTTGCGCAGCGCGACGCCGTGGCCGAGCTGCTGCACGACCGCATGACTGAAAGCCTGTTGACCAGCCGCGAGCAGGCGGCAGGGCTTTTTGCCGAGTTGCAGGGCGAGCCCATGCAGAGCATTGACGTGCTGGCCGGCGGCAAGGCCGCGCTGGAGGCGGCCAATGTGCAGTTCGGCTTGGCGCTGGCCGCTGACGAGATTGACTATTTGGTGCAGGCCTTCACGCAGCTCCAGCGCAACCCGACCGACGTTGAGCTGATGATGTTTGCGCAGGCCAATTCAGAGCACTGCCGTCACAAGATCTTCAACGCTGACTTCATCATTGACGGCGTGGCGCAAGAAAAAAGCCTGTTCGGCATGATCCGCAACACCGAGCAGCTGAACCCGAAGCACACGGTGGTGGCTTATTCAGACAACGCGTCGGTGATGGAAGGCGCGCCTGTACAGCGCTTCTTTGCCCAAGCCGGGGCAACCGTTGCGCTGCAGACCTATAGCGCCCGCGAAGAGGTCTTGACGCACGTGCTCATGAAGGTCGAGACGCATAACCACCCGACCGCGATCTCGCCATTCCCAGGTGCCTCCACCGGCGCGGGCGGCGAGATTCGTGACGAAGGCGCCACCGGCCGTGGCTCCAAGCCCAAGGCGGGCCTCACGGGCTTTACCGTGTCGCGCTTGTTTGACGAGAGCTTTGGCAAGCCCGGCCACATGGCCAGCGCGCTGCAAATCATGACCGAAGGCCCGCTGGGTGGCGCGGCTTTTAACAACGAGTTTGGCCGGCCCAACTTGGCCGGCTACTTCCGCGAATACGAACAGACCGTGCACGGCGAGCGCTGGGGTTATCACAAGCCCATCATGATCGCCGGTGGCCTGGGCACCATTGACGCTGGTTTGACGCAGAAGATCCGCTTTCCGGCGGGCACGCTGCTGGTGCAACTCGGCGGGCCGGGCATGCGCATTGGCATGGGCGGTAGTGCAGCCAGTTCCATGGCTTCTGGGGCTAATGCCGCTGAGTTGGACTTTGATTCGGTGCAGCGCGGCAATCCTGAGATCGAGCGGCGCGCGCAAGAAGTGATCAACCAGTGCGCGCAACTCGGCGCGGCCAACCCAATCCTGGCAATTCATGACGTGGGCGCGGGTGGCTTGTCGAATGCTTTCCCAGAATTGGTGAACGACGCCGGCCGAGGCGCGCGATTTGACTTGCGCGCGGTGCCGCTGGAAGAGAGCGGCTTGTCGCCTAAAGAAATCTGGAGCAACGAAAGCCAGGAGCGTTACGTGATGGCGATTGCGCCAGAGTCGCTGGCGCAGTTCCAGGCTTTTTGCGAGCGCGAGCGTTGCCCGTTTGCGGTGGTTGGCAAGGCAACGGATGAGCGCCAGCTGGTGCTGGCGGATGGCGAGTCAAACGCCGTGCCGGTTGACATGCCGATGGATGTGCTCTTGGGCAAGCCGCCGAAGATGCTGCGCGATGTGAAGACCCTCACACGCGAACAGACTCCGCTGGACCTCACCGGCGTTGACCTGCAAAAAAGCGTGATCGACGTGCTCAGCCACCCGACCGTAGCCTCCAAGCGCTTCCTCATCACCATCGGCGACCGTACCGTGGGCGGCCTCACGCACCGCGACCAGATGGTTGGCCCTTGGCAAGTGCCTGTGGCTGACTGCGCTGTGACGCTTGCCGACTACCAAGGCTTTGGTGGCGAGGCCATGAGCATGGGCGAGCGCACACCGCTGGCCGTGAGCAATGCGGCTGCCTCTGGCCGCATGGCCGTGGCCGAGGCCATCACCAACTTGCTGGCCGCGCCTATCGAGCTGTCGCGTGTCAAGTTGTCGGCCAACTGGATGGCCGCTTGCGGCGAGCCTGGGCAAGACGCTGCGCTGTACGAAACCGTGAAAGCCGTGGGCATGGAGCTGTGCCCTGCGCTGGGCGTGTCCATTCCCGTGGGCAAGGATTCGCTGTCGATGCGCACGACCTGGCAGGCAACATCTGCTGGCAAAACTGAAGCCAAGAAAGTCACCTCGCCGGTCTCGCTCATCGTCAGCGCCTTTGCCACCTTGGCTGATGTGCGCGGCACGCTGACGCCGCAGCTGGACACCCTTGAAGCCGACAGCACGCTGATCTTGATTGACCTGGGCCGTGGCAAGAACCGCATGGGCGGCTCCATCCTGGCGCAAACGCTAGACAAAGGGGAGGGCGAAGTGCCTGACCTGGACGAGCCGCAAGACCTAGTGAACCTGGTCAACGCCATCAATGCCTTGCGCGCACGCGGCGACATCCTGGCCTACCACGACCGCAGCGACGGCGGCTTGTTGGCCGCAGCTTGCGAGATGGCTTTTGCCGGGCAAGTCGGCGTGGCGCTGAACGTGGACATGCTGCTGGTCGAAGGCGACGGCATCACTGACAGCCGCATGGACACGGGCGACAGCAAAAATTGGGCAAGCCAGGTGGGCGCACGCCGTGAAGAGCTTACGCTCAAAGCCCTGTTCAATGAAGAACTTGGCGCGGTGATTCAAGTCCGCACCGCCGCACGCAATGACGTGATGCAAGTGCTGCGCGAGCACGGCCTGTCGCGCTTCAGTCACTTCGTCGGCAAGACCCGGCCGCAGCATGCGGCGCTCGAAGTTGGGAAGGGCCAGATTCAAGTCTGGCGCGACACCAAGGCCGTATTTAGCGCCAAGCTGCAAGACCTGCATCAGGTGTGGGACGCGGTGAGCTGGAAGATTTGCCAGCAGCGTGATAACCCTGCTGGCGCCGATGCGGAGCACGCCGCCGCGGGTGACCCAGCGAATGCTGGCCTGCATGTGTTTTTGCCAGAAGGTTTTGCGGCCTTGGCTGCTGCGCAAGCACCTGCCGTGTTGTCAGCCCGTCCGCGCGTCGCCATCTTGCGAGAGCAGGGCGTCAACTCGCATGTGGAAATGGCCTATGCCTTCACGCTCGCCGGCTTTGAGGCTTGCGACGTGCACATGACCGATTTGCAAACCGGCCGCGCCAAGTTGCAAGACTTCGCCGGCGTGGTGGCTTGCGGTGGTTTCAGCTACGGCGATACGCTGGGTGCCGGCATTGGCTGGGCGCGCTCCATCTTGTTCAACGAGGTGCTGGCCGAACAGTTCAAGGCTTTCTTTGCGCGGCCCGACACCTTTGCGCTGGGCGTGTGCAACGGCTGCCAGATGTTTGCTGAACTCGCCAGCATCATCCCCGGCGCTGAGGCCTGGCCGCGCTTTACGACCAACCTGAGCGAGCGCTTTGAAGCGCGCCTGGGGCAGGTTGAAGTGCTGAAGTCGCCCAGCCTCTTTTTCCAGGGCATGGAAGGCGCACGCCTGCCGATCGCGGTGGCGCACGGCGAAGGCTTTGCCAACTTTGCCCAGCGCGGCAACCAAAGCCGGGCGATTGCCGCCATGCGCTTTTGTGACGCACTGGGCAATTCGACCGAGGCTTATCCGTTCAACCCGAACGGCAGCCCGGGCGGTTTGACCGCTGTGACCACGGCCGATGGCCGCTTCACAGCCATGATGCCGCACCCCGAGCGTGTGTTTCGCAACGTGCAGATGAGCTGGACTTCAGGCGACGTGTCGGCTTTGAGTCCGTGGATGCAGATCTGGCGCAATGCGCGCAAGTGGGTCGGCTGACAGGCCGTCTTAAAAGTAGGTCCCGGCCAGGCGCAAGACCTGGCCGCCTGTGCCCAGCTTGAAGCGGGCCAGGCCGGCGCTGCGGGCGGTGTTCACACCGCCTAAATCCAACTGGCGAATGCCGCGCTCGCGCAACTCTGCCATGGCCTGCCAGAGCAGCAGGTTGTGTGCGTTGCGCTCGCGTCCTTCGTTGCTGGACCAACCAATTTGGTACGTCGCCGCTTGCCCATGCAGCAGGAACAGCATGGCCGCGACGCGCTCGCGCCCCAGGTCGGCGCGCAGTATGAGCAGCGTCTGCGATGCTTGTTTTCGTGAGGGCACGTACAGCTCGTAAAAGGGCTTGGGCAAGCCAGCAATGCCGCGTTGCTCGCTTTGAGCTCGATCTTGGTCCAGCAGCCAGCGGTATTGGCCGGGGTTGCTGCCCACGCGCTGCACCTGCAAGTCTGAGGCTTCGGCAGCCACCAGGCGGTTGCGCCATTTGGCTTCCAGGCCCGCGCGCAGGGCGGCCTGCTCTTGCGTCAGGTCCAGCATCACCGTGCTGTAGCCCGTCATCACGCGCCGCCAGGGTGACAGACCTGATTCGCCGCGCTGCTCATAGGTCGCTTCAGGCGTTTGCAAGACCAGTCGCAGGCCTTTGACGGGCAGGCTGCGCCGCAGGGCCGCGTAAATGGCTGACTTTTGCCCAGCGGACAGCGGCTTGAGCCACAACGGTCCGCGTGAACACAAGGCCACGCTGGCCAGGCCCGCCCAGCGCCGAAGCAGAAACTGCGCCAGCGCCACCGGCTCACCGCCTTGGCTGACGCTGGCGCGCAGCACCGTCACGCCCAAGGCTCGCATGCTGGCGCCGTAGGCCCAGTCTTGTTGCAGGGGGCCGCACTGAGCGGCGTGCGCCTGGTCCCAGACCGCTGGGTCCAGGTCTTTCCAGTCGACTTTGGTTTCAAGGCTCAAGTGATCCGTCCCCTAGAATTCGCCCATGTTGAAGAGCTTGCGCCGTATTTTGCCCCCTCGGGTCCAGACCGTTCTGGGCCACCGGATTGCGGAGCCACGGCCGACTTGGCTGGCTGCAGTGTGGGTGCTGCTGGTCTTTGTGCTGCCAGTGTTTTTGCTCGGCAGCCTGCTTGACCTGATCATTCAGCTGGCCAGCGGCCTTTGCACCGGCTTTTGGTGCTGGTAGCCTGAAGGCCAGTTTCAAAGCCGTTTTTTCAAAGCCGCTTGACGCTCAGGATTTGCGTCAGCGTATGGCTTTCACCGGGTTTGAGCTCGATCACGTCAGGCCCGGCGTTGGTCGCTTCAACGCAGAAAAAGCCCGGCCAGCCATCATCCGGGACATCCACCATTTGCCTGGCGGTTTGCGCGCCCGGGTTCCACACCACCACCGAGCGACTGCCCTGGACTTCAATGTCGATACGGCGTTGCAAGTCGGCGTCCAGAATCGCATAGTGGCTGGCTGCACTTGAGTCGCCTGCGTGGGCGTAAGTTCGGTCGCAAGCCTGCTGCAAGGCAAAAGGCTCCCGTTGCACATCAATGGCGAGTTCACGCAACCTGTCCGTGTACTCAAGGCCTTGCAGTCCGTCAATGCGCACCTTTTGCGCATGGCTGACCGCGTAATACGTGTGCAGGGCTTGCGTGAGCACAAAGGGCGCCCCGGTTTGGTTGACTGTGTGCAGCGACTGCCTGAGCGTGCTGCCCAGGTGCAGATCCATGCGCACTGTCAGGCCAGGTGGCACACCGTCGGTCAAGGCGCTGCCACTGGCAAGGCTTTCACTTTGCAAGGCTGGAACAAGGCTCAGGCTGATGCCGTTTTCATCGGCCGCTTGCACGCTGCTGAGCTCCCAGCGCAGGTTGCGAACCGGGCCGTGTTGTGTGGCGCTGGATGCGTGGCCTTGCTTGGCGAACCAGGGCCAGCAGATTGGGACTCCGCCGCGTATGGCTGCCGGCTCAGGCAAGGAGTCTGGTGAGAGCCACAAGACTTCCCGCTCGCCGCTCGGTACCCATGACAGCAGATGCGCCCCATGCAGGGCAAGCAGCGCCGTGCCGTGGCGCGTGCTCAGCTGAAGTGCGTCGTGCGGGGCGCCGGGTCCTTCGTAGCGGATGGGCCGAATGTGCGGGAAATGCATGTTCATCTTCAGTGGGTATTTTTCGGGCGTGAAAAAGCGGCCCTCAGGCCGCTCTTTAGCAAGGCATCGTTCCGGCAGACCTTATTCGATCTTCGCTTTGGTGCGCAGGCTCTGCTGGAAAGCGCCCAGGCGCTCTTGTTGCATTTGCTGGGCAATCTGGGGCTTGACTTCGTCAAACACGGGCAGCTTGATGTCGCGAATGTCGTCCACGCGAATCACGTGGAAACCAAACTGCGTCTTGATAGGCGCTTCGGTCAGCTGGCCCTTGTTGAGCTTTGTCATGGCTTCGCTGAACTCAGGCACGTAGCTCGTGGGATTGGCCCAGTCGAGGTCGCCGCCGTTGGCACCGGAGCCGGTGTCCTTGGACTGCTTCTTGGCGATGTCTTCGAACTTGCCGCCTTTTTTCAGGCTGGCGATGATGGTTTTCGCGTCGGCTTCCTTTTCAACCAGGATGTGGCGCGCTTTGTATTCCTTGCCGCCGTTGGTCGCCGCAAACTTGTCGTACTCAGCCTTGAGCATGGCGTCGGTGATGGGGTTCTTTTTCTCGTAGTCCGCAAACAGTTCGCGGATCAGCAGGGTCTGGCGAGCCAGTTCCATTTGCGCCTTGAAGCTGTCCGTGGCGCCAAGGCCAAGCTTGTCTGCTTCTTGCATAAAGATTTCACGGGCAATCACTTCTTCGCGCAGCTGGGCTTGCATGTCGGGCGTGACAGGGCGGCCACTGCGTTCAATTTGCTGAGTCAAGGCATCGAGGCGCGTCTTGGGCACGGCCTTGCCGTTGACGATGGCGACGTTTTGCGCCGAGGCTGCAAAACTGCCTAGGCTCAACAAAACTGCCAGGCTGGAAGCCGCCAAAAAAGTCTTCTTCATGGGAAAGTCCTTGTTTTTGAAAAATTGGAGCCCGCTGCGCTGTCAGCGCGGCTGGGGCGAGGGGATGATCTCGATGGCCAGGGCGTGCAAGCCCTGATCGATGAAATTTTGCAGGGAATCATACACAAGGCGATGCTGGGCCACGCGGCTCTTGCCTGCGAAAAGCGGGCTGCCAATGCGCACCCTGAAATGCGTGCCGTGGCCTTCAGCATTGGCGCCCGCATGGCCGGCGTGCGAGGCGCTTTCGTCCAGCACTTGCAAGTCCGTGGGTTGCAGCTCGGCCGTCAGTTTGGCCTCAAGTGCGGCCTTGCTGATCGGCGCCACGGACGAGGGGGTTTCAGCTTTCATGGGGCAGGGTCCGCGTTGTTGTATTTGTTGAGATAAACCGCTTGGCCCAGCACAAAAACCAGCATCAGCCCAATGCCGCCGAAGAGCTTGAAGTTGACCCAGACGCTGGTCGAAAAGTTATAGGCCACCCACAGGTTGATGAAACCCATGACCGTGAAAAACCCGACCCAGCTGAGGTTGACGCGGCCCCAGACTTCGGCTGGCAGCGTCATCTGTGCGCCCATCAGGGCTTGGACGCCGTTCTTTTTAAACAGCAGCTGCCCGCCCAGGAGTGCCGCGCCCATCACCCAGTAAAGAACGGTCGGCTTCCATTTGATGAAAGCTTCACTGTGAAAGTAAACGGTGGCGCCGCCCAGCAAGGTCACCAGCGCCAGACTCACCCACAGCATGGTGTCCACCTTGCGACCCTTGGCCTTGAGCCAGAGCACTTGGCCCAGCGTGGCCACGACCACAACGACAGTGGCCAGCAACATGGGCGCCTCGGCCGGGCCGACCACGCCGCCTGCCACCATAAAGCCCAGCCACTCGGTGGCCGTGGCGGCTGCCCATTCACGCTGGCCCTCGGCGTACTTGAACATGCCGAAGAAAAGTGCGATGGGCAAAAAGTCGAAAAGAATTTTCATGCGGTGATTATCTGGGTGCCGTTAATTTCTTAAGTCATCTGCGGACGGGAGAGCGTCACTCCGGCTTGAAGTCGAGCGAAGCCGAGTTCATGCAGTAACGCAGGCCGGTGGGCGCCGGGCCGTCTTCAAACACGTGGCCTAAGTGCGCACCGCAGTCGGCGCAATGCGCCTCCGTGCGCTTGCCCCATAGCGACCGGTCCACCTTGGTGCCCACGGCCTCTTCATTCAAGGGCGCAAAGTAGCTGGGCCAGCCGGTGCCTGAATCGTATTTGGTGCTGGCGTCAAAGAGTGGCTTGCCGCAGCAGATGCAGGCGTAAGTGCCTGCTGCCTTGTTGTCGGCGTATTTACCGCTGAAGGCGTGCTCGGTGGCTTCGTGGCGGGTCACGTCAAAGGCTTTGGGCTCGGCGCCTTTTTCGGCCAGCAGGGCTTTCCATTCGGCGTCGGATTTTTCGATTTTGTAGGGCATTTTTTTCCTCAGGAACTGCAACTGATTTCGATAGTACCGGCCCAGTCGGGCGGGAAGTCGGCCAGTGCAGCTTGGCCCGGCAGATCTTCGTGTTCGTCAAAAGGCGTTTGCAAGACGGTGCGGAGTTTCTCGACTTCCGAGAAATCTTTGTCCCGCGCAGCGCGGATCGCAAGTTCACCCAAGTGGTTGCGCAACACGAACTTGGGATTGGTCTGGCGCATGAGCGTGCGGCTGGCGTCGGCTTTTTCCATTGTGAGCCGGGCGTCATAGACAGCTGACCAGGCGTCAAAAGCAGCGCGGTCCAAGAACAGATCGCGGACTGACTCCCTGCCCGAAGGTGACTGGAAATCACACAAGCGCCGCCAAAAAATTGTGTGATCGGTCTGGCCGGCAGCCAGCAGCTTGAGCGTGCTTTCAATCAGCGGCTTGTCATCTTGACCGGCTTGCTGGGTGATGCCGAGCTTGGCGCGCAGCCGTGCTTGCAAGGCTTCAGGAAACACGGTTTTGTAAGACTCCAGCGCGGCCAGTGCCTGGTCTTGCTCATTGATGAGGGGCATCAGCGCCTGGCCCAGGCAAAAGAGATTCCAGTAAGCCACGTTGGGCTGCTTGTTGTAGGCGTAGCGGCCTTGGACGTCAGAGTGGTTGCAGATGTGGCCGGGGTTGAAGCCGTCCAGAAACTGAAACGGCCCGTAGTCGATGGTCAGGCCCAGGATGCTCATGTTGTCGGTGTTCATGACGCCATGGCAAAAACCAACCGACTGCCAGGCGGCCATGAGCTTGGCAGTGCGTTCACTCACTGCTTGCAGCAGGGCTGCGTAAGGCTGCGGCGTATCCCGGCAGGCGGGGTAGAAATGTTCAATCACAAAGTCAGCCAATTGCTTGAGCTGCTCAGGCTGGTCAGCCGAGGCGAAGTGCTCGAAATGCCCGAAGCGAATGAAGCTGGGCGCCGTGCGCGTGACCACGGCGGCTGTCTCGATTTCTTCGCGCCGCACGCGGGCGTCGGAGCCGACCAGGCACAGCGCACGCGTGGTCGGAATGCCCAGGCCATGCATGGCTTCAGAGCACAGGTATTCACGAATCGAGCTGCGCAGCACAGCCCGGCCGTCGCCCATGCGTGAATACGGCGTCATGCCGGCACCCTTGAGTTGCAATTCGATGCCGCCTTGCGCCGTTTGAAGCTCGCCCAGCAGCGTGGCGCGGCCATCGCCCAGCTGGCCTGCCCATTGGCCAAACTGATGGCCGCTGTAGACGCTGGCCAGCGGCTCGGCGCCAGGCAAGCTGTGGTTGCCAGCAAACGCTTGCAAGGCTTCGTCAGAGCTCAGCCATTGCGGGTCCAGGCCCAGTTCACGCGCCAAGCCCTCGTTGCGGCTGACCCAGTAGGGGTCGCTCAATGGGCGCTGTGGCTGCGACGTGTAGAAGTCTGTGCCCAGCCGGGCAAAACGGTTATTCCACGTGAGCGCTGAATTGGCTTTGGTCGGGGTCAGGACGGGCAGGGACATTGGCAAGATTGTCACTTAGTTGACGCAGCCCATGCCGGCGGGCTCGGGCAATCCCGCATGACTTGCCCCGGCATGGCGGGGCATGATGCAAGCGCTGCCAACAACAAACAAATAAACGGAGACCTTGATGCTCGGCCTGATGCAAGACCAACCCCTGTTGATTTCGAGCCTGATTGATTTTGCCGAGCGTCACCATCCCGATGTCGAGATTGTTTCGCGCCGCGTGGAGGGCGACATTCACCGCTACACCTACCGGGACGCGGCCAAGCGGGCAAGGCAGGTGGCCAACGCGTTGGACGCGATGGATTTGGCTTTCAGCGACCGCATCGCCACCTTGGCCTGGAACGGTTACCGCCACTTCGAGCTGTACTACGGCGTGAGCGGCTCCGGCCGCGTGCTGCACACCATCAACCCGCGCCTGCACCCTGACCAGATTGCCTGGATTGCGAACCACGCTGAAGACCAGGTGCTGTGTTTTGACCTGAGCTTTTTGCCGCTGGTGCAGGCCGTGCATGCGCGCTGCCCCAATATTCGCCAATACGTCGCGCTGTGCGATGCCGACAAACTGCCCGAAGGTAGTGGCATCCCAGGGCTCATCAGCTACGAGGCCTGGATTGCCAAGCAGCCGCAGACCTACACCTGGCCGGTGTTTGACGAAAACTCGGCGTCGAGCATGTGCTACACGAGCGGCACCACGGGCAACCCCAAGGCTGCGCTCTACAGCCATCGCTCGACCACGCTGCACGCCTACGCGGCGGCCTTGCCTGACGTGATGAGCCTGTCGGCCCGCGACGCGGTGTTGCCTGTGGTGCCCATGTTTCACGTCAATGCCTGGGGCATTCCGTATTCAGCCGCGCTCACCGGCACCAAGCTGGTGTTCCCCGGCCCCGCTTTGGACGGCAAGTCGATTTATGAATTGATCGAAGCCGAGAAAGTGACCTACGCCGCAGGTGTTCCCACCGTGTGGCAGATGCTGCTGGGCCACATGAAGCCGGCAGGGCTGAAGTTCAGCAGCTTGAAGCGCACCGTCATCGGCGGGTCGGCTTGCCCGCCGGCCATGATCACTGCGTTTAACGACGACTACGGCGTTGAAGTGCTGCACGCCTGGGGCATGACGGAGATGAGCCCACTGGGTACGCTGTGCACGCTCAAGAACAAGCACCAGGACTTGCCTGCCGCCGAGAAGATGAAGATCCGCCTCAAGCAGGGACGAGCGATTTTTGGTGTGGACATGAAGATCGTGGACGCTCAAGGCAAGGAGTTGCCGTGGGATGGAACGACCTATGGCGACCTTTACGTGAAGGGCCCCTGGGTGGTGCGCGAATACTACAAAGGCGAGGGCGGCAACCCGCTGGTGGACGGCTGGTTCCCGACGGGCGACGTGGCCACGATTGACGCCGACGGCTACATGCAGATCACCGACCGCAGCAAGGACGTGATCAAGTCGGGCGGCGAATGGATCAGCTCCATCGATGTGGAGAACATCGCGGTGTCGCACCCGGCCGTGGCCATGGCTGCGTGCATTGGTGTGGCACATCCCAAGTGGGACGAGCGGCCGATTGTGGCCGTGGTGAAGAAGCCCGGGGCCGAGCTCAGCCGCGAAGAACTGTTGAAGTTTTACGAAGGCAAGACGGCCAAATGGCAGATCCCCGATGACGTGGTGTTTGTCGATGCAATCCCGATTGGTGCGACGGGCAAGATGCTCAAGACACGCTTGCGCGAGATGCTCAAGGATTACCGGCTCCCGACTTGAATAGACCTACTTTTTCAGGGGCTAAAAAGTGGTCACGGCTGCGACAGCGCTAGGGCATTCCCTGAGCCTCGCCCCGCTTTTTTAACCTAACCTTCGCGCTACAAATCCACCACCCTCGCAGGAGACATGCATGCCTTTCACCCGCTTTCCACGCCGTCAGTTCAGCTTGCTGGGCTTGGCTGCTGCTCTGTCTTTCACAGGCCTGAGCATGGCCCAGGCGCCGGCTAAGCCAGCGCCTGCCAAGGCCGCTGCCGGCCCGCTTGCAGGTGAAGTCGTGAAGATGGTGCGCATCGATGCGCAAAGCGGTTTGCTCGGCCCGGTGGGCGTCAACCAGCTCAAAAGCTACCAGTTCTTTGCAGAAAAATTCAGCGGCGCGGGCAACCCTGCCGGCGTCAAGTTTGAAGTCACAGGCATCGACAACAAGCTCAGCCCCGCAGAGAGCTTGAACGCGCTGAAAGCCGCCATTGACCAAGGCGTGCGCTACATCATTCAGGGCAATGGCTCGTCGGTCGCCTTGGCCTTGTCAGACGCCATCACCAAGCACAACGAACGCAACCCCGGCAAGGAAGTGATCTTCCTGAACGACTCAGCCGTGGACCCCGACTTGACCAACAGCAAGTGCAGCTACTGGCACTTCCGCTTTGACGCAGACACGTCCATGAAGATGGAAGCCATGTCCAGCTTCATCAAGGACATGCCGGACGTCAAGAACGTCTACATCCTGGGACAGAACTACTCGCACGGCGTGCAGGTCGCCCGCTATGCCAAAGAAACCCTGGCCCGCAAACGGCCTGACATCAAGGTGGTGGGTGAAGACCTGCATCCATTGGCCCAGGTGCGCGATTTCGCGCCCTACATTGCCAAGATCAAAGCCTCTAACGCCGACACCGTCATCACCGGCAACTGGGGTTCTGACCTGTCGCTGCTGATCAAGGCGGCCAACGAAGGCGGCTACACCGGCAAGTTCTTCACCTACTACACCGGCGTCACTGGCACGCCCGCAGCACTGGGCAAAAACGGCGAAGGCCGCGTCTATCAGGTGGCTTACAACCACTACAACATGGGCGGCCAGATGGACAAGTGGATGACCGAGTTCAAGACCAAGTACAACGACGACTTTTTCACGGGCTCCGTCATCCGCATTTATGAAACCTTAGGCGCTGCCATGGCCAAGGCCAAGTCCACCGACCCCGTGAAGGTGGCCGCGGCGCTGGAAGGCATCAAGGTGCAAAGCTTCAACGGTGAAGTCGAAATGCGCCGCGCTGACCACCAGTTGCAGCAGCCGCTGTACATGACGGTCTGGCAAAAGGCCGGCGGCAAATTCGCCTACAGTCCAGAGAACACCGGCATGACGCTGGTGCCGGTCAAGGAATATCCGAACTACGTGTCCAGCACGCCCACCAGCTGCCAGATGAAGCGTCCGTAAACTCCGGCCTCGGCGCACGACCTCAGAGCCCGAACGGGTGACCGTCTCGGGCTCTGCTATTTTTTACGCCAACGAAGGCTTAAGCGACCATGGAATTTTTCATCATCTCGATGCTGAACGGGTTGAGCTACGGGCTGCTGCTCTTCATGCTCAGCTCGGGCCTGACGCTGATCTTCAGCATGATGGGCGTGCTCAATTTTGCGCACGCCAGCTTCTACATGCTGGGTGCTTATGTGGGGTACACCATTTCGCGCTATGTGGGCTTTTGGCCGGCATTGATCTTGGCGCCGCTGGTGGTTGGTGCCATGGGCGCACTGTTTGAGCGGCTGTGTCTGCGCAAGGTGCACAAGTTCGGCCATGTGCCCGAGCTGCTGATTACTTTCGGTTTGTCCTACGTAATCATTGAGTTGGTGCAATTGGTGTGGGGTCGCATTGCGCTGGAGTTCAAACCGCCGCCCGTGCTGCAAGGGCCGGCTTTCACTTTAATTAACGATGCAGCGCAGGGCCTGAGTCTGGTCTGGGGCGCCGCGCCAGCTGAGATGTGCCGCGCGGCTGATGCTGCCGTGCGCGTGGTCTGCTCGCCATTCCCCGCCACGCGCGGCTTCATGATGCTGGTGGCCTTGGTCATGCTGGCTTCCGTCTGGCTGCTGCTGACGCGCACACGGATTGGCTTGGTGATTCAAGCCGCCCTCACGCATCCGGACGCGGTGGAGTCGCTGGGCCACAACGTGCCGCGCGTGTTCATGCTGGTGTTTGGTGCCGGCACGGCCTTGGCCGGTTTGGCAGGCGTGATCGGCGGCAGCACTTTCTTGACGGAGCCCGCCATGGCCGCCACGGTCGGCTCGGTCATCTTCGTCGTGGTGGTGGTGGGCGGCATGGGTTCGCTGTCTGGTGCGTTCCTGGCGTCTGTGCTTATCGGCGTCATTCAGACCTTCGCCGTCGCCTTTGATGTGTCGCTTGCCACATTGGCCCAGCAACTTGGCCTGGCCTTAAGCCCCGCCACACTCAACAACTCTTACGTCAAGCTCACCCTGTCGCAGATCGCACCCATCCTGCCGTATTTGTTTTTGGTGCTGATCCTGATCTTCAGGCCGCGCGGCCTGCTTGGAAAGCGCGAGGGCTGAGCCATGAAAAGCTATTACGAATTCAAGCCGCTGAACGTCGGCCGCTGGCTGGTGTGGAGCCTGTTTGCCTTGGTGCTGGCGGTCATGCCGCTCATGTTCAAGAGCGGCCTGGCGCTCACGGTGCTGTCGCAAATGGGCATCGCCATCATTGCCTGCCTGTCTTACAACATGCTGCTGGGGCAGGGCGGGATGTTGAGTTTTGGCCATGCGGTGTACACCGGGCTGGGTTCATTCCTCGCCATCCATGCGCTCAACAACATCGGCAACGGCTGGGGTCTGCCCGTGTCCATGGTGCCGCTGGTAGGCGGCGTGGCCGGCATGGGTTTTGCAGTGCTCTTTGGCTACGTGACCACGCGCAAGGCGGGAACCACCTTTGCCATGATCACGCTGGGCCTGGGCGAGCTGGTGTTTGCCATGTCGCTCATGATCCCGGAGTTCTTTGGCGGGGAGGGCGGTGTGTCGGGCAACCGCACCAGCGGGCCTGCGCGCTGGGGCATCAATTTCGGGCCGCAAGTTCAGGTTTATTACTTGATCGCGCTCTACACCTTTGTTTCGGTGGGCTTGATGTTCGCCTTCACGCGCACACCGCTGGGCCGCATGCTTAATGCCGTGCGTGACAACCCCGAGCGGGTCGAGTTCGTCGGCTACAACACCCAAAAGATCCGCTACATCGCTTTCATCCTGGCTGGCTTTTTTGCGGGCATCGCGGGTGGTCTGGGCGCGCTGAACTTTGAAATCGTGACCGCTGAAGTGGTGGGGGCTGCTCGATCAGGCGCCTATTTGCTGTTCACCTTTTTGGGTGGTGCGACCTTCTTCTTCGGGCCCATCATCGGTGGCGTTTTGATGGTGCTGGCCTTTGTGCTGCTGTCTGAGTTCACCAAGGCCTGGCTCTTGTACCTGGGCCTGATCTTTTTGTTCATGGTGATGTACGCACCGGGCGGCATTGCCAGCTTGATCATGATGAACCTGCGCCTTGCCGCCTTTGGCAAGCTGCGCCAGCTCTGGACAAGCTACTTGGCGCTGGGGGTCACGGCTTTGGTTTTGCTGCTGGGCGCAGCCGCCATGATCGAGATGGTCTACCACTTGCAGCTCGACAGCGCGGTCGGGCCTGAGCTGCGCTTTCTCGGCGTGAACCTGGTTGCCAACAGCCTGAACAGCTGGTTTGGATCAGGCTTTGTCATGCTCACGGGCCTGGGGCTGTTTGAAATGACTCGGCGGCAGTTCTTGGCCGAGTGGGAAGAGATCCAGGAATCCATCGAAAAAGAAATCAAACGGCGGGAGGCGCTATGAGCGAGCGCAACACAAGCCAGGCGCCTTCAAATGGAAGTTATGCGCTGGAACTGAAAGATCTGCGCAAAAGCTTTGGCAAGTCCGAGATCATTCGCGGCGTCAATTTGCAAGTCACGGCCGGCGAGAGGGTTGGCATCATCGGGCCGAACGGCGCAGGCAAATCCACGCTATTCAATTTGATCAGCGGGCGCTTCGAGCCGACCAGCGGGCAGGTGCTGCTCAATGGCCAGCGAATCGACGGCAAAAAGCCCTTTGAGATCAACCGCATGGGGCTGTCGCGCAGTTTTCAGATCACCAACATCTTCCCCAAGCTCAGCGTGTTTGAAAACCTGCGTTGCGGCGTGCTCTGGAGCCTGGGCTACAAGTACACCTTCCTCAAATTCCTGGCCGACCTC
>CAZNQE010000035.1:0-23465 GCA_964575005.1 uncultured Polaromonas sp. | reverse complement strand
TACGCATGCCTTGGCCGTGCGAGGCAGACACCGCGAGCATTTCGCCCAAGCCGAGCTCGAAAAATTCAGAGAGCTGAACGCCCTGCGTCATGCCTTCGGCCTTGTTGGCCGTCAGCAAGGTGGGCTTACCCAGTTTGCGTAAGTATTTCGCAATATCGTGGTCTTGGGCGTTCAGGCCGGCACGCGCATCCACCACGAAGATCACGACGTCGGCCTCGGCCACGGCCTGACGCGTCTGCTTGGCCATTTCCTTGTAGATGCCCGAGGCGGCATCCGGCTCGAAGCCGCCCGTGTCAATGACGATGAACTCCTGGTTCCCCAGACGGCCGTTGCCATAGTGGCGGTCGCGTGTGAGGCCCGCAAAATCGGCCACGATCGCATCACGCGTCTTGGTCAGGCGGTTGAAGATCGTGGATTTACCCACATTGGGGCGGCCCACGAGGGCAATGACAGGTTTCATCAAAACTTTGTTGCGGGCGCCTCGCGCCCTTCTTTTCTTTATTGCGGCTGGAAGCCGTAAACATTGCCGGCGCGCGTCACCACGACCAGCGTATCACCGGCCAGGGCCGGCGTGGCAGCAATGCCGGATCCATCGGTGGCCAGGCGGTTGAGCACCGCGCCATCCTGGCGAGCCAGGACATGCACGAGCCCGGTGGCATCACCGAAGGCAATGGAGCGGCCGAGCAAACGCGGCGCGGTCAGCTCGCGGTTGCGAAAGGACTCGTTGACCCACAGGCGCTCACCATCTTGCCGGCGCCAGGCGACCACTTTGCCGTCTGACTCGGTACCGTAAAACGCGTCGGCCTGGCCGTCCAGACCGGTGCCGCCGTCGGCAGGCCGGCTCCACTGCAACAGTCCGCGCGCCGCGTCCACACAACCCACACTGGCTTGAAAGGCGCGCACACAGACCACGTTATTGACGCGGCTGACCGGGCCCACCAGATCGACCAAGCGTTCTACGTCGTTGATACCCCGCGGCGAGGCCAGAGGCACCTCCCAACGGATGCTGCCGTTGAGCGGATTCAGACCCACCAGGCGACCCGACAAGCCTGCAACCAAGGTATCACCGACGGCCAGCAGAACGCCAGATTGCTTGAGAATCAAAGGCTCGCTGGCGCGCTGCTGAGTCCACAAGGACTGGCCACTGCTGCCGTCAAACGCATGCACCGACCGGTCGGCGGCAAGCACAAAAACACGACCGCCGGCCACGAATGGCGCGGTAAAGGCCTGGGCCTTGAGTGTCTGGCGCCAGATTTCTCGGCCCTGCTGCAAGGCAATCAATTCATTGGCCTGGGTCACCACAGCGGCCAATGGGCCGTCGCTTCCCACGCCCGCCGCTAATTTGCGCCCGATGTCTGCGCGCCAGAGCTCGCGCCCCGTGGCAGCTTCCAGTCCGCTCACGCGCCCACTACTGTCAGCCAGAGTCACCTGATCGCCCTGGGTGCTGACGCTCAGCGGAAACGCAACGGGTCCAAGCTTGGTATTCCAGACCTGCTTGACTGCCAGCAAGGGCACCACGGGCTGCAGGGGTGCAGGCTGGGGCTTGCTGGTGGAGCAAGAAGCGACGGCAAAAAGCAGCGCACCCATGCCCAGCCAGGCACCGAGGCGCCGCAAGGAAGTGGCGACTTTGACGGCCATCATTTCGCTCCGCTGGCCACTGGATCCACGCCCAAGGCGTTGAGCTTCACCTCGACCAGGCGGCGGTATTCAGAACGCTCATCCAAGGCTGCCCAGGCTGCCTGGTACTCAGCTTTGGCTTCGCTGGACTTGCCCTGGGCGGTCAAGATGTCGCCCCGACGGTCCGCAACCAGCGCCACAAAGTTTTTGGGCACGGGGGCCGTCAGTTGGGCCATGGCCTCGTCATACGCTTTGGTGTCCAACAGCAAGCCAGCCAAACGCAAGCGCGCCACGGCTTGGTAGCCTTCATCAGACGATTTGCTGGCCACCCAGGCCAAGGCGCCTTTGGCGCCGTCCATATTGCCTTTGTCATTGAAGGCGCGCGCGGCCACCAAGCCAGCCTGGCCGGCATAGGAAGTGCTGCCAAAACGATCCTTCATGTCACCCAGGGCGCGCTCCAGGCGTGTCATGTCGCCGGCCACAGCGGCCCGCTCGACTTCGTCGTACATGACCGCGGCTTGCGCCGCTTGATTACGCTGCCAGTACTGGTAACCGTTCCAGGCCGCGACGGCGCCAAACACCACGATCAGCACCCAGGTGATCGCGTTGCCGTAGCGCTTCCAGAAGTGTTTCAACTCGTCGAGTTGTTCCTGCTCTTCGAGGTCGAGATGTTTTGCCATGGGTCTTTTGTGCGATGCCGAAAGGAAAAAAGGATTGTAGGGCTGTGGTCTTGAAAGTCGTGCGCCAATCAGGCGCGCAAGCTGACGGCCCAGTCTGCTGCTTCGTCCAGCCGACGCAAGGTTTGTGCAGCGCCAGCGCCCTCTGCCGCCTGCGTTCCGGCAGCGCGCAGCGGCTTGACCGCCACGCAGCCCTCGGCCAGTTCAGCCGCACCAAAGATCAACGCAAAACGAGCGCCGCTGGCGTCCGCCTTTTTAAATTGCGACTTCATGCTGCCCATTTCCAGGCCGCTTAAGCCCGTGCCCGAGCTGGCGTGCATCTGCACGCTCACGCCTTGGCTGCGCAAAGCCTGCAAGGTCTTCAGTGCCAGCGGGAGGGACGCCATTTCGGGCACGACCGCATACGCATCCGGGCTCAGCAGCGGCGCTTCCTGACCGCTGTCCTTGACCAACTCGAGCACCCGCTCAACGCCCAGCGCCCAGCCCACGGCCGGAGTCGGCTTGCCGCCGATTTGTTCAATCAGGTAGTCATAGCGCCCGCCTGCGCACAAGGTTCCCTGAGCACCCAGTTGGTCCGTGATGAACTCAAACACGGTGAGGTTGTAGTAGTCCAGACCGCGCACCAGACGCGGGTTCAGCGTCCAGGCAATGCCGTTGGCGTCCAGAATCGCCTTGAGGCCTTCGAAGTGCGCCAGCGATTGCGGACCCAGAAAATCGATCAGGCGCGGCGCGGATTCCACCACGGCCTTCATAGCCGGGTTCTTGGTGTCGAGAATGCGCAGCGGATTGCTGTGCAAGCGCCGACGTGCATCTTCGTCCAGCAGTTCGGCGTGCTTTTCGAAGTGAGTGATCAACTGGGCGCGGTGCTGCAAACGCTCTTCCGGCTGGCCCAGGCTGTTGATCTCAAGGCGCCAGTTCTTCAAGCCCAGTTCGTCCCAAAGTGCAGCCGCCAACAGGATCAATTCAGCATCAACTTCAGGTCCACCAAAGCCCAGGGCCTCAGCGCCGATTTGATGGAACTGACGGTAGCGGCCACGCTGCGGGCGCTCGCGGCGAAACATCGGACCCATGTAGTACAGGCGCTTGCCGCCTTCGTACAACAAGTTGTGTTCGGTCACAGCGCGCACCACGCTAGCAGTGTTCTCGGGCCGCATGGTCAGGTGCGCGTGGTCGCCATGCTTGTCGGAGCGGTCTTCGAAGGAGTACATCTCCTTTTCAACAATGTCCGTCACCTCGCCAATGCCGCGAATAAAAAGCTGCGTGTGCTCCAGGATGGGCGTGCGGATATTGCGGTAGGCGTAGCGGGCCATGAGGTCGCGGACCTTGCCCTCCAGCCACTCCCAGCGCGCCGATTCAGGCGGCAATATGTCATTCATGCCTTTGACGGCAGCGAGTTTTTCAGCCATGTGCGGTGTTCAGGCTTCGGTTGCAGCGGTGCTGCCGAAGCGTTTTTCAATGTAGTTTTCGACGATGACCTGGAATTCGTTGGCGATGTCATCGCCGCGCAGTGTCATGCGCTTTTCGCCGTCAATAAAGATGGGCGCAGCAGGTGCCTCACCCGAGCCCGGCAGGCTGATACCGATGTCAGCATGCTTGCTCTCGCCCGGCCCGTTGACGATGCAGCCCATCACGGCCACTTTCATCTTCTCAACGCCCGGGTATTTGGCACGCCAGACAGGCATCTGCGCGCGTAAAAAGTCGTCGATTTGCTTGGCCAGTTCCTGGAACGTGGTGCTGGTGGTGCGACCGCAACCTGGGCAGGCCGTGACGCTGGGTACAAAACTGCGCAAGCCCAGGGCCTGCAAAATTTCAGACGCAATCAGAACCTCTTGCGTGCGCGACTCGCCCGGCTGCGGCGTGAGCGAGACACGAATCGTGTCGCCAATGCCTTCTTGCAGCAAGATACCGAGTACCGCGGCCGAAGCCACCGTGCCCTTGGTGCCCATGCCAGCTTCTGTCAGGCCCAGGTGCAGCGCATGCCGTGTGCGTTTGTTGAGCTCGCGGTACACCGCGATCAAGTCCTGCACGCCGCTCACCTTGCACGACAAGATGATCTGGTCGTGAGCCAGACCCATTCGCTGCGCCATCGCTGCGGAGTCAAGTGCGGAGGTGATCAACGCCTCGTACATCACTTGCCGCGCTTCCCACGGGTTGCTGCGCGCGCTGTTCTCGTCCATCAGGCTGGCCAGCAGTTCCTGGTCCAGACTGCCCCAGTTCACGCCGATGCGCACGGCTTTGTTCCAGCGCACGGCCGCTTCAATCATCTGGCCGAACTGGCGGTCGTGCTTGTCGCCCTTGCCCACGTTGCCGGGGTTGATGCGGTACTTGGAGAGCGCCTCGGCGCAGGCCGGGTACTCCGTCAGAAGCCGGTGGCCGTTGTAATGGAAGTCACCAACCAATGGCACGTCGATGCCCATGCGGTCGAGCTGGTCGCGCACATGTGGCACGGCCTCAGCAGCCTCGGGCGTGTTCACGGTGATGCGGACCATCTCTGAGCCGGCAATGGCCAACTCCTTGACCTGGATCGCCGTACCAATCACGTCCACCGTGTCGGTGTTGGTCATGGATTGCACGCGCACGGGCGCGTCGCCGCCCACCGTGACAACGCGTGATCCCCAGACCACACGGGCTTGCGCCGAGTGGCGGGTCAAAGGTTGGGCAATTTCGATGGGCAAGCAGCTTGACACTTATTTCACCTCGAAGCGGGCCACGTTTTCACGGGCAATGGATGTGAGATCGAAAGCTTGTCCACGCACCTGGACCTGGGTCACGTCTGCGCGGCCAATGACCACGCTCAGTGGCAGGGCGCCAGAGGCACCGGTCACTTCACCAGCGGCCAGCATGCGCCGCAGCACCACGGTGCTCTTGGCGTCCGTCACTTCCACCCATGAAGGCGCCGATGGGCGAAAGACAACAATGCCGGTGCCGCTCGACGCTGGCGTGACAGGCACGCTGGCATTCGCGGCCGCTGGCGCTGGGATCGCGACGGGCTTCACGGTGGCCACGGCCGCAGTGGACGTGACAACTGCAGCGGGCGCGGTCGTCGCCAGGACCGCCGGCGCTACCGGGGCGGGCGCCTGGGCCGGCAAAGCAACGGGCTGGACCACGGTGGTCACGACATTGACGTCCGGAGCCACGGATGCCGTTGGCATGGGAGCCGCGCTGTCAGAAACTTTTGCCGCGTCTTCCAAGCTCGGTGCGGAAACTGCCAAGGCGTTGACAGCCGTGTCGGTCGAGGTAGTCCGGACAAGGGGCCAAACCACCAAGCCAAGCGTGGCCACCAGCAAGGCCGCCGCCGCGCCAACGACAGGCTTGGAAACGGTGCTCCAAACGGGCAAACCTCGACCGGAATGGCCAGAGGTGTAGAGGTCATTGACGCGCTCTGTTGCGGCACTCAAGCGCGGCGGCGCCGAGGCCGGCAGCAGTGCCAACACAGGGGCTGCATCCATCTTCAAGGCCCGGCAAACGCTGGAGGCCAAAGCCCGCACGAAGACAGCATCAGGCAAGAGATCAAAACGGTCGCCCTCCAGTGCTTCGAGCCTGCGCACCGGCACCTTAAGGGAAACTGCCAGCGCGGCAATATGCAGACCTGCAGCTAAACGGCCTTGCCGAAGTAAAGCCCCAGCACTGGCAATGACTGCCGCGGGGGCAGGCGCGGCCAGGCTTGCAGCGGCGCTGGGCGCCATCGCGTCGTCGCCGCTCTGCGAAGGAATGGAATCACTCATCAAATGCTCCCCTGTCATAGGCGCTCAACTCACGGGACTGCGCAAATTCGGCGCGAAGTTGTCCGGCCAAGGCACGCATGCCGTCACCATTGTTCAGTTGCCGCTCAATGCGTATTCCGAGCCAAAGCGAAGGCGCGCTCAAGGCCGCACTGCTGTTGAGTTTAAGCATATGAGGGCGAGCTGCCTGGGCTTGCCCACGTTCAAAGAGGAGCCGGGCCAAGTGGTACCTGGCCGTCGGCTCACTGGTGTCGAGTTCGAGGGCGCGCACCAGACTCGCCTCGGCCTGCATGGGCCTGCCTGCGCTGGCATGGCACATGGCCTGGGCAATCCAATTGCGGGCCTGGGCGGCATAGTCAGCATTCGACGCGGCCTGAGCGAAAAACCGATCAGCGTCTTCAAAGCGAGCCTGGTGGCAACGCAGCAAAGCCAGATTGTGGGCCGCATTTGCGTCGCGCGGGTCCAGCGCGACGGCGCGCTCAAAGCTGTCTGCGGCCAGCGCCGAATTGTTCAGGCGCAAATACGCCAGCCCTCTCAGGTTGAAGGCAAGGCCATAACCTGGATCAATGGCAATGGCCTGCTTGACTTCGTCAAGCGCAACTTGCGGCTGGCCATCCTGTAAATAAGCGGCGCCGAGCTCAAGGCGTAAACGAGCCCGACGGCGTTGCGCTGTTTCGTCCGACTCGGTCGCCACGTCAGCCAGAGGGCCAAGGCCTGAGCCAGCATGCGCATCGTGCAAGCCTTGGGCACAAGCCGTCAGCGCCAGCAAGGCACACAGCGCCAAGATCAAGCCAAACGGACGTCCCCGACTCATCGCTGCGGCCCAGGAGCGACCACGACCTTGATACCGCCCAAGCCACCCTGACGCTGGGTGGCAATGCGCTGCTGCACATCGGTGCGGTCTTTCACATCGCCGGCCAACTGACCGCAGGCGGCATCGATATCGTCGCCACGCGTCTTTCGCACGGTCGTGACGATGCCCGCTTCCATGAGGATTTTGGCAAAGGCCTGAACTTGAGGCATGGACGAGCGCAGCAGCCCGGACGCCGGAAATGGATTGAAGGGAATCAGGTTGAATTTGCAGGCTAGGCCCTTGGCGGCATGCTCGCGCACCAAAGCCACCAAGGTACGCGCCTGTTCAGGCTGGTCGTTCACGCCGTCCAGCATGCAATATTCAAATGTGATGAAGTCCCGCGGAGCGAACTCCTGGTAGCGCGCACAGGCAGCCAGCAACTCAGCGATCGGGTACTTGCGATTGAGCGGCACCAGGTTGTTGCGCAACGCATCTTCAGGCGCATGCAGCGACACAGCCAGGGCCACAGGGCAGTCCTGCGACAGACGGTCGATCATGGGCACGACGCCCGATGTGGACACCGTCACCCGCCGGCGCGACATGCCGTAAGCATGGTCGTCCAACATCACACGAAGCGCAGGGACGAGCTGAGCGTAGTTTTGCAAGGGCTCGCCCATGCCCATCATCACGACGTTGGAGATCACGCGCTCGTCGCGCCCGAGATGCTTGCGCAGAAAATGCTCGGCAAACCACAGCTGCGCCAAGATCTCAGCCGTGCTGAGGTTACGGCTGAAGCCTTGATGCCCAGTGGAGCAAAAACGGCAACCCACCGCACAGCCCGCCTGCGAAGAAATGCACAGCGTGCCGCGGTCAGACTCGGGAATGAACACCGTCTCGATGACGTCGCCGCCGCCGACTTCGAACAGCCATTTGATGGTGCCGTCGGCAGATTCATGGCGCGACTGAACGACCAGACCTTGGACATGAGCCTGCCCCTTGAGCTTGTCGCGCAAGGACTTGGCCAAGTCGGTCATGTCTGAAAAATCGCTGGCGCCGCGCTGATGAATCCAGCGAAAAAGCTGGGTCGCGCGGAAACGCTTTTCCCCGAGCTGCTCGCAAAAGGCGGCAAGCCCATCCAGGTCAAAGTCGAGAAGATTGGTGGTCATGGTGGCGCTTTCAGTTCCGCAGAAGGTGGGAATGTGCGCCAGCCATGACCTCAGGCCCCGGCCAGCAACGGCCCGATATCGGGCAGTGAGCCTGCGGGGCCGGCATGTCAGCGCGTGTAGACGTTCATGCCTGCAAAGAAGAAGCCGATTTCGACCGCGGCCGTTTCAGCTGCGTCAGAGCCGTGCACGGCGTTGGCGTCGATGCTTTCAGCAAAATCAGCGCGAATGGTGCCTGGAGCGGCCTTCTTCGGGTCGGTCGCGCCCATCAGATCACGGTGCTTCAAAATAGCGTTTTCGCCTTCCAGAGCCTGAATCATCACAGGGCCGGAAACCATGAAATCGACCAAGTCCTTGAAGAAAGGACGCTCACGGTGGACGCCGTAGAAAGCTTCAGCTTCGCCACGCGACAGGTGCACGAATTTGGCAGCGATGATCTTCAGGCCAGCGCCTTCAAAACGGCTGTAAATCTGGCCAATGACGTTCTTGGCGACTGCGTCTGGCTTGATGATGGAAAGGGTGCGTTCGATGGCCATGAAGATTCCTTAAACCTTGAATTTTTTGAAAAGCGCGTTCAATTGAACAAAGCCTCTTAGTTTAACCCGAGCGTCATTCAGGCGTCAGGTCAAAAGGTGCGCAGAAGACCTCAGTGTCAGCGTTTTCCGCCACGACCGCCGCCGCCGTTTCCGCCTCCATTGCCGCCGCGGCGATTGCCACCACCACCGCGCGGACCGCCGCCGAAGCCACCTGAATTTCCGCCACCACCGACACCACTACCGCCACCCATGCCACCGCCGCGACGTTGTCCTTGAGCCTGACGCTGGCGCGTGAAGGTTTCTGCACCGATATAGCCAAACGATGTTTTCATAGGATCAGGCTGGCCGCCACCTGCAGGCTCGCTGCGCGAAGCGCCTGCGCGCCGGCCCTGCCCTTGCCCGCCTGGGCCGCCCTGCCCGCCACGTCCGGCGCCAGTGCCCTGGTAGCCGCCCGGCCGAGGGCCTGCACCGCGCGGGCCTCGCGGCCCGCCTTGGCCGCCAGGCCCACCGGGGCCGCGTGGCGCGCCGCCACCGGCATTACGACCCCGTCCGCGCTGGCCGCCGGCTTCGTGATGAGGCGGCGGCTGAAGATCGTAAGGCTCAGGCACCTCGCCGTCCTGACCTTGCGGGTCCCGGGGATCGACAGGCATGCCCGCAACCCGCTCGGGCCCACGATTGCCTCGCACAGGATCGCGGCGTGGGCCTCGGCCTGGGCGCTGTTCGACGCGGCCTTCGGGGCTCGGTCGACGACCGCGCGGGTCGCCGCGCGCCTCAGACCTGCCCAAGGCCTGTGTCAAAGCAGCGATATCGCGGTCATCCAGCTCCACAAATGCGCCACGCTTGAGACCGCGCGGCAACATCACGGCACCGTAGCGAATCCGGATCAAACGGCTCACCGCATGACCAACCGCCTCGAACATGCGACGCACCTCGCGGTTGCGACCTTCTGAAATCGTGACCCGGTACCAGCAGTTGGCGCCCTCGCCTCCACCGTCTTCAATGGTGCTGAACTGCGCCATACCGTCATCCAGCTGAACGCCGTCCAGCAAGCGATGCTTTTCGTCCTTGTTCAGCGCGCCCAGCACGCGCACGGCGTACTCGCGCTCCAGGCCAAAACGCGGGTGCATGAGCTTGTTGGCCAACTCGCCGGAGCTGGTCAACAGCAGCAGGCCCTCGGTATTCAAGTCCAGCCGACCCACGGATTGCCATTTGCCTTGAAAAAGCTTGGGCAAGCGGCGAAATACGGTGGGACGATTCTGCGGGTCGTCGTGCGTCACCACTTCGCCGCTGGGCTTGTGATACGCAATCACGCGGGGCGGCGGCGGGTCGATGCGAAAGCGCACCGGCTTTCCGTTGACTTTGACGGCATCACCAAACTGGACACGCTGACCAATGTGGGCTGGCTCGGCATTGACCGAGATGCGCCCTTCCAAAATCAGTTGTTCCATTTCCAGACGCGAGCCCAACCCGGCCTGGGCCAGAATTTTGTGCAGCTTGGGACTCTCGGGCTGAGGCGACAAGACACGTTTGGGCAACTCGAGCGCGACATCCGCTTCGTCGGCGTCAAACTGCCCGGTGACCACATCTTCAAAACGGTAAGCCTGCACCGTGGCGCCAGCGGGCGACTTGCCACGGGCCGGACGCTGCGGCCGTGAATCAGCTGCTTCGCTGGAAGCTGCCCCAGCGGCATCGTTCCCTGCGCTGGCAGAAGCCGGCTGCGCCGAGCTGGAAACCGCCTCGGGAAGCTGCGTTTCAGGATCGGGGCTCGCGTTGGTGTTCGTATCGTTCATGGCACTCATGGGTTCATGGGGTTCGGGTCGTCTAGCAGTTATTCCCGGCAAAGGCCGGGAAACGGGGCGGGGCATTCAGTGCCCGGCCAATCGGTTAAGGTCGAGCTTCGCTCAGTCGAGCTTGGCGTCCGACTCAGGGGCGCGGATAACGCTCCCATCCGCCTCTTCAATCTCGCCAGTCACTTCAGCGCTCTCGCCAAGTACTTCAGCGCCTTCTTTTTCAAGGCTTTCTGGCTGGGCAGCAAATGCGTCTTGCTGGCCCGGGTCGGCGGCAACAGCCTGGTCATCTTGTCGGCCAGGCTGCCCGTCGGACAGGCCGAATTCAATCTGTTCAAGCAATACCGACTCGGCTTCCGGGCCGGACAAGACGGGCAGCTGGTCCAGGGACTCAACCCCGAGATCATCCAGAAATTGCCGCGTTGTCGCGTACAGCGCGGGGCGACCCACCGTCTCGCGGTGTCCGATCACTTCCACCCAGCCACGGTCTTCCAATTGCTTAAGCAGCAAGCTGTTGATCGTCACGCCGCGAATGTCTTCCATATCGCCACGCGTAACCGGCTGCCTATAGGCAATGATGGCCAAGGTCTCCAGAGTGGCGCGGGTGTACTTGGGCGGCTTTTCGGGATGCAGGCGGTCCAGGAACTCGCGCATGGCCGGTCGGCTTTGAAAGCGCCAGCCGGTGGACACATGCACCAGCTCAACGCCACGCCCCGTCCACTCGTCCTGCAGCTCGACCAGCAAGCGCTTGAGCGTATCCGCAGCCAGCATGCCATCGAAGAGCACCTCCATCTCGCGCACCTGCAGGGGCTGCGGTGCACAGATCAGCGCTGTTTCGAGGACGCGCTTTGCATCCGTCGTGTTCATTTTTGTGTATCGGTTCCGATGTGTCTGCAAGCCAACAAGGCCAAACGGCCACAGGAACGATAGCCTGTGTGCCATCAGCTGCGCTGACAAAGATGTCAGGCGAAAACTCGGGCGCTTGGGGTCTGGGCAAGCCTTCAAGGGCGCACAGGGCGCGCAGCATGCAGGCGGCTAACTAGGACTTTCCATTGTAGCTTAGCCCCAAATCGGCCATCAAAGCTTCCAGGTCATCAGGCACCGGCGCGGTAAAGGACAGCGCGGCCCCGGTGACAGGGTGTGCGAAGGCCAGCCTGCGGGCATGCAGGGCCTGGCGCGTCAGCCCGCCTGCCGGGGCGCCGCCGTACAGCTCGTCAGACACCAGGGGGTGACCGAGAAAAGCCATATGAACGCGGATCTGGTGGGTACGACCCGTGTGCAATTTACAGCGGACCAGGCAATGCTTGTCCGCGTTGTCGAGCAAGGAGACATCCGTCAATGCACTTTTGCCCGAGGTTCGGTCCAGGTCGATGGCAGCCATGCGCAGGCGGTTGCGCGGATCCCGGCCGATCGGTTCAGCCACCTGCTGCTGGCGTGAGCCCTGCCATGCCCGGTGCGCGACCGCCAGGTATTCACGATTGACGTCGCGTGCGGCAATCATCTCCACCAAGCCGTCCATGGCCTCGCGGGTTCGGGCCACCACCATCAGGCCAGTGGTGTCCTTGTCCAGGCGGTGCACGATGCCTGCGCGCGGCAAGAAACGCGCTGACTCATGGCGGGCCAACAAGCCGTTGAGCAAAGTGCCGCTCCAGTTCCCAGGGGCGGGGTGCACCACCAAGCCGGCCGGCTTGTTGATCACCAGCAAATGCTCGTCTTCAAAAACCACGTCCAAAGCCATGGGCTCAGGCTTGAAGGCCAGGCTTTGCGGCGTCGGACGCAACTCGATGAGCAACTTGTCCCAGGCTTTCACCTTGGCGGACGGTTTGGAGGCAAGCACATCGTTCAGGCGCACGGCGCCTGACTCGATCAGTTGCTGCAAATAGGTGCGTGAGAATTCAGGCACGGCCGCAGCCAGGGCAAGGTCCAAACGGGCGCCGTGGAGCGCGACGTCAACGCTCGCTGCCCGCGTTTCCGTTTCATTCAGACTGTCCAGCTCATCCTGCGTTTCGGTGGCTTCACCACTTTGCAGAGGGGGCTTTGGCTGGGAGGGCGTCGATATACTTGGCAAGCTTTTTCCGGAAACAGTCATTAGAGGTCGATCAAGATGTTGCACAAATTATCGGTGGTTCATGCGTCGAGCCGAACGGCAATGCTTTTGGCCTTGGGTTTCCTGGTCGCCTGCTCGACCACACCGATCGATCCAACCATCAACTGGAGCACCAGCAAGATCTACACAGAGGCCAAGGAAGAGGCCAGCACGGGCGCTTTTGAAAAGGCGATCGGCCTCTACGAGAAGCTGGAAGGCCGGGCAGCTGGCACGGCGCTGGCCCAGCAGGCCCAACTGGAAAAAGCTTACCTCCAGTACAAGAACGGCGAGCAAGCCCAGGCAGTGGCCACCTTGGACCGCTTCATGCGTCTTAACCCGGCCAGCAGTGCCTTGGACTATGCGCTTTACCTCAAGGGCCTCGTCAATTTCAATGACAACCTTGGATTGTTTGGGGCGCTGATCCAGCAAGACCTTTCAGAGCGTGACCAGAAGGCTGCCAAGGAATCCTTTGAGTCATTCAAGGAACTGGCAGCCCGTTTCCCTGAGTCGAAATACACACCTGATGCGCGTTTGCGCATGGGCTACATCGTGAACTCGCTGGCGCAGTCTGAAGTGCACGTGGCGCGCTATTACTACAGCCGCGGCGCTTATGTGGCGGCGATCAATCGCGCACAAGGCGCGATCAACGAGTACCGCGATGTACCCGCCGTCGAAGAAGCGCTGTATCTGCTGACCCGCTCTTATGACGCACTGGGCATGACCCAGTTGCGCGACGACAGCCTGCGCATCTTGAAGCAGAACTATCCACAGAGCAACTACCTGAACACAGGTACGAGCGCAGGCACAAGCGGCAAGAAGCCCTGGTTCAAGTTCTGGTGAGATCCGTATCGGCGAGTGCGTCGAGCCGCGCGAGCAACTCGGCTTCAGACGCCAACGGATGCATGGGCGGCAATGCCTTGAGCAGCCGCTTGCCATAGCCCATCGCCACCAGCCGGGTGTCACACACTACCAAAATCCCCTGGTCGGTTTCCCGGCGGATCAAACGCCCGGCGCCCTGCTTGAGTGACACCGCCGCCTCCGGCAAAAAATAATCATTGAAGGCACTGCGCCCTTCAGCCTCCAGGTGCTTTGAGCGGGCCTCGGCCATCGGGTCGTTCGGCGGCGGAAAAGGCAGCTTGTCGATGATGACCAGTTGCAGCGCGTCCCCCGGCACGTCAATACCTTCCCAGAACGAGGCCGATGCCACCAGCACGCAGCCCGGCTCGCCCAGGCTGCTGCCGCGTCGAAAGCGCTCGATCAAAGCGCGTTTGGGCATGGCGCCTTGCACCAACACCTCCAACTCACCGGTGGCCTGAAAGCGCTGATTCAAGACTTCGGCGATGCCTCGAAGAGCGCGCAGCGTGGTGGTCAGCACCATGGTTCGGCCGCCCAGGCGCTGCGCCCAGTCGCCCGCTGATTGCGCAACCCGCGCCATGTGGCTGGCCTCGCCCGGCTTGGGGAAATCGCGCGGCACATACACCGCCGCTTGCTGGGCATAGTCGAACGGACTACCGACGCGCAGCACCCGCGCATCACCCAGGCCGCAAGGCGTGGTGAACCAGCTCAGCTTTTCGTCATCCCCCAACGTGGCCGAGGTGAAGATCCAGGACTTGGCGCTCTCCGGCGTCTGGTTCAGTACGCGGGTTTGCACAGCCTCCGCAATGCTCAGCGGCGACTCGACCAGGCGCAATTGCAGGCCGACCTCCAGCCATCGCACAGAGCCCGTCTGGCACGGCCCCATGAAATGCCTGAGCCGGTCCACAAAAGCCACGGCCCGCTCATGCAGCCGAACAAAATCCGGTGCGATCTCGCTCACTGTGTCCAGGCCTTCGGCTGCGGCGTCGCAAGCTTGCATGACGCGTTCGAGCGCCTCGTCCCAAGCCGAGCCTTCCAGGCCTTCAGGCTGGCGCTCAATCCAGCGCAGTTTGCTGCCCACGGCTTGCTTGCCGGCACACAGCCTGAGTTCCCTTGCGGCACGCTCAACGCCGCCCGCCAGGTCTTGCCAGTCCACCAACCCGCGCGCCCATTGCAGGCCGCTGCCCAAAAGGTCGCGCGCAAAGTCAATGAGCTGAGCGGTGGTGATGTTCTTGCCCAGGAACTGAATCCCGGTTTCGTTGAGCTGATGCGCCTCGTCAAAAATCGCGATGCGCACTGTCGGCAGCAATTCCGCCACACCGGACTCCCGCACCGCCAGATCGGCAAAAAACAAATGGTGGTTGATCACCACCACGTCGGCCGCCAGCGCCTCGCGCCGGGCCTGGTTGACGTGGCACATCTTGAAGCGTGGGCAGGACGAACCCAGGCAGTTCTCACGCGTGGAGGTGACCAGCGGAATCACGGGCGATCGTTCGTCCAGGCCAACCAGTTCAGCCAGGTCACCGGTGCGTGTGACTTGCGACCATTCTTCAACCCGGGCCAGCGCATGCAAGGTGCTGCGGTCGGGCTGAAGCCCTTCGCTGCGGGCTTGCTCCATGCGGTGCTGGCATAGATAGCTGCCTCGCCCTTTCAGCAAGGCAGTGCTGACCGGCAGCGCCAAGGCCGCGATCAAACGCGGCAGGTCGCGGCCATAAAGCTGGTCTTGCAAAGCCTTGGTGGCGGTGGAAACAAGCACGCGCTCGCCACTGAGCAAGGCCGGCACGAGGTACGAGAAGGTCTTGCCGACGCCGGTGCTGGCCTCAACCACCAATGGGTAAGCTCCTTCGATGGCGGCTGCCACCGCCAGGGCCATTTCAGTCTGGCCGCTGCGCGAGACAAATTGGTCAGCCGCACGGGAGAGCACGCCGTCGCTGCCGAAAGCTTCTTCGACCTGGCGAGTTAAATCCATGTCTATTGCCTAGCGGCCGTCAGGGCCGCGCTGGCAGCGGCTGACGATCCGTCGCCGGCGCTTGCTGACTGCGGCGCTCGCGTTCGGCCTTGCGGGTCGCGGCTTCTTGCTGACGCTGGCGCAGGTCAGCGGCGCGCTTGTCGGCCTGCCCTTGCGCCGCTGCGCGCTCCGGCGCCTCGGCGGCCTTGCGGGCTTCATTGGCCAAGGTCGTATTGCGGCGCTCAGCGGCCTGGCTCGCTTTCTGGCTTTGGGCTTGCGCCTTTTCAGCCGCCTCTGCTGCCCCGGCGACGCCTTTGCGAACGTTCCCTTGCGCTTTCTCGGCAGCTTCCTGCTTGCGCTGCTCAGAGCCCTTTTCCTCAATTTTCTCGAGTTGCTCAGCCGCCTTGCGCTTGCGCTCGGCATCGTCGAGCAAAATTTCCTGGCGACGCAGATCAGTCAGGGCCTCGCGCTGGCGTGGGCGCATATCGTTCAGACAAGCATTCACAAAAAACTTGGCGCGACAAGCGGCTTCTTCAGCCGCGAAGCGGACTTCGATCTCCTTGCGCTCAGCAGCAATCCGCGCTCTTTCCCTGGCTTGCTCATCGGGCGTTTCCTGTTCGGCCTGGGCCGAACCAAACTGCGCCAGCGCCTGAGCAGAGGCCAGGCCAGCCGTGGCAACCAGCAGCAACGAAAAGAAGAGCGAGGTCGGCCTCATGTCAGTCCGGTATCGACCGTACGCCGCTCCAGCGCCAAGAATTCGGCCGATTGCATTTCGTTCAAGCGTGAAATGGTACGGGGGAATTCGTGAACCATGGGGCCTTCCGTGTACAGGCCTTCCGGCGGCACAGCGGCCGACATGATCAACTTGACACGGCGGTCATACAGCACGTCGATCAGCCAGGTGAAGCGCCGCGCCTCGGACGCCATGCTCACCGGCATGTGCGGCACGTTGCTCAGCAACACAGTGTGGAACTGATTGGCAATCTCAAGGTAGTCGTTTTGCGAGCGCGGCCCACCGCAGAGCGTGCGAAAGTCAAACCACACCACGCCGCCCGCCTTGCGCACGGCGCGAATCTGCCGGGATTCAATTTGCATTACCGGGTCTTCGTCACGCGCCTCGGCCAGCTTGTTGAAAGCCTCTTCCATCTGCTCTTCAGCCTCGGGGCCAAGCGGCATGTGGTAAAGCTTGACCTGCTCGAGGGTGCGGCGCCGGTAGTCCGTGCCGTTGTCCACGCTGAGTACTTCCAGGTTGGCCTTCAACAACTCGATGGCCGGCAGGATGCGGTCGCGGTGCAAGCCGTTGGGGTACAGCCCGTCCGGTTCAAAGTTGGACGTCGTCACAAAACCCACGCCGTTTTCAAACAGCGCCGCCAGCAAGCGATGCAGGATCATCGCGTCCGTGATGTCGGCCACGTGAAACTCGTCAAAGCAGATCAGCTTGTAACGCAGCGAAATACGCCGGCCCAACTCGTCCAGCGGATTGACCGTGCCTTGCAAGTCGCGCAACTCACGGTGCACTTCACGCATGAACTCGTGAAAGTGCAAGCGCGTCTTGCGCCGCAGCGGGACCGCGTTGAAAAAGCAGTCCATCAAAAAGCTTTTGCCACGCCCTACCCCGCCGTACATGTAAACGCCGCGCGGAATGGGTGGATGGTTCAGAAATTTTTTGATCGCGTTTGAACGTCTGGCCTTGTAGGTGGCCCATTCGCTGGCGCAACGCTCCAACGCTTCGACGGCGCGCAACTGCGCAGGGTCACTGGTGTAACCCCGCGCGACAAGTTCGGCCTCATACGCTTGTCTCACCGACATATCGGGTTTGCTCTCGGCCGTGCTTGCAGGCCCTGGTTTGGCTAAGGCGCTCAGAAGTTCAACGTGCGCTTGTCAACCGCCAAGGCCGCTTCCTTCGTGGCTTCGCTGAGCGAAGGGTGCGCATGGCAGATGCGAGCGATGTCCTCGCTGCTGGCGCGAAACTCCATCGCCACCACGCACTCGGCAATCAGTTCGCTGGCCATGGGGCCGACGATGTGAACGCCCAGGATTTCGTCAGTCGCAGCATCCGCCAGCATTTTGACCATGCCAGTGGTGTCGCCGAGCGCACGCGCACGGCCGTTGGCCAGGAAGGGGAAGGTACCCGCTTTGTAAGCGCGACCTTCGGCCTTGAGCTGCTCTTCCGTCTGGCCGACCCAGGCGATCTCGGGGCTCGTGTAAATCACCCAGGGAATGGTGTTGAAGTTCACATGGCCGTGCTGGCCAGCGATGCGCTCAGCCACCGCCACGCCCTCTTCCTCGGCCTTGTGCGCGAGCATCGGGCCGCGCACCACGTCGCCGACAGCCCAAACGTTGGGCAGATTGGTGCGGCACTCTCCATCAACCACGATGGCGCCACGCTCGTCAAGCTTCAGGCCCACGGCATCAGGTGCCAGACCGATGGTGTTGGCCACGCGGCCAATCGAGATGATCAGCTTGTCCACGTCCAACGTCTGGGCTTCGCCCTTGGCATTGGTGTAGGCGACAGACACGCCTTTTTTGCCCAGGTTCTTGATCTCGCCGACCTTGACGCCGAGCTCGATCTTCAAGCCCTGCTTGGTGAAAGCCTTGTGCGCTTCCTTGGCGATTTGCTGGTCAACTGCGCCCAGGAAAGTGGGCAGGCCTTCAAGCACGGTCACGTCCGCACCCAAGCGGCGCCAGACCGAACCCATCTCCAGACCGATCACGCCCGAGCCGATGAGGCCCAGCTTTTTAGGCACAGCGGGAATGCGCAAAGCGCCGTCGTTGGACAAGATGTTTTCTTCGTCGAAAGGCGTGCCCGGCAAAGCGCGTGCGTTCGAGCCAGTGGCCACGATCACGTGCTTGGCGGTCAGCGTTTCTTCAGCGGTACCGGCCACTTTGATCTCGTACAGACCATCCTTGGCGCCGGCAAAAGAGCCACGGCCGTGGAAGAAGCTGACCTTGTTCTTCTTGAACAGGTACAAGATGCCATCGTTGTTTTGCTTGACGACGTTGTCCTTGCGACCCACCATCTTGGCCACGTCCAGGCTCAGGCCCGACACACCAATACCGTGATCGGCAAAGTGATGCCCTGCGTGTTCGAAGTGCTCGGATGACTGCAACAAAGCCTTGGAAGGAATGCAGCCCACGTTGGTGCAAGTGCCGCCGGGGGCGGGGCCGCCCTTGGCATTTTTCCACTCGTCAATGCACGCCACCGTGAAGCCCAGTTGGGCCGCACGAATCGCGCCGATGTAACCGCCAGGGCCGGCGCCGATCACGACGACGTCAAATTGTTTGCTCATGGGATTCTTCTAGTCAGTTGGGGACAGAGCAACAACATCGCTGCGCGATGGTTGGTCTGTCCCACAAGGTTTTTAAATATCGAACAGCAGACGCGCTGGGTCTTCCATCGCTTCTTTCATGGCGACCAAGCCCAGCACGGCTTCGCGGCCATCGATGATGCGGTGGTCGTACGACATGGCGAAGTAGTTCATGGGGCGCACCACGACCTGGCCGTTTTCAACCACGGCGCGGTCCTTGGTGGCGTGCACGCCCAAGATGGCGGACTGCGGTGGGTTGATGATGGGCGTGGACAGCATGGAACCAAACGTGCCGCCGTTAGAGATGGAGAAGGTACCGCCAGTCATGTCTTCCATGCCCAGCTTGCCGTCGCGCGCCTTGGCGCCGTATTCAGCTATCTTCTTTTCAATGTCGGCAAAGCTCATCTGGTCGGCGTTGCGCAAGATGGGCACCACCAGACCACGCGGCGAACCCACGGCAATGCCGATGTCAAAGTAGCCGTGGTAGACGATGTCGTTGCCGTCCACAGAGGCGTTGAGCACCGGGAATTTCTTCAAGGCGTGAACCGCGGCCTTGACGAAGAAGCTCATGAAGCCCAGCTTGACGCCGTGCTCTTTCTCGAACTTGTCCTGGAACTTCTTGCGCATCTCCATGACCGGGGCCATGTTGATTTCGTTGAAGGTGGTCAGGATGGCGTTGGTCGACTGCGATTGCAGCAAACGCTCGGCCACGCGGGCGCGCAGGCGGCTCATGGGCACGCGCTGCTCGGGACGCTCGCCGAGGTTGACGGACGGCGTCGCCACTTGCGGCAGTGACGAGGTCGGCGCGCCAGTCGGAATGACGGCGGCGGTGGACTTGACGCCACCGGCCACGGCGGACAGCACGTCGCCTTTGGTCACGCGGCCGTCTTTGCCAGTACCGGGCACCGAGCCAGCGGCCAAGCTGTTGTCAGCCATCAGCTTGGCAGCGGCAGGCATGGCCACGCCAGCTTTGCTGGTGGAGGTTGCTGCGGCGGCGGCAGCAACAGGCGCTGCGGCAGGCGCAGAAGCAGCTGCAGCAGCCGGGGCGCCAGCGGCAACTTTACCTTCGGTGTCGATGCGGGCGATCAACTGCTCGGCGGCAACGGTGCTGCCGTCACCCATGATGATCTCGGCCAGCACACCGGCGGACGGCGCGGGCACTTCCAGCACGACCTTGTCGGTCTCGATATCGATCAGGATCTCATCGGCGGCGACCATGTCGCCCACTTTCTTTTTCCACTGCAGCATGGTGGCCTCGGCCACGGATTCGGACAGCTGGGGAACTTTGACTTCAACGATAGCCATTGCTTTTTCTTTCGAGAATTGGTTCTTTTGGGGGCCTATTTAAAGCGCCGCTTATTTGGTGAGGACAAAGCCCTTGAGCTTGCCGAAAGCGCCTTCAACCAGCGCTTTTTGCTGCTCCTGGTGCAGATGCGAATAACCCACGGCAGGCGAGGCGGAGGCGGCGCGGCCGGAATAACCCAGGCGCTGACCAGCAGACATGTTCTCGTGGATGTAGTGCTGCACGAAGAACCAGGCGCCCTGGTTCTGTGGCTCGTCCTGTGTCCACACCAGCTCGGTGGCGTTGGGGTACTTTTTGAGCTCAGCGGCAAAAGCCTTGTGCGGGAAGGGGTAGAGCTGCTCGACGCGCAGGATGGCCACGTCGGTCGCGCCCATTTCCTCGCGCTTTTTCACCAGGTCGTAATAGACCTTGCCCGAGCAAGCCAGGATGCGCTTGACCTTGTCGGCCTTGATGTCCTTGGTCTCAGGAATCACGGTCTGGAACGCGCCTTTGGTGAACTCGGACACCGGGGACGTGGCGTCCTTGTTGCGCAGCAGCGACTTGGGCGTGAAGATGATCAGCGGCTTGCGCAAGTTGCGCACCATCTGGCGACGCAGCACATGGAAAATCTGGCTGGCCGTGGTCGGCTGCACGATCTGCATGTTGGTGTCTGCCGCCAATTGCATGAAGCGCTCCAGGCGCGCCGAGCTGTGCTCAGGGCCCTGGCCTTCGTAGCCGTGCGGCAGCATCAAGGTCAAACCGTTCACACGGCCCCACTTGACTTCGCCCGAGGCGATGAACTGGTCGATCACCACTTGGGCACCGTTGGCGAAGTCGCCGAACTGGGCTTCCCAGATCACCATGGTGCTCGGGTCATTCGACGCGTAGCCGTACTCAAAGCCCAGCACCGCTTCTTCAGACAAGATCGAGTCGATGACGACGAACGGTGCCTGGTTTTCGGTGACGTTTTGCAGGGCGACGTAGGTGCCGGTGTCCCACTTCTCGCGCTTTTGGTCGTGAATCACGGCGTGGCGGTGCGTGAAAGTCCCCCGCCCCGAGTCTTCGCCCGACAAGCGCACTGGGTAGCCACTGGCCACCAGCGAGGCAAAAGCCATGTGCTCGCCCATGCCCCAATCCACCGGAATGTCGCCACGACCCATCGCAGCGCGGTCGTCATAGACCTTCTTGACCAACTGGTGCGGGGAGACCGACTCAGGAATGGTCGTGATGCGCTCGGCCAGACGTTTCCACTCGGCCATCGGAATGGCGGTGTCGCCAGCGTCAGTCCACTTTTTGCCCAGATAAGGCGCCCAGTCCACGGTGAACTTGGTCTTGAAGTTGGTCAGCACCGGGTCCACGGTGTGCTTGCCGGCATCGAGTGCTGCGCGGTAGGCCTTGGCCATGTCGTCGCCCAGCGACTCGCCCAGACCTTGCGTGGCCAGCTTGTCGGCGAACAGCTTGCGCGTGCCAGGGTGAGCCACGATTTTCTTGTACATCAGCGGCTGGGTCAGGCTAGGCGTGTCCTGCTCGTTGTGGCCCAGCTTGCGGAAGCACACGATGTCCAGCACCACGTCCTTGCGGAAAGCCATGCGGTATTCCAGCGCGAGCTGGGTGGCCAAGACCACGGTTTCGGGATCATCGCCGTTGACGTGCAGCACGGGTGCTTCGACCATCTTGACGATGTCGGTGCAGAACACGCTCGAACGCATGTCGCGCGGGTCAGAGGTGGTGAAACCGATCTGGTTGTTGATGATGATGTGCACCGTGCCACCCGTGGAATAACCACGGGTCTGCGCCAGCGCAAAAGTCTCCTGATTGACGCCCTGGCCGCCAAAGGCGGCGTCGCCGTGCACCAGCACCGGCAGCACCTGGCTACCCGTGGGGTCGCCGCGGCGGTCCATGCGCGCGCGCACCGAGCCTTCAACCACGGGGTTGACGATTTCCAGGTGCGATGGGTTGAAGGCCAGGCTCAGGTGGACCGGACCGCCTGGGGTGGTCACGTCGGAGCTGAAACCCTGGTGGTATTTCACGTCACCAGCGGGCAGATCTTCAGGGGCGGTGTGGTCAAACTCGGCGAACAAGTCAGCCGGCAGCTTGCCCATGGTGTTGACCAGCACATTCAAGCGGCCGCGGTGGGCCATGCCGATCACGATTTCCTGCACGCCTTGCGTGCCGGCGTCCTGGATCAGCTGGTCCATGGCGGCGATGAAGCTCTCGCCACCCTCCAGTGAGAAACGCTTTTGGCCCACGTATTTAGTGTGCAAAAAGCGCTCCAGACCCTCAGCAGCCGTCAGGCGGTCGAGGATGGCTTTTTTCTTGTCGGCCGAGAAGTTCGGCTTGCTGCGGATGCTTTCCAGCTTTTGCTGCCACCAGCGCTTTTCGCCTTGGTCCGTGGCGTACATGTACTCGGCGCCCAGCGTGCCGCAATACGTTTCGCGCAGCGCGTTCATCAGCTCGCGCAAAGACATGGTCTCGCGGCCGAAGAAGGTGTTGCTGGTGTTGAAGACGACTTCCTGGTCGGCGTCGGTGAAGCCGTAAAAAGACGGGTCCAGGTCCGGAATGGCGGGACGCTCGGTGCGTTTGAGCGGGTCCAGGTCGGCCCAGCGCTGGCCGACGTTGCGGTAGGCGGCAATCAGCTGCTGCACTGCCGTGCGCTTGCGGCCCATTTCGGCGTCGGCGCTGGCCATGACGACCTTGGTGCCGCCGGCTTTGGCGCGTTCGGCAAAGGCGTTGATGACGGGCTGGTGCGGCACGTCCTTGGCGTTCGAGCCGTCCACAGCGGGCACGTTTTGCAAGGCGTCGAAATACTGGCGCCAGCTGTCTGGCACGCTGCCGGGGTTGGCTAGGTAGTTTTCGTACATCTCTTCGACATAAGGCGCGTTGCCGCCGAAGAGATAAGTGTTGCCTTGGTAGGCGGTGTAGACGGACGCAGGTGACTGCGGATTGGAACTCATGTGGACGCTGACCTCCGTTTCCCTTGGGGAAACATTAGCTGGTTAAAGCTGATTAATTAACCTTCCGCAGCACGGCTGAACCGTTAAGCGGATGCGACTGTGGCAGGAAGGGCCTATCAGAAACAAAAGACATTGTGCCACCGAACAGTTACGCAGAAATGACGCCAAGGGTGGGAATCCGGGCGTTCGAAGTGCATGTTCGGGGCAGGCAGCCATCAGGAAGCCATGCGGTCTTTGATCTGTTGCAAGGCGGCCGGATCATCCATGGTAGTCAAGTCACCCGCGTCGCGCCCTTCGCACACGGCCTGGATGGCGCGGCGTAGCAGCTTGCCGCTGCGGGTTTTCGGCAAAGCTGTGACAAAGCGCACCCGCGCCGGGCGGGCCACCGCGCCCAAGTCGCCGTCCACGCGCTTCATGATCTCGCCTTCGAGCTTCTTGGCGGCGTCGGCGTCTTGCGCCATGGCCGCGTCTTTCAGCACGGCAAAAGCCATGGCGACTTGCCCCTTCAGGTTGTCAGCCACGCCGACCACCGCGACTTCAGCGACTTGCGGGTGGCCGGAAATGCTTTCTTCAATCTCTCGGGTGCCCAGGCGGTGACCGGCCACGTTGATCACATCGTCGGTGCGGCCGAGGATGAAGTAGTAGCCGTCCTCGTCGCGAATGCCCCAGTCCAACGTGTTGTAGACCAGCTTGTCGGGGATGCTTTTCCAGCAGGTGTTGACGAAGCGGGCATCGTC
>CAZNQE010000034.1:0-23921 GCA_964575005.1 uncultured Polaromonas sp. | reverse complement strand
GCGCATTCGCGCACCTGCGCCACCGAGCCGGGGGCCGAGGTGAGCTGGTCGGAGTAGACGGTTTGAATCGAGTCGATGACCGCAATCGCGGGCTGGTTGGCATCCAGCGTGGCCAGGATTTTTTCGAGCTGGATTTCGGCGAGCACTTTGACTTGCGATCCGTCCAGCCCCAGGCGCCTCGCGCGCAGGGCGACTTGCGCGCCACTTTCTTCGCCTGTCACATAGAGCGTGCTTTGGCCCGAGCGTTGCAAAGAGTCCAGCGCTTGGAGCAAGAGAGTTGATTTGCCGATGCCGGGGTCGCCGCCAATCAGCACCACACCGCCTTCGACAATGCCGCCGCCGAGCACGCGGTCCAACTCTTCATGCCCGGTCGGGATGCGGGCCATGTCAGTGGCTTCGATGTCGGACAGCATGGTGAGCTCCGACGCTTTGGCCAGCGACTGGAACTGGCTGCTGTAACGGTTTTTGGAGGGACCACTGTCGGCCGCGCCTTCAATCAGGGTGTTCCAGGCGTTGCAGTGCGGGCACTTGCCCAGCCACTTGGGGCTGGTGCCGCCGCAGTCGCTGCAGGTGAAAATCGATTTGTCTTTGGCCATGCAGGGACTATATCGGCCAGGCCTTGGGAATAATGATGCAAACAAAGCAAGAGACAAACAATGCCGCACTTGACGATTGAATACACCGCCAATATCGAAGCCGCAGCCGACATGCCTGGCCTGTGCCAGCGCCTGTGCAGCGTGCTGACCACGCTCAAGGACGATGCGGGCGGTCCACTTTTCCCCGTGGCTGGCACGCGCGTGATGGCGCGGCCCGCCGCTCACTTTGCGGTGGCCGACGGCCAGCCGGACCGGGCTTTCATCTTCATCCTGGCGCGCATCACGGCCGGTCGCACGGCCGGCCTCAAGCAACGCGCAGGCGACGCCTTGCTGGCCGCAGCGCAAGCGCATTTGGCGCCTGTGTTTGCTGCGCAGGCGCTGGGCCTGACGCTTCAAATTGACGAAGGCGCGCCGGTGTACGAAGGCAAGCAGAACAACATTGCGGCGCACTTGAACGCCTAAGTCGCCGGCACTGCCGTGCAGAACGCTTAAACCAGCTCAGGCCAATACAGCCGCATCGGATTAGTCACCAGCAATTGCTGCTGCAAAGCCGGCGTGGTCGCGATGTGGGGAATGAAATCGACCAGCAGACCGTCGTCGGGCATGTGGTCTTTAAGGTTGGGGTGTGGCCAGTCGCTGCCCCACAGCACGCGGCTTGAGAAGCGCTCGACGATGCGGCGCGCGAAGGGCACCACATCGCGGTAAGGCGCTGACTCGCCGTTCAGCGCAGGTGGGCCGCTGTGGCTCAGGCGCTCGGGGCAACTGACTTTGCTCCACACGTTCTCGTGCTCGGCCATGAAGCGCTGAAAGAGCGCGAACTCCGGCCCGTCCACGCTCTGGCGCACATCAGGCCGGCCCATGTGGTCCACCACCACCGTGGTCGGCAGGGCCGTGAAAAAGTCCCACAGTTCGGGCAAGTCCACCGCCTCAAAGTAAATGACGACATGCCAGCCCAGGGGCGCGATGCGCTGGGCAATCTCCAGCAATTCATCCTTGGGCGTGAAGTCCACCAGGCGCTTGACGAAGTTAAAACGCACGCCGCGCACGCCCGCTGCATGCAGGCGTTCGAGTTCGGCGTCGCTCACATCGCGCTTGAGTGTGACCACACCGCGCGCACGACCTTGGGCGCGCTGCAAGGCATCGACGAGCGCGCTGTTGTCTGCGCCGTGGCAGGTGGCTTGCACGATCACGTTGCGCGCAAAACCCAGGCGGTCGCGCAGCGCAAACAACTGCTCGGCCGACGCGTCGCACGGCGTGTACTTGCGCTCGGGCGCAAAGGGAAATTGCGCGGCGGGGCCGAACACATGGCAATGCGCGTCCACCGCGCCCGCGGGCACCGCAAAGCGCGGGCGGCTGGGCGCCGGATGCCAGTCCAGCCAGCCGGGGGTTTTGCTGAAAGCTTCGGCCATCGCTTAGTTCAAAGCTCAGTCGATGTAGCGCAGCCCGGCCTTGGCCAGCGGCTCGCGCATTTTGTACATGTCCAGGCCCAGTTCGCCGGCCTCAAATCGTGCGCGCTTTTCGCCTTCAAAGGACTCGCGCTTTTCAGCCGCGTCCGCCACTTCAGCGGCCTTGGCGGCGGGCACCACCACCACACCGTCAGCGTCGGCAATCACCACGTCGCCCGGCTGCACCAGCGCACCGGCACAGACCACCGGAATGTTCACCGAGCCCAGCGTGGCCTTGATGGTGCCTTTGGCGTGAATGGCGCGGCTGAAGACTGGAAAGCCCATGGCGGCGAGTTCGCTCACATCGCGCACACCGCCGTCGATGATGAGGCCGCGTGCGCCGCGCGCCTTGAAAGACGTGGCCAGCAAGTCGCCAAAAAAGCCGTCTTCGTTGTCGGTGGTGCAAGCGGCCACGGCCACGTCGCCGGGCTGCAACTGCTCGGCAGCCACGTGCATCATCCAGTTGTCACCGGGCTGCAAAAGAATGGTCACGGCCGTGCCGCACATCCGCGCACCGGCATACGCCGGGCGCATGTGCGGCTTCATCAAGCCGACGCGGCCCATGGCCTCGTGCACGGTGGCCACGCTCAGACGCGACAGGCGCTCAACGGCCAGCGGATCAGCGCGAACGATGTTGCGCTTGACCACGCCGAGCTGATTCAAAAGTTCAAGCGGGTTGGATGTGTTGCTCATGCTGCGGCCTTTGCGTTTGCCGATTCGCGGCGTTTGAGTTCCGCGTCCAGGCGCGGGAACACGCGGCGCGCATTGCCTTCGTAAATCATGTGGCGGTCTTCAGCGCTCAAGATTTTGGAGGCTTCGATGTAGCGCTTGGTGTCGTCGTAGTAGTGGCCGGTCTGCGGGTCGATGCCGCGCACAGCGCCGATCATCTCGCTGGCAAAAAGCACGTTCTTGACCGGAATCACGGTGTTCAGCAAGTCAATGCCGGGCTGGTGGTACACGCAGGTGTCAAAGAAAATGTTGTTGAGCAAATGCTCTTCCAAGAGCGGCTTTTTAAGCTCTTGCGCCAGACCGCGAAAACGACCCCAGTGGTAAGGCACGGCGCCGCCGCCATGCGGAATCAGGAACTTCAGCGTGGGGAAGTCCTTGAACAAATCACTCGTCAAACACTGCATGAAGGCCGTGGTATCCGCATTCAAGTAATGCGCGCCGGTGGTGTGAAAGCAGGCGTTACAGCTGGTGCTCACATGGATCATGGCGGGGATGTCGTACTCGACCATCTTTTCGTAAATGGGGTACCAGTGCCGGTCGCTCAGGGGCGGTGAAGTCCAGTGGCCGCCGCTCGGATCGGGGTTCAAGTTGATGCCGACGTTGCCAAACTCGTTGATGCAGCGCTCCAGCTCGGGGATGCAGGTCGCAGGGTCTACGCCGGGCGACTGCGGCAGCATGGCCACCGGGATGAAGTGCTCCGGAAAAAGCTGGCTCACGCGGTAGCAAAGCTCGTTGCAAATCGCCGACCAGGTGGACGAGACCTGAAAGTCGCCGATGTGGTGCGCCATGAAGCGCGCACGCGGCGAGAACAGCGTGAGGTCGTTGCCGCGCTCTTTCATCAGCTTGAGCTGGTTGGTTTCAATCGCTTCGCGCAGCTCGTCGTCGCTGATTTTCAGGTCGGACGCTTTGGGCATGACGGCGGCGTCTTCAATGCCGGCGACTTGTTGGTTGCGCCAGTTTTCGAGCGCGGTGGGGGCCGTGGTGAAGTGGCCGTGGCAATCGATGATCATGGGTAGAACTCCAAGGATTCAGGAAATGAAAATTCAGGCCGGGGCCATGCCCTGGCGGCGCTTGGCGGGCGCGGCGTCAGGCGAGGCCATGAAAGCCAGCAATTCGCGCGCCGCCTGCACGCGCTGCGAGCCCTGCCGCACGGCACCGGCAAACACGGTGTCAATGGCGATCTCAGTGGGCAGCGGCCCGACGATGCGAATGCCGGGCACGTGGATCAACTCACTGAGTTGCTGAAAGCCCAGCGCGACCTGGCCCTGCGCCAGCAACGCGCCCACGGGCGTGCCGGGCGGCGGGGTGATGATGCGCGGCTTGATCTCTTCAGCAATGCCCCAGCGCTCAAACAACTGCGCCAGCGCCACACCGCTGGGCCCGGTCGAATAACTCAGGCTGGGCGCGGCTAGCACGGCGGCGCGCAAGGCGGCCTCGGAGCTGATGTCTGGCGCGTCAGCGCCTGCCGGCGCCGCGACCGAGGTGCCGGACACCGCCAGGTCAAGGCGTGTTCCGGGAACGATGCAGCCTGCGGCCTCCAGCTTGGCCAGCGCATCGGCGGCCAGGAACACCACATCAAATGTTTCACCAGCTTGCACGCGCCGCGCGGCATCCACGCCGCCCACCGATTCAATCAGCGCAGGCTGGCCGCTGCGCGCCTGCCAGTCGGCCACCAGCTCGGCCAGCAACTGGCGCGTGGCCATGGACGAAATGCCGCGCAAAGGGGAAAGCAGGGGCGCAGAGGCAGGCGAGTTCATGCCGCCCATTGTGCTGGCGCGCAGCTGCTCAGCCTAGGCAGCCAGCCCACTAGCAGCTATAGCGAAATCGCATACGATGCGCCAGCTAGTCAAATTTCAGCAGGGCATCAAAGGCTCATGGAAAGCTCATGAAAAGCTCATGAAAAGGTAATGGAACTCAAGCAACTTGAATCTTTTGTGCGCGTGGCCGAGCTGGGCAGCTTCACCCGCGCCGCCGCCGCGCTGGGCATGCCGCAGCCGCTGCTCAGCCGGCATGTGCGCCAGCTGGAGGTGGAGTTGCGCCAGACTTTCTTGTGGCGCAACGGCCGCGGCGTGACGCTGACTGAAGCCGGCGCCGTGCTGCTGGAGCACGGGCGCGGCATCTTGCATCAGGTGGCGCTGGCCCGCGAAGAACTTGGCGCCGTGCGCGGCGCCCTGGCTGGCCATGTGTCCATCGGCCTGCCGCCCAGCCTGAGCCGGCTGGTGGCCGTGCCACTGACCCGCGCCTTCAGGGACAAACTGCCCGATGCCCGGCTGACGCTGACCGAAGGCTTTTCCGTCACGCTGCATGAAAGCCTGCGCTCGGGCCGGCTGGACATGGCCTTGCTTTACAACCCCATCGCCTCGCCCGAGGTGGAGCTGCAGCTGCTGCACCGCGAAGCGCTGGTGCTGATTTCCTCACAGGCCAGCGTGGCCCAGCACAGCGCCGCCGCCGGGCTGCTGAAGTCGCGCATGGACCTGGCCGATGTCGCGCGCCTGCCCTTGATCCTGCCCAGCCGACCGAACGCCTTTCGCGTCTTGATCGACAACGCCATGACGCGCCTCGATGCCACGCCCGACATCGTGATGGAAGTCGATGGGCTCAACGCCATCCTGGACCTGGTGCGCGAAGGCCTGGGCTTTGCGGTGCTACCGCCCTACACCCTGAGCAATCTGGTGCAGCCGCACCCGTTTTCAGTTCACAGCCTGCACAGCCCCAAGCTGATGAGCGAGCTGACGCTGGTCACCTCGGCCAGGCGGCCCAGCACCGAAACGCACAAGGAACTGGCGGCGCTGGTGGGCGAGGTGATCGGGCAGTCGCTCAAGGCTTACGTCTAGAGAAAAATCTGGAGAAACGACGCAAAGAACCGCCGCACAAGCGCCGCACGAAAATGGCATAGCTGCTATGCCTTGGAGCCTGACGCGGCCTCCCTTTAAAGTGCAGCCATGAACACCTCCTCCAAGCGCTCCTTCGTCCTTTCTGTCGTCACGCTCAGCCTGGGCATGACGGCCGGCCTGGCCAGCACCGCATCGCTCGCGCAGACCGCCGTCAACTACCCCGGCAAACCGATACGCCTGATCGTGCCCTTCACGCCTGGCGGCAGCACCGACATCCTGGCGCGCGCCATCGGGCAAGAGCTGACCAAGGCCTGGGGCCAGAGCGTCGTGATCGAGAACGTGCCCGGCGCGGGCGGCGCCATAGGGGCAGACCGCGTGGCCAAGGCGCCGGCCGACGGCTACACCTTGCTGATGGGCCACATCGGCACGCTGGCGGTGAACCCTAGCCTGTACCCCAAGCTGCCCTACAGCCCGGTCAAAGACTTCGCCCCCGTGGCCTGGGTGGCGCGCGTACCCAACGTGCTGGTGGTCAATCCGCAAGTGCCGGCCAAGACCACGGCCGAGCTGGTGGCGCTGGCCAAAGCCAAGCCGGGACAGCTCAATTACGGCTCCGGCGGCAACGGCAGCGCGGCCAACCTGGCGACCGAGTACTTCAAGATGCAGACCGGCACCTCGCTGCTGCACATTCCTTACCGCGGCACGGCCCCGGCGGTCACCGACTTGATGGGTGGACAAATCCAGGTGCTGTTCTCGGGTGCGCCGGCCATGATCAACCAGATCCGCAATGGGCAACTGCGCGCACTGGCCGTGTCATCGCCCAAGCGGCTGGACATCCTGCCCGACGTGCCGACCGTGGCCGAAGCTGGCTTCAAGGACTTTGAGGCCGACCAGTGGTACGGCGTGGTGGCACCGACCGGCACGCCAGCCGACATCGTGCGCAAGCTCAATGCACAGATCAACCAATCGCTCAACTCGTCTGAACTCAAGGCCCGGCTGAACAGCGAAGGCGCGATTGCCACGCCGACCACGCCCGAAGCCTTTGGTCAGCTGATCGTGCGCGAGATCGCGCGCTGGCAGCCGGTCATCGGCTCGGGGCGTGTGAAGGCGGACTGACGCCGGACTAAGGCGCGCGTTCTTTCGATCGCCTTTACTGTTGCGGGATCTTGGCCCGCACGATCACCTCACCCCAGCGCTTGACTTCGCTGGCCAGCAAGTCGCTGGTTTGCTGCGGGGTGCTGGCTTGGGCGTCCACGTTCAGCTCGGCGAGTTTTTTCTTCACGTCGGGCGCATTCAGGGCAGCGGCAATGTCGCGGTTCAGGCGCTCGATGACGGCGCGCGGCGTGCGCGCCGGCGCGGCAATCGCGTTCCAGCTGGCCACGGTAAAACCGTTCAGGCCGCTTTCTTGCGCGGTGGGCACGGCCGGCAGCACGGCTGCGCGCTTGGCGCCCGTCACGGCCAGGGCACGCAAGGCGTTGCCCTGGATCTGCGGCAGCACGGGCGCCAGGATTTCCACCGCCGCGTCAACCTGCCCGCCGCGCAAGGCATTGATGACCGCCGGCGTGCCGTTGAAAGGCACGATCTGCAGGTCCACGCCCGAGGCGGTCTTGAACATTTCGGCCGCCAGGTTTTGCGTGCTGCCGATGTTGATGCTGCCCAGGTTCAGCTTGCCGGGATTGGCTTTGCCGTAGGCCAGCAGCTCACCCAGATTTTTAAAACGCGAGTCGGCGGGCGTGACGATGGCGATGTCAAAGTAGCCCAGCGTGGACACCGGCGCGAAGTCACGCAACGTGTCAAAGGGCAGGGACTTGAAGAGCCCCGCGCTCACCGCGGTGCCGTTGGACATCAGCAGCAAGGTGTGGCCGTCGGGCTCGGCCTTGGCCACCAGGTCGCCCGCCACCACGCCGCCTGCGCCGGGCCGGTTGTCAATCACCACCGGCTGGCCCAGGGATTCGCTGAGCTTCTGGCCCACGGTGCGCACCGTCAGGTCGGCCACGCCGCCGGCGCCAAAGGGCACGACGATGCGGATGGGTTTGCTCGGGAACGTCTGGGCTTGGGCCGGCCAGGCGCCCAAGGTGGTCACAGCGGCGGCGATCAGGCAGCTCAAGAGCGTGCGGCGATTTGTCATGGGGACTCCGGTAATTCGAAAGTGGGAAGACTGAGCAGACCTCCACTCTGACCGCAGGCCGCGCGCAGGGCAAGCCCCAAAGCCGACTGTCAGTTAGAACGAATCGGCATGGCCGGTGTCAGGCTGTGTTTTCGGCGAAAGGCGCAAAAGGCACACGCGGCGCCACCGCACACATCAGCTCGTAGCTGACGGTGCCAGCGGCATGGGCCACCTCGTCAATCGGCAGCACGGCACCCTTGGCGGACTGCCCCCCAGACTGGCCCCATAAAGTGACCACGCTGCCGGTGCGCGCCTCGGGCACCGGCGTCAGGTCCACCGTCACCATGTCCATGCTGACCCGCCCGACGATGCGCGTGCGCACGCCGTCCACCAGCACCGGCGTGCCCGTGGGCGCGTGGCGCGGGTAACCGTCGGCATAGCCGCAGGCCACCACGCCGATGCGCATCGGTGCATCAGCCGTGAAGGTGCTGCCATAGCCCACATGCTCGCCGGCTTGCAGGGACTGCACGGCGATGATGTGCGCGGAGAGCGTCATCGTGGGCTGCAAGCCCCAGTCGGCCGCGCTGTGCAGGGGAAAGTCTGGCGCGCTGCCGTAAGTCGCAATGCCCGGTCGCACCCAGTCCGATACCGTGGCCAATGCTTGGCCGTGCCGCAGCAGCGCGGCGCTGTTGCTCAAGGACCGCTCGCCGGGCAGGTCGTGCGTGACAGCTTCAAAGGCGGCCAGTTGCGCGGCCACGCCGGCCGCACCGTCGGCGTCACTGAAATGCGTCATGAGCGAAATCTCGTCCACCTGCGGCAAGGCGTTCAGCCGCGTCCAGGCGGCGCGAAAGCGCTCGGGCTTGAACCCCAGGCGGTTCATGCCTGAATTCATTTTGAGGAACACCCGGTGCGGCACCAAGGTTTTGTGCGTGGCCAGCATGTCGATCTGCTCATTGCAATGCACCACATGCCACAGCCCCAGGCGCGAGCAGCGCTCCAGGTCGCGCAATTCAAAAGCGCCTTCCAGCAGCAAGATGGGGCCGCGCCAGTCGAGTGCGCGCAGGCGTTCAGCCTCCGTCAAGTCGAGCAGGGCAAAGCCGTCGGCTGCGCGCAGGCCGTCAAAGGCGCGCTCGATGCCGTGGCCGTAGGCATTGGCTTTGACGACCGCCCACACGCGGGCGTCGCCGGCGGCGGCGCGCGCCCGCGCCAGGTTGTGACGCAAGGCTTCAGGATGGACAGTGGCAAGAATCGGACGGGGCATGGATTTCAAATCAGGGTAAGCCCGCGGGCTAAGCAGCACTCGGCCATGCCGAGACGAATACATGACATTTTGGCAGGGACCCCCGTGCTATAAACCGTGATTCCTTCGGAGACCCGTCATTTTTCTGCTGCTGTCCGCCTGCTTGTCAAGCCCATGTTCGTGAGCCGATTTCATTCATGAAACGCGGTTTCTACACCATCATGGCGGCGCAGTTTTTCAGCTCGCTGGCCGACAACGCGCTCTTCGTGGTCGCGGTCGAACTGCTTCGCTCCAGCGGCGCGCCCAAGTGGCAGCCAGCCGCCCTCGTGCCCATGTTTGCGCTGTTTTATGTGGTGCTCGCGCCCTTTGTAGGCGCGCTGGCCGATGCGCGGCCCAAGGGCAAGGTCATGTTTTTGAGCAACGCCATCAAAGTCATTGGCTGCCTGATGATGTTGTTTGGCTCGCACCCGCTCATGGCTTACGCCATCGTCGGTCTGGGCGCTGCGGCCTACTCGCCGGCCAAGTACGGCATCCTGACTGAACTCCTGCCGGCCTCGCAATTGGTCAAGGCCAATGGCTGGATCGAAGGCCTGACGATTGCCTCCATCATTTTGGGCGTGCTGCTCGGTGGCCAGTTGGTGGGCCCCGCCATTTCGCAAGTGCTGCTGTCACTTGATCTGCCGCTGCTCAGCACCGGCGTGGACACGCCGCCTGAAGCGGCCATCAGTTGCCTGATTTTTGTGTACGCGCTGGCGGCCTGGTTCAACACCCGCATTCCGCACACCGGCGTCGATATGCGGCCCATGCCCGCCAACAAGCTCAAGCTGCTGCCCGACTTCTGGCAATGCAACAACGCCCTGTGGCGCGACAAGCTGGGCCAGATTTCGCTGGCCACCACCACGCTGTTCTGGGGCGTATCGGGCAACTTGCGTTACATCGTGCTGGCCTGGAGCGCTGCCGCGCTGGGCTACAGCACCACGCAAGCGTCCTCGCTGGTCGGCGTGGTCGCCATCGGCACCGCCGTGGGTGCGGTGGCTGCGTCCATGCGCATGCGCCTGGACCAGGCCACCAGCGTCATGCCGCTGGGCATCGGCATGGGCCTTCTCGTCATCTTGATGAACTTCATCGACAACGTCTGGGTGGCCGCGCCGTTTTTGATTTTGCTGGGCGGCCTGGGCGGCTTCTTGGTGGTGCCCATGAACGCACTGCTGCAGCACCGTGGCCACAACCTCATGGGCGCGGGCCGCTCGATTGCCGTGCAGAACTTCAACGAACAAGCGTGCATTTTGGCGCTGGGCGCGTTTTACAGCCTGTCCACCGGCCTGGGCCTGTCGGCCTTTGGCGCCATCACTGCCTTTGGCGTGGTGGTGGCCGGCTTCATGTGGATCATCCAGCGCTGGCACCAGAGCAACTTGGTCAAATACAAAGACCAGGTGGACGATTTGCTGCGCCTGGCGCGCAGTGACAAGTCGCACTGAGTTGCGCCTCTGAGTCGCGCAACCGTGTCGTTTTTGAGCCCTACTGCGCTGGCTGCCGGCGCCCTGGTCATCAATGCCTTTGTCTGGGGCGTGTCCTGGTGGCCGTTCCGGGCGCTGCAAGGCCATGGTCTGCATCCGTTGTGGGCCACCACTTTGATTTATGGGCTGGCCACCGCCTTGGTGCTGGTCTGGCGGCCGCGGGCCTGGCGCGGCCTGCTGGCGCATCCGGGCTTGTGGCTGCTGGCGGTGGCCTCGGGCATGACCAACATCGGCTTTAACTGGGCCGTGACCCTGGGCGATGTGGTGCGCGTGGTGCTGCTGTTTTATCTGATGCCCGCGTGGTCGGTGCTGGTGGCCTGGGCGCTGTTGGGCGAGCGGCCGCATGCCGGCTCGCTCATGCGACTGGCGCTGGCCTTGGTCGGCGTGGTCATTGTGCTCAAGACACCGGGCTCGCCCTGGCCTCTGCCGCAAGACGGCGCCGACTGGCTGGCGCTGATGGGCGGCCTGTGCTTTGCCGTGACCAACGCCTTGCTGCTCAAGCACGGCAACACACCCGGCGAAGGCCGCATGCTGGCCATGTTTGGTGGCGGTGCCTTGATGGCCTCTGCCGCAGCCCTGGCCGGTATGGCGGCGCAAGTGGTGCCGGCGCCTGTGCTGGCACCCAGCGGCTGGCCTGTGGCGCTGGGCCTGTGCCTGGCCTTTCTCATCAGCAATCTGGCGCTGCAATACGGTGCAGCCCGCCTCGCGGCCAGCACCACCGCGCTGGTGATGCTGACCGAGTTACTTTTTGCCAGCACCTCGTCCGCCTGGTTGGGTGCGGCCGAGTTGACTACACGCACTTTCGTAGGTGGCGGCTTGATCGTGCTGGCGGCGCTGTGGGCGGCCTATGCGCCCGCCCCTACCGCTTCAACCCAGGGACAGGGCTGACACCTTAGCCCGGTGGACGGGTCCAGCGCTGTAGCATCTCGAACAGCGCTTCTGCCGAGCAGGGCTTGCTGAGGTAGTCGTCCATGCCAGCGGCTTCGCACTTTTCACGGTCGCCCTGCATGGCATGCGCAGTCAGGGCGACGATGGGCATGCGCCTTGTCTGACTACCGGCTTGCTGGCCTTGCTTGCCTTGCTGAAGTTCCCACGCCCGGATCTGCCGGGTGGCTTCGTAGCCATCGACATCGGGCATCTGGCAGTCCATCAAAATCAGGTCAAACTGCCGCGCCAAGGCCGCCTGCACACCCTCCTGGCCACCGCCGGCCACCTCGGTGGTGCAGCCCATCATCTCCAGGCTGGCGCGAACCACCATCTGGTTGACCACGTGGTCTTCCACCACCAGCACCCGGCACGGGTAGTCCAGCTTGGTCCATTCAGGCCGTGCGGGTTTGGCGCGGCCCGGTGCGCCCGGTGCGTCTTTTGCGGTCAGCCCGGCCACCACCTCCACCGGCAAGGTGAACCAGAAGTTGCTGCCGGCGCCCGGCTTGCTTTGCAAGCCCATGTGCCCGCCCATCAGGCGCGTCAAATGCTGCGCAATCGCCAAACCCAGGCCAGTGCCGCCATAGCGCCGCGCGGCGCTGGAGTCGCCTTGGTTGAACTCCTCAAAAATGGACAGATGCTGCAACTCGGAGATGCCGATGCCCGTGTCGATCACCTCAAATTTGAGGATCGCGCGTGTGCCTGACTGCTGACTGAGTTCGACCTTCAGGCGCACCTGCCCTTTTTCGGTGAACTTCAAGGCGTTGCCCAGCAAATTGGCCAGAATCTGTCGCAATCGCCCTGCGTCCGCATGGCAGGTTTGAGGGACCGACGCTGCGATGTTCATCTCCAGCAAGAGGCCTTTTTCCCGCGCGCTTTGCTGAAACAAGCTCAAGAGCTCCTGCAGTACCCCCCGCAGATCAAAGTCTGCAGGCGTGATCACCAGCTTGCCCGCTTCGAGCTTTGAGATGTCCAAAATGTCATTGATGATGTTGAGCAGCGAGCGCCCCGAGTCCAGCACGGTTTGAACCTGCTGGCCTTGCTGCGGGCTCAGAGGGCTGTTGAGCAGCACCTCCGTCATGCCGAGAATGCCGTTGATGGGCGTGCGTATTTCGTGGCTCATGTTGGCCAAAAACATGGCCTTCACATGGGCGGCCTGCTCGGCTACACGGCGGGCCTCAGTGGCCTGCTGCACGGCTTGCTCCAAATTTTGGTTGCTGCGTGCCAACTCGCGGTTGCGCTCGTCCAGCGCCAGCTCGCGCACTTGCAAATGACTCAGCATGTCATTGAAGCTGTCGCTCAGCTGGCCGATCTCGTCATTCACGCTGCGCTGAACGCGCATATTGAAGTCCTGCGTCTGGGTGAAGCGCCGCATGGACCCGGCCAGATGCGTGATGGGCTGGACGATCCGCTTTTGCAGCTTGACCGCTGAGCGCACGGCCAGCCACCCGGAGACCAGCGAGACGCCGATGATCAGCAGCAAGCTGGCGCCCCATTGCTCGAAAAGCCGGCGTGGGCTCGCCGAGATCACGATAGAGCCGACCGGGTCGTTGTGCAGACTGATCAAGGCCGAGTATTTGATTTCATGAATGCCCAGCGCATTGGCGATGAAAAGTTGCTGATCATTGGGCGGTGCAGCGCTGGCATAACCCGCGAAAAAATTACCGTGCCGGTCGTACACGCTGACCGCCACGATGTCTTTCTCGGCCTGCAGCGAATCAATCAGCAGCTGCCCTTGGCGCCGGTCTTCAAATTCGAGTGCTGCGGTCAGGTTCCTGCCCGCCATCTGGGCCACCACCGACAGGCGTTCGAGCATGCCCTCGCGGAAAGTCCAGCCTTGGTAAACCAGCAGCACCAGGGCGACCGCAATCAAGGCCATGCTGACGGTGCGGACCATCATCCGGTCCAGCTTGTGTTTGATGGATTCGGTTTGGATCATGGCGTCACTCCACACTGCGGGCCAGCTCCAGGAGCGGGGCGCCGATTTGCAGGCCGCCGGCTCGCGCATGGCGCAGCTGAACATCAAAACCGATCTTGTTGTCTTGCTGAACCAGGCTGATGATGCCGCCGCGCTTGCCGAAGTCAGGCATGTCGCTGATGGTGAGCATCGCTTTGCTGCCCGACCCGTAGAGTGCACTGGCGTTGACCTCCGCGCGGGCGGCTTCGGCCACATAAAGCACATGGCAGCCACGGGTGTCCAGGCTGGGCAACGACTGCAGCCTGCGAACCCGGACTTCCTGCTCGCGCACTTTTTGCCCCTGCAGGTTTTGTAGCGCCGAACTGGTTGCGCCCTCACCCCAGGTGCAAATCTGCAGGTTGTCTGTGCGGACCAGCGTTTCGGCGGGCCAGTCCACGAACTTGATCATGCGCAAGATCAAGACCGCCTTGATGCGGGCCTCCCGGGGCAATTCGGGTTCGGCGGCGCGCACGGCCCCTACCGATGCCAGTAATGGCGCTGCCAGCAACAGCGAAGCCAGCAATATGTGGGTGGGCCGCGTCCGCGTCTTGGGCATGAAGTCAGAACTGGACGCGCACACCCACCAAAACGGAAGGCCCGATCAGCGTGCGAGCGTGATCGCCTGTTTCAGAGATGAATTCCAGGTGGCGCGATGTCAGAAGGTTGCGCCCTGTGACGCTCCACTGCACCCCGGGTGCAGCGCGCCAGCTCCATTGCAAATCCATGGCGGTGTAGCTGGGCACGGCCTGGTTGAACAACACATCCTTGAGCTTGCCGACATAGCGCAGGCTCACGTCCCACTCTTGCTGGGCGCTGGGCGTGTAGGACCAGCGCAGCGAGCTGCTCCAGCGCGGGCTGCTGCCCTCGGTGTCCAGGCTGTAGCTGTCACTGTCAAGCGACTTGAGCTTGATCTTGAGATAGGAGGCGTTGGCGCGCACGCGATGTTCACGCGAGGCCTGCCAGTCCATCCAGACTTCCAAGCCCTGGCTGTGACCCTCGATGGCATTGCCAAACGCGGCCGGCAGCAGCAGGTACTGCCCAGGGGTGGGCGGGCAGAGGTACAAGGGCAGGTTGCCGGGCTGGCAAAGCGCCGCGGAGATGCTCGACGTGCCTGAGCGCAGGTTGCGGTAGCGGTTGTAAAAAACAGAGGTGTCCAGCGTCAGACCGGGGCCGAGGCGCTGCTTCCAACCCGCCTCATAGGCCCACATGTCTTCAGGGCGCGTTCCGCCGCTCAACTCAATGAAGCCCGGCAACGGCAGCGAGCTGCCCCCCACCGTGAACTCGGGCGGCACCAGGATGCGGATCACGCCGTTGTTGTCGCCGCGGCTGGGCGTGCGTACCGCCTTGCCTGCGGAGGCCCAGAAGGTCTGGGTCTCCTCGGGCGTCCAGAGGACCCGCACATTGGGCAGCAGCTTGGGATCATCCGAAGAAAATTTTTCCAGCTTGGCGCCCAGGGTCAGCGTCCATTCCTCGGGTTTGAGGGTGATGTCGTCCTGAACCATCGCGCTCCACAGATGGTTGACGTTGCGGTTGGCCTGGAACTCATTGAAGATGACCGTCCCCGGGATGAGCCCGGTGTAAGAGGGATGGGCTTCGTCCCGGATATTCCGGTAAGACATGCCCATCACGATGTCGTGGCCGTCGATCTGGCGCGAGCGGTACTGACCGTCCACATCGAAGGTGTCGATTTTTGACGCGGGGTGTGACGGCCAGTCACGCTCACTGCGGTCAAAGTAGGACTGCACGGTGATGGAATTGCCCTGGGACAGCTCTCGTTGCCAGCGGGCCAGCACGTGGCCTCCGCTTACTTTTTGGCGCGTTCCCGTGATGGTGGACCAGGGCGGTGAAAAGTGGCTGAGTTGCGACGACTCGCCGTGCACGCCGTCGTACAGCTCACCCTGGAAAGCGATGGCATCCCGCGAGTTCGGGGTGAGGTCGGCGCGCCAGCCCAGGCGATCCTGGCGGGAGTCGTCCATGCCGGTTGAGCCATTGGCCAGGCGCAAGGGATCGCGACTGAGTGTCTTGCCATAGACACGCCAGTGACCCAGGCCTTCGATCTGTCCGCCATAACGCAAGGAGACGGTACCGTTATCCTGCGAGCCCTTGCTGACCTCCAGCAGACCGCCCTGCGTGGCCGCTGACGACTTGGTGATGATGTTGATCACGCCATTGACGGCGTTGGCGCCCCACAGAGCCGCGCCGGGACCGCGGATCACCTCGATACGGTCAATGTCTGAGATCAGCGTGTCTTGCACATCCCAGAACACGCCAGAAAAAAGCGGCGAGTAAACAGTGCGCCCATCCACCAGAACCAGCAATTTGTTGGCAAACCGTCCGTTCATGCCGCGGGCGCTCACAGCCCACGAGTTGGCGCCGACCTGACCGACCTGCACACCGGGGGCCATGCGCAGGGCGTCAGCGATGTTTTGTGCACCCATGCGGCGAATGTCGTCGCCCGTGATGACATAGACAGCGGCCGCTGCACGCGAAATGGTCTGCGGTTTTTTGGAAACCGAAGTGATTTCCAGATCCAGAACCTCATGCAAGTCCAAGGCCGCGAAGGACACATCAAGCGCCTCGCCGGCTTGCGCCGCGCCTGCAAAACCCAAGCACAGGCTCAGCCACAAGGGCCGCAAACGGAGATTTTTAAACTCGGGCATGGGCGCAGTCTTTAAAGAGATGGAGGGTGAGAGCGCATGGCCGACAGCTCATGCTTCGCAAGGCAAGCGAGTGGCCAGCCTGCGCCTTGCACCTCACTTTAATTAAACTTTGGAACTAATTGTTACAAGACAATGCTAAACCAAAATACTCTTTATTTCATTAAATACGTTAATTTCAAGCGCCCAAAGCTGCGCGCCGGCCCTTCAATCGCGTGAAAGGCCGGCAGCCGCAGCTGCTGAAATTAGAGAGAGAGAAGGACGCAGGCCGTCCGCGAGCGGATCAGCCGATCAGGCGATCAGCAGATGCCTTGTTGATCAGGGGCTTGCCAGGGCCGCGTCCAGCACCTCGACCCAGTGGCGCACCGGCGTGGCCGTGCCGCTTTGCAGGTGGGTGATGCAGCCGATGTTGGCCGAGACGATGGTGTCTGGCTGCATTTCGGCCAGATTCGTCAGCTTGCGGTCGCGCAGCTCGTACGCGATTTCAGGCTTGAGCACCGAGTAAGTGCCGGCCGAGCCGCAGCACAGATGCGGCTCGCAGCGGGCGATGTTGACCTTGAAACCCAGGTCGCCCAGATGCTTTTCAACGCCACCGCGCAGTTGCTGGCCATGCTGCAAGGTGCAGGGCGGGTGGAAGGTCAGTTGCTCGGCAGGCGCCGTGCTCATCTGGCTTTTGAGTGCGGGCACCAGGTCGGGCAGCAACTCGCTCAAGTCGCGCGTGAGCGCGCTGATGCGGGCGGCTTTGTCGGCATAGGCCGGCTCGTCCTTGAACACATGGCCGTAGTCCTTGACCATGACGCCGCAGCCAGAGGCGTTCATCACCAAAGCCTCGACCGCGCCGCCTTCAATGTGCGGCCACCACGCGTCGATGTTGCGGCGCATTTCGGCCTTGCCGCCGTCGTGGTCGTTCAAGTGAAACTTCACCGCGCCGCAGCAGCCGGCCTTGGTGGCCAGCACGGTCTGGATGCCTGCGGCGTCCAGCACGCGGGCGGTGGCGCTGTTGATGTTGGGCTGCATGGCGGGCTGCACGCAGCCGGCCAGCATCAGCACTTTGCGGGCATGGCTGCGCGTGGGCCAGCGGCCGGCGTCTTGTGGCGCGGGCACTTTGGCTTTGAGGCTGGCCGGCAGCAGGCCGCGCACGGCCTGGCCCAGCTTCATGGCAGGCGCAAACAGCGGCGAAGGCAAGCCTTCTTTCAGCGCCCAGCGCACGGCGCTTTCAGCGGCGGGGCGCGGCACGCGCTCGTCCACCAGCTTGCGGCCAATGTCCACCAAGTGCCCATAGTCCACACCGCTGGGGCAGGTGCTTTCGCAGTTGCGGCAAGTCAGGCAGCGGTCCAGGTGCAGCTGGGTTTTGCGGGTCGGCTTTTCGCCTTCCAGCACTTGCTTGATGAGGTAAATGCGGCCGCGCGGGCCGTCAAGCTCGTCGCCCAGCAATTGGTAGGTGGGGCAGGTGGCCGTGCAGAAACCGCAGTGCACGCACTTGCGCAAAATGGCTTCGGCGGCCAGGCCGTCGGCCGTGCCTTGGAATTCAGGGGCGAGATTGGTTTGCATGCGGCTGTGACTTTCGCTTCTGTGTTTTTGCTTTTTTTAGATGCTCAGCCGCTTCGTGCTGAAGACGCCGTCAGGGTCAAACTGCTGCTGGAGTTGCTGCTGAATGCGCTGGTGCACAGGCGCCAACGGCGTGAAGACTGGAAAGCCCGCCGGCAGCGGCCGCGCCGGGTGCCTGAAGAGCGTCACATGGCCGCCCACGCGCTCGGCCGCCGCACGCAAGGCCGCGCAGGCGCGAGCCGGTGCCCAGACCCAACGCAGGCCACCATGCCATTCAATGAAGGGCGCGCCCACGGCTTCAGGCCAGGCCATGGCCGGCGCCGTCTGCGGCACGCTGATGCGCCACAGGCTGAGCGCCTGGCTCGGTGCGGCTGCGGACGCAGCCGGCGGATCGCTGAAAAAGGGCAGCGTCTGTTCGCGGCACGCCGTCCAGTCAGCGCCGGCCTGGCCTGGGTCCATCAACACCGCCTCGCCGCCCACAGCCACAACTTCGGCCATCAAGCGCGGCACGGCTGCCTGCACGGCCGCCACGGCGCCGCGCAAGCGCACAAACAAAAAGTCGCGCGCCGGTGTGGCCGTGCTGTCATGCACCCAGCAACTGGCGTTCAGTGGCAGGGGCTGGCCGCCCCAGCGGTTGAGCAAGTCCAGCGCCTGCTGCTGGCCCACGCCGGCAAACATCAACGTGGCCTCGGCCGGCGCTACCGGCAAAACCTTGAGCGAAATTTCAAGCAGCACGCCCAGCGTGCCCAGCGAGCCCGCGAGCAAACGCGAGACGTCATAACCCGCCACGTTCTTCATGACCTGACCGCCAAAGGTCAGTTCCTCGCCCCGGCCATTGAGCATCTTGATGCCCAGCACGTAGTCGCGCAGCGCACCGACGCTGGCCCGGGCCGGGCCGCTCAGGCCGCTGGCGACCATGCCGCCCACGGTGGCAGCGGGGCTGAAATGCGGTGGTTCAAAGGGCAGGCACTGGCCCTGGGTGGCCAGCAGCGCTTCGAGCTCGGCCAGGCGCGTACCCGCGCGCACGGTCACCACCAACTCGCTCGGCTCATAGCTGATCACACCGGCCAAGGCCGAGACGTCCAGCAAGTCGCCGCTCAGTGGCTCGCCATAAAAGTCTTTGCTGCCGCCGCCGCGAATGCGCAGGCGAGTGCCTCGCGACGCGGCATCACGCACACGCTGCTGCAAGTCGGCAACCAGGGGATCGGGACTGACAGCGGGGGGAACAATCGACTCAGCGGTGGGATGAAGGGACATGGCTTGCATCGTAAGCGGCTAGCCCCGGGCCAGTTTTGAATTTTTTGAACGGCTCTTGTGCGCTTTTTAGGCGGCGTTTGGCCGGGGTTTGGCCAGGCCTCAGCCCTGAACGAAGTTCACTGGCAGGCCCGGCACGTCCATGCGCATTGAAAAAACGCAGCCTGAATCGGGCAGTTCAGCCAACTCGGCCACCGGACGGTTGTAGCAAGCCGTGGTCACGTACAGGGTCTTGAGGTCGTCGCCGCCAAAGCAAGGCATGGTCGGGCACAGCGCGGGCAGCGCCCACTCGGCGAGTTGCACGCCTTGCGGCGAGAGCTTGAGCACCCGGCCACCCTCAAACATGGCGACGTAGTAGTTGCCTTCCACGTCCACCGCCGCGCCGTCGGGCCGGCCGCCGTAGCCGCCGTTGGCCGGCAGTCCAGGCTTCCAGCCCGCCGGTTTGCCTGTGAAACTCGCAAACACACGGGTGCGGGACAAGCCATTGCCCGCCGCGTCCCAGTCCCAGGCACGAATGGTCTGGCTGGTGGTGTCGGTCCAGTACAAAGTGCGCGCATCCGGCGACCAGGCCAGGCCGTTGCCGATGGTTGCGCCGTCAGCCTTTTCATCAAACTGCGATTTCCCATCGCGCACATCCAGCGACCACAGCTTGCCATCGGCCTTGTCACGCGGCTCGTACATGGTGCTGGCCCAAAAGCGACCCAGTGGGTCGGCCTTGCCGTCGTTAAAGCGCGTGCTCGCGGTGTCATAAGGCGCGGCCACCAGCGGGGTCAACTCACCGCCCCAGACCGGCGCACGGTAAATGCCCGTGCGCAACGCCACCACCAGGCCGCCACTGGCCGCCGGCGCAATGCAGCCGGGCTCTGCCGGCATGGGCCAGCTTTCAATCTGCCGGCTGGGCTCGTGCAGGCGCATCAGCAAGCGGCCCGGAATATCGACCCAGTACAGGCGCTGCTCTGCGGGATGCCAGAAAGGAGATTCGCCGAGTTGATTGGGCGCGGGGGTGATGGTTTGCCAGTTCATGACGGGAACTGTAGCGCCAGCGCACATGCCAAAAACTCATGCGCAAAAAAAACAGCCCGCTGACTTGCGCCGGCGGGCTGAACATCCAAAGGAGACTTCTCGCTTCAATCAGCGGCCGGACACTGGGGCCGGCCGCTGCCTGACTGGGGTGTTTTTGCTAGGGACTGATCGCTTTGATCAGCGGTTGTAGGCGGTTTCGCCGTGGGCGCTGATGTCCAGGCCTTCGCGCTCTTCTTCTTCAGAGACGCGCAGACCCACGGTGAGGTCAGCGATCTTGAACGCGACGAAGGCAACCACAGCCGACCAGACGATGGTGATCAGCACGGCCTTGGTCTGGATCCACAGCTGCGAAGCGATGGAGTAGTCAGCGCTGGTGACCATGGTGACTGTGACCCAGTCAGCCACGAAGCCAGGGCCACCCAGGGCTGGCGAGTTGAAGACGCCCGTCAGCAAGGCGCCGACGATGCCGCCCACACCGTGCACGCCGAAGACGTCAAGCGAGTCGTCTGCGCCCAGCAGTTTCTTCAGGCTGTTCACGCCCCACAGGCAGGCAAAGCCAGCCACCAGACCGATGATCAAACCACCGCCGATGCCGACGTTGCCAGCGGCTGGCGTGATGGCCACCAGACCTGCGACCGCGCCGGATGCTGCGCCCAGCATCGATGCCTTGCCGCGCATCATGGCTTCACCCACGCACCAGGCCAGCACAGCTGCAGCGGTTGCACCCAGGGTGTTGATGAAGGCGAGTGCCGCAAAACCGTTGGCTTCCAGAGCCGAGCCGGCATTGAAACCGAACCAACCCACCCACAGCAGCGAGGCGCCGACCATGGTCAGTGTCAGGCTGTGCGGGGCCATGGCTTCCTTGCCGTAACCAATGCGCTTGCCCACCATGTAGGCGCCGACCAGACCGGCAACAGCCGCGTTGATGTGCACCACGGTGCCGCCTGCAAAGTCCAGGGCGCCCGACTGCCAGATGTAACCGGCTTTGGCGGTCATGGCGTCAACCACGGCGGCGCTGCTGTAGGCGTCAGGGCCCATCCAGAACCAGACCATGTGGGCGATAGGCAGGTAGCTGAAGGTGAACCAGATCAGCATGAAAACCATCACGGCGGAGAACTTGATGCGCTCGGCGAAGGCGCCGACGATCAGTGCGCAAGTGATACCGGCGAACGTGGCCTGGAAGGCGGCAAACACGATCTCGGGGATCACGACACCTTTGCTGAAGGTGGCCGCGTTGGCGAAGGTGCCTGCGGCGTTGTCCCAGATGCCTTTCATGAACAAGCGGTCGAAGCCACCAAAGAAGGCGCCGCCTTCGGTGAAGGCGATGCTGTAGCCGTAGATGAACCACAGGACCACGATCAGCGAGAAGGTGACCATGACTTGCATGAGCACGGACAGCATGTTTTTGCTGCGAACCAGGCCGCCATAAAACAGGGCCAGGCCGGGGATGGCCATCATGATGACCAGCAAGGTGGACAGCAACATCCAGGCGGTGTCGCCTTTGTTGGGGACAGGGACAGGGGCGTCAGCCGCTGGCGCAGCGGGTGCGGCAGCAGCGGGGGCTGCAACTGCGGCGGCTGGCGCGGCAGCAGCAGCGGGTGCGCTGGCAGCCGCTTCAGTGGCGGCGGGTGCGGGGGCTTGGGCCAGCACAGCAGCACCGCTGCCGAGCAGGCCAAGGGCCAGCGCAAAGGAGGCAAGGAGTTTTTTCATGGTCATGTTCTCTTGAGGAAGTAGGACGGGGCGTTTCAGAGCGCTTCTTTGCCGGTTTCGCCAGTGCGGATGCGAACGACCTGCTCGAGGTTGTAGACAAACACCTTGCCGTCGCCGATTTTTCCGGTGCGTGCAGCGCCTTCGATGGCTTCGATCACGCGGTCCACGAGCTCGTCGGACACAGCCGCCTCGATCTTGACCTTGGGCAGGAAGTCAACGACGTACTCTGCACCGCGGTACAGCTCGGTGTGGCCCTTTTGGCGGCCAAAGCCCTTGACTTCAGTGACCGTGATGCCTTGCACACCCATGCTGGAGAGTGCTTCGCGCACTTCGTCCAGCTTGAAGGGTTTGATGATGGCCGTGACGAGTTTCATGGGTTCTTCTCCAGGATGAAGGTGGGCGGTGGATCCGCGCCGACCGGGTTTTTCGGGGAACACACAAGTTCCAAAGCATGGAGCGTGCCACCGCGTGCCGAATGCAAAGCGTGGATTTGTGCGTTTGCCCGGCCCACAAAGTGCATACTTAATCACTACAAACAAGGTCGCACCAGAAATGTGCTGTTTCTTGCGCATCAATTTGGTGCACTGTTTGCCCAGGAGTCGAAATGAGCCTGTCTTTAGTGCGCAGCCGAAGCTTGCTCGGTCTGCAAGCGCATCGCGTCACCGTGGAAGTCCATTTGGCCAACGGTTTGCCCAGCCTGACTTTGGTCGGCCTGGCCGAGACCGAAGTCAAGGAATCCCGCGAGCGGGTGCGTGCGGCCATTGCCAACAGCGGCCTGGAGTTTCCGGCTAACAAGCGCATCACCGTTAATTTGGCGGCGGCTGATTTGCCCAAGGATTCAGGGCGTTTTGACCTGCCGATTGCCCTCGGCATCCTGGCCGCCAGCGGGCAGATTGACGGGCTCAAGCTGGCCCGTTATGAGTTTGCGGGCGAGTTGTCACTGGGCGGTGAGTTGCGGCCGGTGCGTGGCGCGCTGGCCATGAGTCTGGCCCTGAACCAAGGCAGCGATTCCGCTGTTGCGGATGAGGTCCCTCATTTGGTGCTGCCCGAGGGCAGCGCCCAGGAAGCCGCCCTGGTGCCCGGCGTGCAGGTTTACCGGGCGCTGCATCTGCTGGATGTGGTGCGTCAGTTTTTGCCGGGCGATGCGGCGCCCGAACCGGGCGACGGCTGGCAGCGGGTGCAAAGCGAGGCGCAGCCTGCCGAGGCTTTTTATCCCGACCTGGCCGACGTGAAAGGCCAGGCGGCGGCCAAGCGGGCACTGGAGATTGCAGCTGCCGGCGGACATTCGCTGCTGCTCATGGGCGCGCCGGGCTCGGGCAAGTCCATGTTGGCGCAGCGCTTTGCAGGGCTGCTGCCGCCCATGGGCACGCAAGAGGCGCTCGAAAGCGCCGCCGTCGCATCGCTGGTGGGCCGCTTCAGGCTGGCAGACTGGGGCCGGCGGCCGACTTGCGCGCCGCATCACACCGCCAGCGCGGTGGCTTTGGTGGGGGGCGGATCGCCGCCACGGCCGGGTGAAATCTCGTTGGCCCACCGGGGCGTGCTGTTTCTGGACGAGCTGCCCGAATTCCCAAGGGCCGCGCTGGAGGCCTTGCGCGAGCCATTGGAGTCGGGCCTCATCACCATTTCGCGTGCGGCGCGGCGGGCTGAGTTTCCGGCGCGCTTTCAGTTGGTGGCGGCCATGAACCCCTGCCCCTGCGGCTTCCTGGGCTCAAGCTTGCGTGCCTGCCGCTGCAGCAGCGAACAGGTCATGCGCTACCAGGGCAAGCTCAGCGGCCCCTTGCTGGACCGGATTGACCTGCACGTGGAAGTGGGCGCCTTGCCCGCCGATGATCTGGTGAACGCGCCTCCCGGTGAAGGCACGGCCAGCATTCGCGCCCGCGTGCTGGCCGCACGCGAGCGCGCCGTGCAGCGCCAAGGCAGCGCCAACGAGGCCCTGGCCGGCGCGGCCATCGACGCGCAGTGCGCGCTGGACACCTCAGCCGCCCGCTTTTTGAACATCGCTGCGGCGCGCCTGGGCTGGACCGGCCGCAGCATCCACCGCTGCCTGAAAGTGGCCCGCACCATTGCCGACCTGGCCGCGTCGCCCAGCGTTGAAATGCAGCACCTGGCAGAGGCCGTGCAATACCGAAGGGCCCTGAAAACCGTGTGAGCCGTAGAATCCGGCCCGCATGAGCACCAATCCACCCTCTTCAGCACTGGCGCAGATCAAGCAGCGTCGCGCCCGCACGTTGACGTCCATCGTGCGCGAGGAGATCGCCGGCATGATCGCCTCGGGCGAGCTGTCGGGGGGCGACCGCATCAATGAAAGCGAAGTGGCGACGCGCCTGGGCATCAGCCGCGGCCCGGTGCGCGAAGCCTGTCGCAGCCTGGAAGAAGCCGGCCT
>CAZNQE010000033.1:0-24620 GCA_964575005.1 uncultured Polaromonas sp. | reverse complement strand
GACTTGCTGTCGTTCGCTGTAATCAGCTGAGCCTCAAATTATATACCGGTTTTTTCAACCGAGTCAAATAATTTTTTGACTTTTTTCACTCTGCTGATTCGCTTGGAGCCCTGGGGCGCCTAGCCTGAACAACACTTGGTCGTCATCAGCTGAGCCAGCAATCATAGCACCGTTTTTTAGCGCTTGCCAAGCCCTGTTTAAAAAACTTCGGTGAACCCGCTCTGGCTTCGCACAAGCGTACCAATCGTGCGCCTACGCCGCCTCTTCCTTCTGAACTATCTTCGCCAGCTGCCTAGCTGCTGGAACGCCTCTCATCTCTGAGCGACACCCACCTCTCGATGTACCGGTCAGTAGGGCGCCTTTCGACCTCGGCTTATCCGGCCGTCCCCACTGCGCCTGCGGCAGTGTCCTGCTGCGCCCACGATAATGGCCCTCTTATATGGCACTCATCACTCTCCTGGACGCCCAACTCGCTTTTGGGCACGTCGCACTGCTGGACCACGCAGACTTTTCTCTAGAAACCAACCAACGCATCGGCTTGATCGGGCGCAACGGAACCGGCAAATCCTCGCTCTTGAAGATTCTGGCCGGGCTCGAAAAGCCGGACGACGGCGCATTGCAGCTGCAACAGAACCTGCGTATCGCCTATGTGCCGCAGGAACCCAGCCTGGATCCGCACGCTACTGTGTTCCAGGCTGCCAGTGCAGGCTTGGCACGCACCCGCCACGTGGTGGAGCAATACCTTGCTGCGGACGAGCATACGGATTTGGATGCGCTGCAGTCTGAGATTGAAGCACTGGACGGCTGGAACTGGGAGCAGCGAGTCGAGGAAACCCTGCACCGCCTTCACCTGGACAAGGACGCCATCGTCGGCTCGCTGTCTGGCGGCACCAAGAAACGGGTCGCACTGGCTCAGGCCTTGGTGGCGAAGCCGGATGTGCTCCTCTTAGATGAGCCAACCAACCATCTGGATCTCGACTCCATCGCCTGGCTGGAAGAGCTGCTGGTCAACTTCGGCGGCAGCATCATCACGATCACCCACGACAGGGCATTTTTGGATCAGGTCGCCACCGTCATTGTTGAACTGGACCGCGGCAAGCTGCGCAGCTATCCCGGCAACTTTGCCCAGTACCTGGTGCAAAAAGAGGAGCAAATGGCGCAGGAGGCCGTCATCAATGCCAAGGCGGACAAACTCCTGGCGCAAGAGGAAATATGGATCCGCAAGGGCGTGGAAGCGCGCCGTACGCGAAGCGTCGCCCGAATCGGCCGTCTTGAGGGCTTGCGCGCCAACCGTGCTGAAAGGCGCGATGCCGTGGGACGCGTGAATCTGGATGTGTCCAGTGGAGACAAAAGCGGCAAGATCGTCGCTGAGCTCACAGATGTATCCAAAAGCTTTGGTCATCCAGGCGCTGAACGACTCATCGTCAACCGTTTTTCGGGCACCTTGCTGCGCGGCGACAAGATCGGCCTCTTGGGCCCCAATGGCGCGGGCAAGACCACGCTGCTCAAGCTCATCCTGGGCGAGATCCAGCCGGACGAAACCATTCCGCCAGGCAAAGTGCGCCAGGGCGCCAACCTGCAGGTGGCTTACTTCGACCAGATGCGCGATGCATTGGATCTGGACGCTACGCTGGAGGACTTCATCAGTCCGGGCAGCGAATGGGTGGAGATCAATGGCCAGAAAAAGCACGTCAAGAGTTACCTGACGGACTTTCTCTTTTCCCCTGCGCGCGCGAACTCCCCTGTGCGTACGCTTTCGGGCGGCGAGCGCAACCGCTTGCTCCTGGCGCGCCTCTTCGCGCGGCCGGCCAACGTACTGGTGCTTGACGAGCCGACCAATGACCTGGACATCGATACCCTGGAATTGCTGGAAGACCTGCTGCAGAACTATGAAGGCACGGTGTTTCTGGTGAGCCATGACCGCCGCTTCCTGGACAACGTGGTGACCAGCACCATTGCCTACGAAGGCACGCCCGAAAAGCCGGGCTTTTGGCGCGAATACGAAGGCGGCGTGACGGACTGGATCACCCAGTCCCGCCGGGCAGCGCAAATGACGGGCGCCAAGCCTGCGGCCTCCAGTGCAAAAGCAGCCAGCAAGCCGACGACGCCCGCCAAGGCAAGTACCGAAGCCGATGCCTCGGCCAAGCCGGCTGTGAAAAAGAAGCTCAGCTTCAAGGAGCAGCGGGAACTCGACGGCCTGCCGGCGCTGATTCAACAGCTCGAATCCCAGCAAAAGGCGATCCAGCAAGAGCTGTACGACGGCAGCATCTACACCCGCGACACCAAGCGCGCGGGCGAATTGACGGCGCGCAACAGCAAGCTGGAAGAAGAGCTGATGGACGCCTTGCAGCGATGGGAAACGCTGAGCGCCTGAACCGGACTGTCGGACGTGTAGGCACATCCTTACCGTCGCTCAGGCCGCCGGCCCGCAGGTAGCCTGAACCTTGCCGCCTAAGCTGAAACGCCAAACGACAAGGTCTGGAGGACTGGTTATGCCGCTCATCGCTTGGCTTCTGGGTGTGCCGCTCAGCATTGTTCTGCTGCTTTGGTTGCTGGGCGTTTTCTAACGCCCGCGACCGTGTTTTATTGGCTACTTCATGCGTTACGGACTGCTCCTGCGGAAGTCCGTCAATGCCTGGCTGGACGACTATGCGCCCAGCATGGGAGCGGCCATTTCGTACTACACGGTGTTTTCCATCGCGCCGTTGCTGTTGCTCGTCATGGCGGTGGCCGGATTCGTCTGGGGCCGCGAAGCGGTGGAAGGCGAGCTGATCCGGCAACTCGCCGGCATGCTGGGCGAAGATGGTGCACGCGGCGTGCATGCGCTCATTCAAAGCGCCAACAAACCCGAGCAAGGCTTGGTGGCCAGTGCCGTGAGCTTTGTGGTTTTGCTGATCGGCGCAACGACCGTCTTTGCAGAACTGCAAAGCGCGCTGGACCGCATCTGGCGCGTGCCAGAGCATCAAAAGCTCTCCGGTCTGTGGGACACCCTGCGTGCGCGGCTGCTCTCCCTCGGGCTGATCCTGGGACTGGGCTTTTTGCTGGCCGTCTCTCTGGTTTTCAGCGCCGGCGTGGCCGCTCTCGGGCGCTGGGCCAGTCAAATGCTGCCGGCCTGGGAGTCGCTGCTGCAGATCGCCAACACCGCGGTGTCCCTGTCCATCTCCGTCCTGCTGTTCGCCATGATCTTCAAACTCATGCCGCGCGCCCGCGTGGCCTGGAAAGATGTGTGGGTAGGCGCAGGAGTGACGGCGCTGTTGTTTGAAGTTGGGAAAGTGCTGATTGGCCTGTACATCGGCAAGAGCAGCGTCACCTCGTCATTTGCGGCAGCGGGGTCGCTGGTGGTGCTGCTGATCTGGGTGTACTACTCGGCACAAATATTTTTGCTGGGCGCTGAATTCACTTGGGTTTACGCGCATGAGCAGGGCTCGCGGCGGCATGAGGCTGCAGGCTCGGCCGTGACCGAGCGGTAAACTGACCCGGACCCATGCAGCCACCTCTTTCCGCCGCTGCGGCCCCATCCACGAGCGCCGCACTTCCATCGCCTTGGTCTCCGCTCAAGATCCCAGTGTTCCGCATGCTGTGGGGCACCTGGCTGGCAGCCAACATTTCCATGTGGATGAACGATGTGGCGGCCGCCTGGATGATGACCTCTCTCACCGCATCGCCCATTTGGGTGGCGCTGGTGCAGACGGCGTCCACCTTGCCGGTCTTTTTGCTGGGTCTGCCCAGCGGCGCGCTGGCAGACATTCTGGACCGCAGGCGTTACTTCATCATCACGCAGTTCTGGCTGGCAACCACCGCCGTGGTTCTGTGCGTGGCGGTGGTGGCAGGCGTCATCACGCCCCCGCTGCTGCTGGCCCTGACCTTTGCCAATGGCATTGGCCTGGCCATGCGCTGGCCCGTGTTTGCCGCACTGATCCCCGAAATCGTGCCGCGCCCGCAACTGCCCACAGCCTTGGCGCTCAATGGCGTGGCCATGAATGCTTCGCGCATCGTCGGGCCGCTGGTGGCGGGTGCGCTGATTGCCAGTGCCGGCAGCGCTTACGTTTTCGTGCTCAACGCGGTGCTGTCGGTGGGCTCGGGCCTGGTCATCATGCGTTGGCAGCGCCAGCATGTGCCCAGCCCGCTGGGGCGCGAACGGCTGCTCAGCGCGATGCGCGTGGGCGTGCAGTTCGTCCGGCAGTCGGCTCGCTTGCGCGGTGTGTTGTTGCGGGTAGCGCTGTTCTTTTTTCATTCCACCGCGCTGCTGGCCTTGCTGCCGCTGCTGGCGCGCCGCATTGAAGGCGGGGGCGCGGGCACCTTCACACTGCTGCTGGCTTGCATGGGCCTGGGCGCGATCACAGTGGCCTTTGTGTTGCCGCGCCTGCGGCAGCGTTTGTCGGGCATGCGGCTGGTGATGGCGGGCACCGCCGTGCAGTCTTTGGCCACCGGCGTGATGGCCTGGGCGCCTTCGGTTTACGTGGCGGTGCCGGCCATGTTCTTTGCGGGCATGGCCTGGCTGTGCACGGCCAACACGCTGAGCGTGGCCGCGCAGATGGCTTTGCCCGACTGGGTGCGCGCACGCGGCATGTCGATGTACCAAATGGCCATCATGGGCGGCAGTGCCACAGGCGCGGCCTTATGGGGCCAGGTGGCGACGGTCAGCTCGCTGACCCTCAGCCTAAGCACCGCCGCCGTGACCGGCGTGCTGGCCATGGCCGCTGCGCTGCGCCTGGGCCATGCCAGCCCCATGGATGAACTGGAAGACCTCACGCCTTCACGCGCTTTCAAAGCGCCGGTGGCCGAGCACCCCTTGCCAGCCGGCCAAGTAGCGGTGACCCTTGAATATGTGATCGACCCTGCACGCGCCGAGGCCTTTGTCGCGCTCATGCAGCAAAGCCGCCGCAGCCGCTTGCGCCAAGGCGCCTTGAGTTGGGAATTGCTGCGCGACTTGGGCGAGCCGGGCCGCTATCTGGAGCGCATCGTCGATGAGTCCTGGACGGAACACCTGCGCCGCTTTGACCGAATCACCGCGGATGACGTGGCGCTGCGCGAGCGAAAGCTGGCCTTTCATGTCGGTCCGGATCTGCCGCGGGTGACGCGCTATCTGGTGGAATAACAACCGAGTCCGCTTGTGCGTGGCTGTCGTGCAAGTCCGTCTGCTCCACGCAGTAAGCCAGCAAAGCGTCCAGCTCGCTGGACTTGTCAAACACCGCATCAGCGCCGAGTTCGGCTGAGCGCTTGCGTATTTCGGGCGTGGCGTAGTTGGTCAGCACCACCACTTTTTGATAAGTGGCCCGTGCGCGGCAGTTAGACAGCACACCGAGTCCGCTACCTTCGCGCAAGAACAAGTCGAGGATGGCCAGATGCCACTGACCCTGGTGCGCCTGCAACCAGTCCGAGGCCTCGGCCTCCGTCGCGCCAAAACCCGACACTTTGACCGCAGCGATTTCCTCCAGCGTTTCGATCAAGTTTTGGAGAATGGTTTCGTTGTCTTCTGCTAGGTAGGTGATGAGTGCCATGTGCCGCCGAGCGCCGAATTCACGCCGAGTTCCCGTCCTGAATTGAATCTAGACGAGCCAACAAGGCGTACTGACAGCCTTTGACGTCCACGTCGGTAGGACAGCGCAGGCTGGGGGCATCGCTATTGCCCTCGGAGCCTCACCCTTGGCGAGGACTTAAAAGCTCTCGTGCGAAGCCAGGTAGCGCCACTGCCCGACGGGCAAATGTCCCAGGTTGACGCGGCCGATGCGCACGCGCTTGAGGCCCGTCACAAACAATCCCACCTGCTCGCACATGCGGCGAATCTGCCGCTTTTTGCCTTCACGCAGCACAAAGCGCAGTTGCTCCGGGTTCTGCCACGACACCTCGGCCGGCCGCAAGGGAACACCGTCCAGGCTCAGGCCGTGGCACAGCAGCTTCAGGCGTTCAGCCGGGAAGGCGCCCTGTACGTTCACGTTTTCAGCGCCATAGCTCACGCGCACCAGGTATTCCTTTTCGATGGTCGAGTCCTCGCCGATCAACTGGCGAGCCACGCGCCCGTCCTGGGTCAACACCAAGAGGCCGATTGAGTCGATGTCCAGCCGGCCGGCCGGGGCGAGACCCCGCAATTGCTCGTGGCCCCAGCGCATGCGGCTGTTGCATTCGCGCCAGCGGTTTTGCGGTTGGATCAGCACCACCGCCGGCTCGTGCCCGTCTTCGGCTTGGCCGCTCACATAGCCCACCGGCTTGTTGATCAAGATGGTGACCTGCTGGCGCTGCTGGTGCTCGGCCTGCTGCGCCACGTCAATGCGGTCGCTGGGCGACACGGGCTGACCCATCTGCGCCGGCTGGCCATTCACACGCACCCAGCCGCGCTCAATCCAGTCGTCAGCCTCGCGTCGGGAGCACAGGCCGAGCTCGGCCATGCGCTTGTTCAAGCGCATGGCCCCGCCGGTGGACGCGGAAACCGCGGCCGTGCCGACATCGGCGCGGCGAATGCGGACGGCACCCGAAGCGGGTGGGCGCGGTGGATTGGAAGGTGGTGCGGGAGGCTGGGACATAGAAGAACTCAAAAGGGACTCAAGATAAAACTCAATTTCTGGGGAGGGCAGACGATAACGCAGAACCCGCGCTGGGGCCTGGCTGGTCGTACTGAGTCAGGGCGGCTTGGGCCCCCGGAAACATGCTGGTTCGCAAGCCGCTCAAGTCCAGCACGCGCAAGCCGCCATACTCCACGCGAATGATGCCTTGCGCTTGCAAGGTGCTCAACGATTCATTGACCCGCTGGCGCGACAAGCCCACCAGATAAGCCAGTTCTTGCTGCGTAATGCGCAATATCTCGCCCACGCCGGGGTAAAGCACAGGATTGAACAGCGCGGCCAGGCTGCGCGCCACGCGCAAGTCTGGGTTGTTCATGCGGTCAATCTCGCGTGCGGCAATGAACTGGCCCAGCCGCTCGTTGAGCTGGTTCATCACAAAGCGGTTGAAGCCAATGGAGTGGTCCAGCAGCCAACCAAAGGTGTCCAGCGGCAGGCCAGCGACCACGCTTTTGCGCAGGGCCTGAATGTTGTAGCGGTAAGGCTCGCGTTTGAGCGCCGTGCCCTCACCAAACCAGCCGCCGGGCGGCACGCCAGTAAAGGTCATGGTCGTACCTTGCACGCTGTCGGCACTCATCTTGAGCAAGCCTTCAATCACGCCAAACCAGTACGTCACAGGCTTGCCGATGCGGCACACATAGTCGCCCGACTCAGCCTCGGTAACTTGCAGTTCGTCCTCGGCGCGCTCGCGTTCGTCAGCCTTGAGCAGCGGCAGCCAGGGAATGCCCTGCAACTCAGCAGGCGTCGCTCTGCGTCGACGCTGGTAGAGCGCGGGCTCAACGCGGCCGGACTTGGCAGAAGGAGCTATGGATTGAGGAATAGACTTGGCCATGAAAGTTGGGCGTCAGAAAGCCGCAAAGGCTCGGGAAAGTCCCAAGGGGAAACACCCTCGAATTGTCGTCGGAACGACAACTCGGCGTCAAATGGGTGTTTACTATTTAAAAAACGGCATCTTCGCAATGCCGTCCGGACAGTAAAGGAAGGCCCCATGCAGACCACGTTTCCCCGCCTGCTCTTGCAGCACGCAGCCCAGCGCCCTGAAGCGCCCGCCATGCGCGAGAAGGAATATGGCATTTGGCAAGCCCACAGTTGGGCGGCCATGTCCCAGCTGGTGGAGCGCATCGCTTGCGGCCTGCACCTGGCTGGCCTCAAGCGTGCTGAGCACATGGTCGTCATTGGCGCCAACCGGCCGCGCCTGTACGCCACCATGCTGGCCGCGCAGTCGCTGGGCGCCATCCCGATTCCGCTTTATCAAGATGCGGCCGGCGCCGAATGCGTGTTCCCCATCACCAACGCCGACGTGCGCCTGGCCTTGGTTGAAGACCAGGAGCAAGTTGACAAGCTGCTCGAGATTCGCGACCGCTGCCCCGATCTGGCGACCCTGATTTATGACGACCCGCGCGGCCTGCGCAACTACGCCGAGCCGGGTCTGCAGTCGCTGGACGCCTTGATTGAATCAGGCGCTGCGTTTGCCGCCAAGCACCCCGGCTTTTTTGCCGCTGAAGTGAACCAGGGACAGCCCGACGACGTGGCCGCCATGTTTTTCACATCGGGCACCACTGGCAACCCCAAAGGCGTGGTCCACACCCACAACACCTTGCTGGACCGCGCAGAAGCCGGCGCCGAGTTCGACAAGCTGGGCCCCAACGAAGAAGTGCTGGCGTATTTGCCGCCGGCCTGGATCGGTCAGAACATCTTCAGCTATGCGCAGTGGCTGTGCTGCGGCTATGTGGTGAACTGCCCCGAAAACGCCAGCACCGTCACCATCGACCTCAAAGAAGTCGGCCCCACGTATTACTTCGCACCGCCGCGTGTGTTTGAAGGCTTGCTCACCAGCGTGATGATCCGCATGGAAGACGCGGGCACGATCAAGCGCAAGATGTTCGGCTATTTCATGGACGTGGCCAAGCGCGTGGGCCCGGCCCGCATGGATGGCAAAAACATCGGCGCGCTGCAAAGCCTTTTGTACTGGCTGGGCGACGTGACGGTGTACGGCCCGCTGCGCAACAACCTGGGCTTTTCACGGGTGCGTGTGTCCTACACCGCAGGCGAGGCGATTGGCCCGGACCTCTTCACCTTTTACCGCTCCATCGGCATCAACCTCAAGCAGCTCTACGGCTCGACCGAAACCGCCGTGTTTGTCTGCCTGCAGCCTGACAACGAAGCCCGCGCCGATACCGTGGGCGTGCCGATTCGGGGCGTGGAAATTAAAGTCGCTGACAACGGAGAGATCCTGGTCAAGTCGGCAGGCCTCTTGAAGGGTTACTACAAAAACCCGACAGCCACCGCTGAAGTGCTGACCGCCGACGGCTGGTACCACACCAGCGACGCCGGGTTTTTAGATGCCGGTGGTCACCTCAAGATCATTGACCGCGTGAAAGACGTGGGCCGTATCAAAGGTGGCGCGAGCGACGGCGCCATGTTTGCGCCCAAGTACGTGGAAAACAAACTCAAGTTCTTCCCGTTTATTAAAGAGGCCGTGGCTTACGGCGATGGCCGCGAAAAAGTCTGCGTCATGCTCAACATCGACTTTGACGCGGTAGGCAACTGGGCCGAGCGACGCAACCTGCCCTACGCTGGCTACACCGACCTGGCGCAAAAGCCGGAGGTCTACCAGCTCATCAAAGAATGTGTTGAAAAGGTCAACGCCGATCTGGCCGCCGACGAGTTGCTGGCCGGCTCGCAGGTCAGCCGCTTTTTGGTGCTGCACAAAGAGCTGGACGCTGACGACGGCGAACTGACCCGGACCAACAAGGTGCGCCGCGGCTTCATTGCCGAAAAATACCAGCCCCTGGTGGACGCGCTGTATGCCGGCCGGACCGAACAATTCATCGAGACCGTGGTGAAGTTTGAAGATGGCCGCAGCGGCAGCGTCAGCGCCACGCTCAAGATCAGCGACGCCAAAACATTTGCCCCCGTGAAGGCCGCCGCATGACACTCGCTCCCAACGCACTGGATCCAGACGTGATCAACCCCGAAGCATCCAAGACCGCGCCCGGCAAGAAAATCGGCGACGTCATTCTTGACGTGGCGAACATCTCGCTGAGCTTTGGCGGCGTCAAAGCGCTTTCAGACATTTCCTTCAACGTCAAAGAGCACGAGATTCGCGCCATCATCGGCCCCAACGGTGCCGGCAAAAGCTCCATGCTCAATTGCATCAACGGCGTGTACTCGCCGCAGCAAGGCGCCATCACTTTTCGCGGCCAGACCTTCAAGCACATGAACAGCCACCAGGTGGCCGTCATGGGCGTGGCCCGCACCTTCCAAAATCTGGCGCTTTTCAAAGGCATGAGCGTGCTAGACAACATCATGTCCGGCCGCAACCTCAAGATGAAGAGCAACCTCTTCATGCAGGCGCTGCGCATCGGCCCCGCCGAGCGTGAAGAGTTTCGCCACCGCGAAGCCGTTGAAAAAATCATCGACTTCCTGGAAATCCAGGCGTATCGCAAAACGCCTGTGGGCCAGCTGCCTTACGGCCTGCAAAAGCGCGTGGACCTGGGCCGCGCGCTGGCGATGGAGCCGCAGGTGCTGCTGCTCGACGAGCCCATGGCCGGCATGAACGTTGAAGAAAAACAAGACATGTGCCGCTTCGTGCTCGACGTGAACGACGAATTCGGCACCACGGTCGTGCTGATCGAGCACGACATGGGCGTGGTTATGGACATCTCGGACCGCGTGGTGGTGCTGGACTACGGCAAGAAGATTGGCGACGGCACGCCGGATGAAGTGCGCAACAACCCCGAAGTCATCAAAGCCTATTTGGGCACGTCTGACTAAGCACAAACAAGAAAAGCAGGACATCACAACATGGCATTTTTTCTTGAAACACTGCTGGGCGGCCTCATGGCCGGCATGCTGTATTCGCTGGTCGCGCTAGGCTTTGTGCTGATCTTCAAGGCCTCGGGCGTCTTCAACTTTGCGCAGGGCGCGATGGTGCTGTTTGCCGCGCTGGCAATGGCGCGCTTTTCTGAGTGGCTGCCCTTGTGGCTGGGCTTTGAAAACCAGATGCTGGGCAATTTGCTGGCCTTCGCTGTGGCGGCGGTCATCATGTTTGCGGTGGCTTGGCTGATTGAGCGTCTGGTGCTGCGCCACCTGGTCAATCAAGAAGGCGCGACGCTGCTCATGGCCACGCTGGGCATCGCCTACTTCATGGAAGGCCTGGGCCAAACCATCTTCGGCGGCAGCATCTACAAGATCGACATCGGCATGCCCAAAGACCCGGTCTTCATCTTGGACGGCATGTTCCCCGGCGGTATCTTGATCAACAAAGAAGATCTGTACGCCGCGCTGATTGCCGCGCTGCTGGTGGCACTGCTCAGCCTCTTTTTCCAGAAGACTTCAACCGGCCGTGCTTTGCGCGCGGTGGCAGACGACCACCAAGCCGCGCAGTCCATCGGCATCCCGCTCAACCGCATCTGGGTCATCGTCTGGTGCGTGGCCGGTGTGGTGGCGCTGGTGGCTGGAATGATCTGGGGCAGCAAGCTCGGCGTGCAGTTCTCGCTGGCCACGGTCGCCTTGCGCGCACTGCCAGTCGTGATCTTGGGCGGCCTGACTTCCGTGCCCGGCGCCATCATTGGCGGCTTGATCATCGGCGTGGGCGAGAAGCTGTCCGAGGTCTACCTCGGCCCCTTTGTAGGCGGCGGTATCGAGATCTGGTTTGCCTATGTACTGGCCCTCGGATTTCTCTTGTTCCGCCCACAGGGTCTCTTCGGTGAAAAGATCATTGACCGCGTCTAGAAATGAAGCCCCCACGCTCGTCACTTCGTGTACTCGCTGCCCCCCGAGGGGGTGCTGCGCCTGCGGCCCGGCAAAGCCGGTTCCGCGGCCCCGGCTTGGTGGGACGAACTTCTTCAATTGGCATTTAACGGCAGCACCCAAATATGTTCTACAGAGAAAACGGCCAGTTCAAGACCAGCTACCGCAGCGACCAGCAGGTGTTTCCGATTGCGCAGGACCGCATCGCTATCGGTCTCATCCTGGCGGTGGCTTTCATTGCCGTGCCCATGCTGGCCAGCGATTACTTGTTCCGCGCCATCCTGATTCCTTTTGTCATCATGTCGCTTGCGGCATTGGGCGTGAACATCCTGGTCGGCTACTGCGGGCAGATCTCGCTGGGCTCAGGCGCCTTCATGGCGGTTGGCGCTTATGGGGCTTACAACATCTTTGTGCGCCTGCCGGGCATGCCACTCATCCCCGCGCTGATCTTGGGCGGGCTGTGCGCCACGGCTTTCGGCATCTTGTTCGGCTTGCCGAGCCTGCGCGTCAAGGGCTTGTACTTGGCCGTGGCCACGCTGGCCGCGCAGTTCTTCTCAGACTGGATGTTCCTGCGCATCAAGTGGTTCACGCTGGACACGCCCTCGGGCTCCGTGTCCGTGTCCAACCTGCAGGTCTTCGGCTTGCCGATTGAAAGCGCCGTGAGCCGCTATCTGCTCTGCCTGACCCTTCTGGTGGTCATAGCCGTGCTGGCCAAAAACCTGGTGCGCAGCGCCATCGGTCGCGAATGGATGGCGATCCGCGACATGGACGTGGCTGCTGCGGTGATCGGCATTCGCCCCATGTACGCCAAGCTCAGCGCCTTTGCCGTCAGCTCTTTCATCATCGGCGTGGCCGGCGGCCTGTGGGCCTTCATTTACCTGGGCGCTTGGGAGCCAGCCGCGTTCTCGGTGGACCAGTCCTTTCGCCTGCTCTTCATGGTCATCATCGGCGGACTGGGCTCCATCATGGGCAGCTTTTTTGGTGCAGCTTTCATTGTGGTGCTGCCTATTGCACTGAACCAGTTCCTGCCCGTGTTGCTGGGCTTGTTCGGCATCGAAATCTCAACCGCCGGCATCTCGCATGCCGAGTTGATGATCTTCGGCGGGCTGATCGTCTGGTTCCTCATCGTCGAGCCGCATGGTCTCGCCAAGCTCTGGTCCATCGGCAAGCAAAAGTTGCGGCTCTGGCCCTTCCCACATTGAGCGCACTGACAAGCCTCATCCATTTTTCGTTGTGCTTTCTTAAATTACTACAGGAGACTGAAGACATGTTGAAACTGAAATCCGGAAAACTGATGGTGGCTGTGGCCGCCCTCACCTTGGGTGCGTCCGTGGCCACCACGGCCATGGCGCAGGCCAAGGAGCAATTCATTCCCGTGCTGTCTTACCGCACCGGCCCTTACGCGCCCAACGGTACGCCTTGGGCCAACGGCTATGTGGATTACCTCAAGCTGGTCAATGCGCGCGGCGGCATCAACGGCGTCAAGCTGAGCTTTGAAGAGTGCGAGACCGGCTATGACACCGCCCGCAGCGTGGAATGCTACGAGCGCCTGAAAAGCAAAGGCGCCTCTTTCGTGCAGCCGCTGTCCACTGGCGCGACTTTCGCCATCACTGAAAAAGCCCCCATCGACAAGATCCCCGTGGTAACCATTGGCTACGGCCGCAGCGAGAGCGCGGACGGCTCGGTGTTTAAGTGGAACTTCCCAATCGCCGGCACGTACTGGGTCGCCGCTGACGCCATCATGCAAGCCATCGCCAAGAAAGAAGGCGGCTTTGACAAGCTCAAAGGCAAGCGCATTGGCTTGGTCTATCACGACAGTCCGTTTGGCAAAGAGCCGATCCCGTTGTTGCAAGAGCGCGCCGCCATGCACGGCTTTAACTTGCAACTGCTGCCAGTGACTGCGCCAGGCGTGGAGCAAAAAGCCACCTGGCTGCAAGTGCGCCAGTCGCGTCCAGACTACGTCGTGTTGTGGGGCTGGGGCATCATGAATTCGACGTCCATCAAGGAAGCGCAAGCCACTGGCTACCCGCGCGAAAAAATGTACGGCGTGTGGTGGGCCGGTGCCGAGCCTGACGTGAAAGACGTCGCCGACGGTGCCAAGGGCTACAACGCCGTGACCATGCAGCACGGCGCCGAGCCAAACTCCAAGCTGGCCAAGGACGCATTGAGCATGTTGCACGCCAAAGGCCAGGGCACAGGCCCGAAAGAAGAAGTCGGCCAGGTGCTGTACATGCGCGGCGCCATGAGCGCCATGATCGGCATCGAAGGCGTGCGTGCAGCGCAAGACCGATTCGGCAAAGGCAAGGTCATGACCGGCGAGCAAGTGCGCTGGGGCCTGGAGAACCTGAACCTGACGCAGCAAAAACTGGACGCACTCGGCTTTGCCGGCGTGATGCGCCCAATCAGCACGTCTTGCAACGACCACATGGGCTCGGCCTGGGCGCGTATTCACACCTGGGACGGCAAAGAGTGGAAGTTCACTTCCGACTGGCTGCAGGCTGACGAGCAGATCATCAAGCCGCTGGTGAAAACCACGGCAGCAAAGTACGCGGCTGAGAAGAAGCTGACCCCACGTACTCCCGCCGATTGCCAGTCTTGATGGCTGAGTAGGTAATCCGTGGTCGCTGGTCACCTTCGGGGCCAGCGACCATTGGCAAGGTCAGTCACTGGCCTTGCCAATGGTCAACGAGGAATCCACCATGAGCTCTACCGCTCCCGCTTCTGTCTCTGCTGCCAACCCTTTAGCCTCTGACATCGTCCTCAATGTCAATGGCATTGAGGTCATTTACAACCACGTCATCCTGGTGCTCAAGGGCGTGTCGCTACAAGTGCCGCAGGGCCGCATCGTCGCCATCTTGGGTGGCAATGGGGCAGGCAAGACGACAACCTTGCGGGCCATCTCCAACTTGCTCAAGGGCGAGCGCGGTGAAGTGACCAAAGGCTCAATTGAGCTGCGTGGTGAGCGCATCGAAAACCTCTCGCCGGCTGACTTGGTACAGCGCGGCGTGGTGCAGGTCATGGAGGGCCGGCACTGCTTTGCCCACCTGACGATTGAAGAAAACCTGCTCACGGGCTCCTACACGCGCAAGGACAAGGGCGAGGTCGCAGCCAACCTTGAGAAGGTCTACAACTACTTTCCGCGGCTCAAGACGCGCCGCACGTCACAGGCCGCCTACACGTCGGGCGGCGAGCAGCAGATGTGCGCCATTGGCCGCGCGCTCATGGCCAACCCCAACATGGTCTTGCTCGACGAACCTTCCATGGGCCTGGCGCCGCAGATCGTTGAAGAGGTCTTCAACATCGTCAAAGACCTGAATCACAAAGAAAAAGTGACCTTCTTGCTGGCCGAGCAAAACACCAACATGGCGCTCAAGTACGCCGACTACGGCTACATCATGGAAAGCGGGCGCGTGGTGATGGACGGCGCCGCGGCGGACTTGGCGAGCAACGAAGACGTCAAGGAGTTTTACCTCGGCGTCGGCGGCGGCGAGCGCAAGAGCTTTAAAGATGTGAAGAGCTACAAGCGTCGCAAGCGCTGGTTGGCTTAAGGCGTCACGCCCCACGCGAATCACAGCAACCGCGGCAACGCCGCTTGCAAGCCCGACCGAACTCACAAACCCTGCAATGAATAATTTTTACGACGCTCTGGAGAACCGTACGCCTGCCGAGCGTGAGGCGAGCCTGTTGGCCGCCCTGCCTCAGCAAGTGGCGCACGCGCAAGGCAAGGCTCCAGCTTTTGCCAGCCTCCTGGCTGGCGTGGACGCGAAGACCATCACCAGCCGTAGCGCGTTGGCCCACCTGCCCGTCACGCGCAAGCACGAGTTGCTGGAAAAGCAACAAGCAGCGCGGGCAGCCGGCGGCAACACCTTTGGCGGTTTTTCCAGCATCGGCTATGGCGCCAGCATGCCGCGCGTCTTTGCCAGCCCCGGTCCTATTTACGAGCCGGAAGGCACGCGCCGGGACTACTGGCGCATGGCGCGCGCCATGTTTGCCGCGGGCTTTCGGCCGGGTGATTTGATTCACAACAGCTTTAGCTACCACTTCGTGCCCGCCGGCTCCATGATGGAAACCGGCGCCCATGCACTGGGCTGCACGGTGTTTGCGGGCGGAACGGGCCAGACCGAGCAACAAGTCCAGGCCATGGCTGAACTCGCCCCGGCAGGCTATATCGGCACGCCGAGTTTCCTGAAAATTATTTTAGAAAAGGCTGCTGAGCTGAAAACGCCGCTGCCCAGCGTCAAGCGCGCGCTCGTGTCAGGCGAAGCCTTTCCGCCATCCTTGCGCGACTGGATGGCCGAACGCGGCGTGGCCGGCTACCAGTGCTACGCCACCGCCGACCTGGGCTTGATTGCGTATGAAACCGAAGCACGCCAAGGCTTGGTGCTCGACGAAGGCGTGCTGTTAGAGATCGTGCGCCCTGGCACGGGCGACCCGGTGCCCGAAGGCGAAGTGGGCGAGGTCGTCATCACCACCTTCAACACCGACTATCCGCTGATCCGTTTTGGCACGGGCGACTTGTCGGCCGTGCTGCCGGGCCCTTGCCCCAGCGGGCGCAGCAACACGCGTATCAAGGGCTGGATGGGCCGCGCGGACCAAACGACCAAGGTGCGCGGCATGTTTGTGCATCCCGGCCAGGTGGACAGCATCGCCAAACGCTTCCCTGAAGTGCTCAAGGCGCGGCTGGTCGTCAGCGGTGAAATGGCCAACGACTTGATGACGCTCAAGGTGGAGGCCAACGGCTGGCCCGACGGACTGGCGAGTCGAATCAGCGACGCCATTCGCGACGTGACCAAGCTGCGCGGCGATGTCGAATTGCTGGCGCCTGGCAGTCTGCCAAATGATGGCGTGGTGATTCAGGACGCGCGAAGTTACAAGTGATCGGCGGCAAGTCTGAGCGGCAAGAAATTGAGCGAGGTCCTGGGCTCGAAATTAAGCAATTCCCCTAGCGGGATAGCCCCTAAGTAGTTGCCACGTTGGAAAGCGCGCGCGTGGCTCCTAGAATCCGCTGCTGATTCGCGCAGGCAGGCTGCGCGCACAAGACTTTTTTCAGCTTGTCTATTAATTCGGGAGACCCCATGAAACGTTTACTCGCTCTGGCCATCGCGGCCACGGCTGCCACCGCCGCATTTGCCCAGGCGCCGGCTTACCCAGGCTCCAAGCCCATTACCTTCGTCGTGCCTTTCGCAGCGGGCGGCCCAACCGACCGCGTCGCCCGCGACTTGGCTGAAGCCATGCGCAAGACCATGGGTGGCGGCGCCAATTTCGTCGTTGAAAACGTCAACGGTGCTGGCGGCTCCATCGGCATGGCCAAGGTTGCCAAGGCCAACAACGACGGCCACACGCTGCTGCTGCACCACATCGGCATGGCGGCTGTGCCGGCGCTGTACCGCAAGCTGTCTTTCAAAGTGCTCGAAGACTTTGAATACCTGGGCATGATCAATGAAGTTCCGATGACGCTGATCGGCAAGCCCCAGTTGCCTGCCAACACTTACCGCGACTTCGAGAACTACATCAAAACCAACGCCGGCAAGCTGAACATTGCCCACGCCGGTCTGGGATCAGCGTCGCACCTGTGCGGCCTCATGTGGCAGTCGCGCCTGCAGGCCAGCGAAGCCATGACGACTATTCCATTCGGCGGCACGGCGCCCGCCATGAATGCGCTGGTGGGCGGCCAGGTTGACGTGATGTGCGACCAGACCACCAACACCACCGGTCAGATCGAAGCCGGCCGCGTCAAGGCCTTTGCCGTGACCACCGCCAAGCCCCTGTCCTCGCACAAGTTGCTCAAGGACTACCCCACGCTCAACGAAATGGGCATGAAGGGCTTTGAGCTGACCATTTGGCACGGCCTGTATGCACCTAAGGGCACGCCGCCCGACGTGCTGACCCGCCTGAACACCGCCATGAAGGCCGCACTGAAGGACCCCGAGTTCATCAAGAAGCAAGAAGGCTTGGGTGCCATCGTCGTGACCGACAAGCGCGTCGATCCTGCGGCTCACAAGGCCTTCGTGACGGCCGAGATCGCCAAGATCAAGCCTGTGGTGGATGCCGCTGGCAAGTTTGCTGACTGAGCTTTAAGAGCTGCCTTGAAAACCGCCCGGCGTTGCTGACGCCCGGCGGTTTTTTAACGCCCATTTGATTGACGTCCATTGGCGACCCGGCCTTGGGGTAATCAATTACGCAAGCCGGCGGCTGGGCGGGTTACAACAGAAGCCGTCTTAGCCACTCATCGCCGTCTTAACTCTTAAAGAACAAGCCCATGCGCAAGCCCGCTTCGCCCCAGCTCTCCAAGCCCTTCATCTCGTCCATGAAGCTGCGACGCCGCGTCTGGGTCGCGTCGCTGGCTTTAGGCTCGTTCTTGGGCGCAAGCTGCTTGCCTGCAGCCGCCCAATCGGCTTGGCCCAACAAGCCGGTGCGCATCGTCGTACCCTTCACGCCGGGTGGCACCACCGACATCCTGGCCCGCGCCATCGCACCTGAATTGAGCCGCGCCTTGGGACAGAACTTCGTCGTCGAGAACCGTGCGGGCGCAGGCGGAAACCTGGGTGCCGATGTGGTGGCCAAATCGCCAGCCGACGGCTACACGCTGCTCATGGGCACGGTCGGCACGCATGGCATCAACAAAGCGCTGTACGACAAGATGCCCTTTGACCCTGTCAAGGACTTCGCGCCCATCACGCTGGTGGCAGGCGTTCCCAATGTGATGGTGATGAATGCAGACAAGGCCCGCGCCATGGGCATCAACAGCGTGAACGATTTCATTCGCTACGCCAAGGCCAACCCGGGCAAGCTGAACATGGCCTCCAGTGGCAACGGCACGTCCATTCATCTGGCCGGCGAGTTGTTCAAGAGCATGACAGGCACCTTCATGGTCCACTTTCCTTACCGTGGCTCGGGCCCGGCCTTGCTTGATCTGATCGCCGGAAACATGGACGTGATGTTCGACAACTTACCCTCGGCCATGCCGCACATCAAGTCCGGCAAGCTCAAGGCTTTTGCCGTGACCAGCGCGCAAGCGTCAGCGGCCTTGCCCGATGTACCGACCGTGGAGCAGGCCGGGGGTCTCAAGGGTTTTGAGGCCAGCAGCTGGTTCGGCCTCCTCGCCCCGGCAGGCACGCCACCCGAGATCGTCAACCGCATTCAGCAAGAAGTGGCCAAGTCACTCGCCACGCCGGCCATGAAAGAAAAGCTGCTGGCCCAAGGCGCCATTCCCAGCGGCAACACACCACCCGAATTTGCCAAGCTGATCGACTCAGAGATCAGCAAATGGGCGCGGGTGGTCAAGGCCTCCGGCGCCAAGGTGGACTGAGCGGGTCGGGCGCCTGCTTACACGCCCCAGACGATGTCATCGCCCTGGCGGTGGCAATACGTCATCATCTGCATCAAGGGCAGAGCGCGATGGCGAAGCGTTACGCCAGGCGGCGGGTTGATGCTGACAGCCTCGCCGGCCTTGGCCTTGCGCTCGGCTTCAGCCTGACGCTCGCGCTCTTCGGTTTCTTCACGCACGATCGCCGCCTCCAGCGCGGCAATAGCCGCTGGCATTTGCGCCACAAGCACGATGCCCTTGGAGCCAGGGTCCTTGCCGATGATCTCCAGCACCTGCCGGCCATTCGGCTCAAGCATGATCACGTCTCCGGTGTTCTTGGCTTTGAATCTGTACAGCATTACGCGCTCCTTTTCAACAGCATTATGGGTAGCGTTACACCTGCAGCTTGTCAGCTTCAAGCGCATCTTCAACCCCTTTAGCGAACCCTCACAGCCGAGCTGCACCAAAATAGGGGAATGTTCACGATTGCCACCCCGACCAAGCCCGCCGCCCAAGGCCTGCTGCAAGACGGCCTGAGCTTGCTGACGCCTGAAGCGCTGCAAATCACAATGGGTATGACTTCAGACGATTGGCCGAAGCAATGGGCCGAGTTGACGCCCAGCTGGGATCGCCTGCCTCCCGACGCCCACCTGCGAGACGGCGGGCACTACCGCCGACGCCGCCACGGCTGCTATGTTCACACGCCAGCCACTGGGGAATTGCTGGCGACGCCACATCGTGCGCACTGGCAGCCCACGGACTACAACGCGCTGCACGGCGGCTTTGAGCGCTGGTTTGACCTACTGGAGCCGGCCGTGGCCGAGGCTCCGGCCTGGCGGCAATTGATCAGCGGCTTGGGCACGCTCTTTGCGCAAGTCCGGCCGGTGACACACTGGTTTGTGGAAGCGCATCAGTTCCGCATTGACACCGCCGGCGGCGTAGGCCGGCCCACGCCAGAAGGCGCGCACCGTGACGGTGTTGACTTCGTGGTCGTGATGCTGGTGGCGCGCCACGGCGTCAAAGGCGGCGAGACACGGGTGTTTGATGCAAACGGCCCGCACGGCCTGCGCTTTGTGATGACCGAGCCGCTGACCACGCTGCTGCTGGACGACGCCCGCGTCATTCATGAAACGACGCCCATCTTGCCGGCCGAGCCAAGCGCGACCGACGAACCCAACGCTGGCTACCGGGACACGCTGGTGCTGACCTTTCGCAGTGGTGATTTTCAGGCGCCAGCCTCATGACGCCGGTCTGCCGACCCTCCTGACATAGCGCCCCGCCGGCTTCTGACAAAGCGCCACACCAGGGCGCGCCAGACTGGCGCATGGCCGAAGAGTTTTCCACCGAGCGTCAGGTGCTTCCCGAGTGCGAGCGCGCCTTGCTCCTCGTTGACTTCATCAACCCGCTGAACTTTGAAGGCGGGCAGGCACTTGCGCCCGGTGCGCTGCTGGCTACGCGCTGCGCAGGCGTATTGCGAGCACAGTTGGCGAGCAAACCGCGTCACTCGGCTTTTTACGGCACACCGCTGGACTTGCTGCTACAGCAAATGCGCGTGCGCGAACTCATCGTCACCGGCCTGGCCTCCGACATCTGCGTGCAGATGACTGCCGCGGACGCCTACTTGCGCGCCTACCCGATCTGGGTGCCGAGCGACTGCTGCGCTGCTGAAAACGAAGCCAGCCACCTGCGCGCGCTGGCCTATATGCAAGACGTGCTGAAGTGCCGGACCGAAGCAGCGGCCAACAGCGTACCGACCTCATAGACCTCATAGTTCTCATAGACCCGCCAGACCTGATGGAGAAGCCATGAACGACCCGACCGTCGAGAGGCAAGACAAAGCCGACGCCGAGACCACCGTCGCGCATCAACAGAAAATCCAGCGTGAGCAAGACGAGCGCGACGCGGCCAAGGCACTTTCGCCACAAGACAAAAAAGCCAACGATGGCAAGCTAGCGCTGCAAGCCGGCGCTAGCGTCTACCCCGTGCCGCCGCTACCCGCCGAGCGGCTGGCCAAGCCCGGACTGGAAGCCGACATGCAGTTGCCCCCGCAGTACATGGCCGGCGCCTACCGCGGCAGCGGCAAGCTGCAAGGCATGACTGCGCTGATCACAGGCGGCGACTCGGGCATTGGTCGCGCGGTGGCCGTGCTCTATGCGCGCGAGGGCGCAGACTTGGCGATTGCTTACTTGAATGAACATGCAGACGCTGAAGAAACCCGGCGGCACGTTGAAGCTGAAGGCGGGCGCTGCCTGCTGCTTGCGGGTGACGTGAAGGACGAAGCCTATTGCCAGCGCGCCGTCGCGCAAGTGGTCGCCGAGTTCGGCAAGCTGGATGTGCTGGTGAATAACGCCGCCTTTCAGGAACATGCCGACTCGCTGGAAGACCTCAGCGCCGAGCGCCTGGACGAGACGGTGCGCACCAATGTCTACGGCTACTTTTTCATGGCCAAGGCGGCCCTCCCGCACCTGGGCTCAGGCTCGTCCATCATCAACAGCGGCTCGGTGGTGGGCTTGCGCGGAAGCGCTAACTTGCTGGACTACGCGGCCACCAAGGGCGCCATCCATGCCTTCACCAAATCCTTGGCCAGCCAACTTGCGCCACGCGGCATTCGCGTGAATGCAGTAGCACCGGGCCCTGTGTGGACACCGCTGAACCCGGCAGACAAACCGCTGGAAGCCGTCGCGCATTTTGGACAAGACACCGACATGAAGCGGCCTGCGCAGCCGGAGGAGTTGTCGCCCGCCTATGTGTTTCTGGCCTCGCCGGTGTGCGCGAGCTACATCACGGGCATTGTGCTGCCGGTGACGGGCAGCGTGGAGGCGATTTGAAGCTTGGGGAATTAAGCCGGCTTCCAGCCCAGGCGCTGCATGGGCCTGGCCAATCCCACAGCACTCTTGGCGTAGCTGTCCCACGGCGCGTTGCCTACAGCCAGCCGCTCATGCACGGATTTCACCGTCCAGTGGTCACCGCTTTTGAGGCTGGGCAGTTCAGCCCAGTCCACCGGCACCGAGATGCCCATGCCCGGCCGTGCCCGCGCTGACCAGGCAGCCACTGTGGTGGCGCCCAGTCCATTGCGCAGGTAATCGATGAAGATCTTGCCGACGCGGTTTTTGCCGCCGCTCTTGAGGACAAAGCGCTCGGGTATCAGCCGCGCCAGATGCGCGACCACGGCTTGCGAAAAGCCCTTGACGGTGTCCCAGTCATGTTGCTTCTTCAAGGGCGCCAGCACATGCAGACCTTTGCCGCCACTGGTTTTTAAGAATGGCTTGAGGCCAAGCTCGACCAGAAACGACTGCAACAGGGCAGCAGCTTCTTGTATTTGAGCCCAGGCCACACCCTCGCCTGGGTCGAGGTCAAAAACCACGCGGTCAGGCGTGCCGAAGGACGAGGCCACAGCGTTTTGGGAATGCACCTCAATCACGTTCCATTGCGCGATCGACGCCAGACCCTCCGTGCTTGCAATCTCCAGCATGGGCGGGTGACTGGGATAGAGCGCCGGGTCCAGCTGGCGCACACCGGGCAGCTTGCGCACGTCCGCATGCTTTTGGAAGAACAACTCACCGCCCACGCCGTCAGGTGCACGCACCAGCGCCACGGGTCGGCCCTTCAGTTGCGGCAGCATGAGTGGGCCGACCAAGGCGTAGTAACGCACCAGGTCAATCTTGTGCAAGCCCGAGGCGGCGTCTATCAAGCGCTCGGGGTTGCTCACCCGCAGGCCGGGCGGCAGGCGGCTGATGGATGGCGAGCTTGCAGCACTTGCCTGCGTCGGCTTGGCTGCAAGCTTTTGCACAGGCACAGCCTGCTCACGCACGATCTCCCGCGCCGACTTGTCGCTACGCAGGCCATGAAACACCGGATGCCGGATGCGCCCGCTTTGCGTCCATTCGCCAAACGAGACCTCAGCCAGCAGTTCGGGCCGCACCCAATGCGCGCCGCGCGGTAAGTCCGGGCTGGGCGCGAAGGGCTGCTTGGTGCTGGCCAAGGCATGGAGTTTTTTCTTGAGCGTATCCAAGGTCCGGTCATCAAAACCCGTGCCAACGCTGCCGGCGTAGCGGAGTTGACCGTCGCCATGCACGCCCAGGAGCAGCGCGCCCAGACCCACACGCGTTCCCCGCGGATCGGTGTAGCCGCCAACGACAAACTCCTGACGCTTGCCGCACTTGAGCTTGATCCAGGCGGGGGAACGTCGGCTCACATAGGGTGCTTCGCGCCGCTTGCCAATCACGCCTTCCAGGCCCAGCCGGCAGGCCGACTGCACAACATCGTTGGGATCGGCCTCAAAGGTGGCACTCAGGCGGACGGGGCCCACGTCATTTGTCAAGGCATCTGGCAGGTTTGCCAGCACCTGCTGCAACACGGCACGCCTGGCCACTTGCGGCGCAGCCCGCAGGTCATGCCCAGCCACGTAAGGCAGATCGAAAAGGAAATACGTCAGTTCAGCCGAGGGGCTTGGCTTCGCGGCTTTGGCCGTGTCAAAGGATTGCTGCAAGGCCTGGAAGGCTGGCACGCCATGGGGGCCGAGAACCACCACCTCGCCGTCGTACCAACCTGGCGGCAATCCGGCTGCCTGCATCACGCTCAATTCCACAGCCAGCGCCGGCATGCGCGCCGTCCAGTCGTTGCCATTGCGCGTGAACAACTGCACGCGGTGCCCATCGAGCCGGGCCAGCAAGCGATAGCCATCGAACTTGATCTCGTACAGCCAGTCAGCGGCCTGCTGCGGAGCCTGGTCTACCAGGGTTGCCAGTTGGGGAGCCAGTTGCTCGGGCAACTCAGCGGCTTTAGCCTCTGGCGGCAAGGCCAAGACTGGCTTTGCTTTCTCGCCGACTGGCGGGCCTCGCTTTGCCGGGGCGATTGCCCCCTGCACACTGTCCGGCAGTTCATCCACCACGCTGAAGGATTCAGCCGCTTTGGCCAGACTGTCCTTTTCCTTGATCAGCAACCAGGGCCGCTGCTTTTCGCTCCGGCCTTTGATGCGGACCAAGGCCCATTTGCCGCGCAGCTTATGGCCCTGCAGTTCAAACTTCAGGTTGCCATCTGCGTAGCCCTGTCGCGCATCACCCAACGGTCGCCACAGGCCACTGTCCCAGACGATCACCTTGCCCGCGCCATACTGGCCTGGCGGGATCACGCCTTCAAAAGCAGCATAAGAGAGCGGGTGATCCTCCACCTCGACGGCCATACGTTTGTCGCGAGGATCAAGGCTTGGACCTTTGGGTACGGCCCAGCTTTTCAAGACACCGTCCAACTCCAGTCTGAAGTCATAGTGCAGGCGCGAGGCCCAGTGCTTTTGAACCACGAAGCGCCTGCCGGCAAGGGCCTCGGCCATCGCCACATCAGGCTCAGGCGTTTGGCTGAAATCTCGCTTGCGCTGATATCGTTCGAGAGATGAAGGGGAAGAATGCGTGTTGCAAGAGGCCGCAACGGAAGAAGCGTGCTCAACAAGAGAGACCGGGGCTGCCAATTTGCGCATGCCTGACAGCATGTGCGGCCGAAGTCAGGGAGTGCGTCATCGTGCGCCGTGCACCGATGTCAGTCTCCTGGCGTTCATCTTTGCGCACCCCCGTCTGAAACTCAAACGTTGACGGCCAGGCGCTCCGCGCTGCGCGTTTGGCCTTGTGTCTGAGCTGCAGCAGCGTCCATCTCGGCCAACAAGTCTTCGATGGTGGGTCGGCTGGTCACGCGTTGACGTGCGCGCTGAGACTGAGCAAACATTTGCCAAACTTCCGGGCGCCTCATTTCGATGGCGCCGTACCGTACCTTGACCCAATCGGCGCGGACCAAGTGCTGAAGGTATTCGGAAAAAAGCGTGCGCGACACGCCGCACAGAGATGCAATCAGTTCTTGAGAAATCGGTATTTCGATCTGCTCCCTGGCGTCCACCGACAGGTCAAGGTCGCGACGGATCGCCTCAGCCAACTGCGCTAGACCCATCACCACCCTGAGCGACGAGCTACCCAGGCGCATGAGCATCAGCATCTCTGATTGTTGTTGCACTCGCC